>CAKZUT010000043.1 GCA_937922185.1 uncultured Neomegalonema sp.
TTCTTAGCAAAACTCCCATCGAGATAAGGCTCATTGGCGTCAAACATTGCGCTCAAACAGTCGCGAAGATCTTGAGGCGCTTGGGTGCGCAAAGCTTCGTATGCACTACCCTGCCGTCCTTGGCGCGCGAACAGTCCAGACGTAGTTATTGAGTTTACGCTCACGTCAAATCTCGTCGCCGAAATGCTTGATCGTCAGCAGGATCGGGTTCGGCGCCGCCTGCCCCAGCCCACAGATCGACGCATCCACCATCGTCTCGCACAGGTCGGTGAGCAGTTCCGCATCCCATTGATCGCGTTCCATCAGCTTGACGGCTTTCTCGCAGCCCACGCGGCAGGGGGTGCATTGCCCGCAGCTTTCATCCTCGAAGAAGCGCAGCATGTTCAGCGCCGCATCGCGGGCCTTGTCCTGATGCCCCAGCACCACGACCGCCGCCGATCCGATGAAACTGCCATGCGGCTGGAGCGTGTCGAAATCGAGCGGGATGTCGTTCATCGTCGCGGGCAACAGGCCGGAGGACGGGCCGCCGGGCTGGTAGGCGTAGAACTCGTGGCCATCCAGCATCCCGCCCGAGGCGTCGATCAGGTCCATGATCGTCGATCCGGCAGGCAGAATTTTGACCCCCGGCTCCTTCACGCGGCCAGAGACGGAGTAGGACCGCAGACCCTTGCGCTCGTTCGTGCCATGCTCGCCGAAGCAATCCGGCCCCTCGCGGGCGATGCGACAGACCCAGTGCAGCGTCTCGATATTATGGACCAGCGTGGGACGGTCGAAGACGCCGACCTGCGCGACATAGGGCGGACGGTGCCTCGGCAGGCCGCGCTTGCCCTCGATGCTCTCGATCATCGCGGATTCCTCGCCGCAGATATAGGCCCCCGCGCCCCGGCGCAGGTCGATATAGCCCGGCTCCACGATTCCGGCGGCTTCCAGCGCGGCGATCTCGGTGGCGAGGATATGCAGCACGGCGGGGTATTCGTCGCGCATATAGAGAAAGACGGTTTCGGCCTCCACGGCCCAGGCGGCGATCAACATGCCTTCGAGGAAGGTATGCGGCTGACGTTCGAGGAAGTATCGGTCCTTGAACGTTCCCGGCTCGCCCTCGTCGCCGTTCACGGCCATGTAGCGCGGGCCTGCCTCGGCGCGCACGAAGGACCATTTCCTGCCTGACGGAAAGCCCGCCCCGCCCATGCCGCGCAGCCCGGAGGCCAGCAACTCGTCCTGCACCTGATCGGGCGTCTTCGCGCCGTCCCGCAGGGATTTGAGCGTCGCATATCCGCCCCCGGCGACATAGGCGTCGAAAGCCTCGTATTCGGGAACATGCGCGTGGGTGTCATCCGCCGCGATGGCCGCGTTCACCTTCTCGGGGGTCGCGAAATCAATGTGGTTATGGCCGATTTCCAGCACCGGCGCGGTATCGCAGCGCCCCATGCAGGGCGCGCGCAGCACGCGGACCTTCGCGGGGTCAAGCCCGCCCTCCAGCGCGGTCTTCAGCGCCTGCGCCCCGGCCAGTTCGCAGGAAAGCGAATCACAGACGCGGATCGTCAGGTCGGGCGGAGGGGCCTCCCCTTCCTTCACCACATCGAAATGGGCATAGAAAGTGGCGACCTCGTAGACCTCGGCCATGGCCAGCTTCATCCGGTCGGCCAACGCGGCGAGATGCGCGGCGGAGAGGTGGCCATAGGTATCCTGAATACGGTGCATGTATTCGATCAGCAGATCGCGGCGCAGGGCATCCGCACCCAGAAGCGCCTCGATATCACGCAGGGCCTGCGGCTCTACCTGTCGGCCTTTCGGGGTCTTGCGGCCCTTGCCGCGACCGGATTTCCAGACGCCTTGCGTATCATCGAGCGGGGCCATAGCGCATTCCTGATCGTAATCTGTTCAGTGCCGATCAAGGATGAAACAATCCCGACATTCAAATCGGATTCGCGGATGATGGATGTTGCTCAGTTTATCGTCGGCAAGCCCTTTGCTCCGCCTGACTGACTTTCGCGTCATATTGTCTTTCAGACACAATTAAATCGAGACATTGGCAAGAAGCGTCCCATTATGGTACTTCCAACCGGCGACGGTCGAAAGACTGGAGAATGAGTGATGCGTATAGACGGGGCAACAGCCGCAAGTCCGGCACAGCAATCGGAGTCGCGCTTCGAGCAGGTGATGTCGCGTGAGCTTGCTCGCTCCTCATCCGGCAAAGCCCCTGCGGAAACCAATATCCGTACCGGTCTTGCCGCGAGTTCAAAGCGCACGGCACCGGCATCGGAGCGCGTTGGCGCGAGTTTCAAGGACACTCAGGCGGGCAAAATCCTGAAAGGAATGCAGGATTCCACCCGCAACGCCCTTACCAAGGCGATGACCCAGACCACCGACGCGGCCAGAACCGCCATGGCGACGCTGGGAAAAGCCGCCGATACGCTGATGTCGAAGGCCGAGGGCTTCCGGGACAGCGCCATGGCACAGGCATTCGGCAAGGACGGTGCGACAGGCAAGATGATGGGCGATGCCTCCGGCAAAGCGGGCGCGGGGCTGGAAGGGGGCATCGCGAAACAACCCGGAGAAGCCAGTTCCGCCCGCTCGCCTGCCATGGCATCGGGGACGCAGAACGGCCCTCTTTCCGGCCCGGCAACGGCAACGAATACATCCACGTCACCCGCCTCCTCGTCGGCACCGGGGGCGGGAACACAGGCCGGTCTCACGACCGCCCTGCGGACGGACGGGCCGGTCATCACGACAGGGGCGGAGCGGACGGCGGCCCCGGCCCTTACCGAAGCGGGGGGGCCAGCACCCACCACCACCACGACCGGCACGGTCGCGGATGGTGCCGGGGTGCAGGAGGGCCGTGCGGCTCTGGCCCTGCAGGAAGCGCCGACCACGCAGGAAGCCTTTCTGCTGCTCAGCCCCGGCCTTCAGGGCGTGGCGCGCAGGGCCGGGGAAAACGGCAGCACCCTGAGCATGGTCTACATGCTCGCCCCGAACGATCACGGGGCGGAATTCGTCTCGATCACCACGGATGACAGGGGGTTCATCACCGGCCCCGCCGTCGATATCGCCCTGGATGACGGCACGGTCGATACGGAAGGCAACTGGGTGGCACTGGCGGGCGAGGGAACGGTCGGGGGGACGCGGGTGATGCTCGAACCCGACAGGGACGGATGTGTGTTCGTGACCGACGGGGTGGACGGCGTGCCCAGGCGTATCAGAGCATGGATCAAGGATGGCGACGCCATTCAGGCCGATGTGATCGCGGTGCAAAAGATCGCGTGACGGGTCGATGACATGACTGGCACGAGCACACCGTCATAAACGGATCAATCCCTCAAGCACATCGGCCAATGCGGTCAGCGAGGGCGGAGCAGGGTCGCGTTCCGCCGTTACCAGCCCGATGCGGTGGCGCACCTGCGGCTCGACCAGATCGAGCCGCACCGTCCCCGGCACAAGCGGCAGGCTGTCGGCCAGCTTGACCGGCGCGATGGTCGCCGCCGCGCCGCTCGCCACCTGCGAGAAGGCCGCCGTGAAAGCATTGGTTTCCATGACCGGCTTCGGCACCGCCCCCACATCGGCGAAAACAGCGTCGATGATCCGGCGATTGTTCATATCCCGCGTCAACAGGCAGAGCGGCAGGATGGCGGCCTCGGCCCAGGTCACTGTCCCCTCGCGGCGGGGGGCCAGAGCGGGGGGCGACAGCAGAACATAGGTCTCGTCATAGAGCGGCTGTATCCGAAAGCCCGGCTCGGCCTCGCCGTCGATATAGGTCAGCCCCGCATCGAGACTGAAATCCTCCAGCCCCCGGCGGATCGCGGTGGAGGAGGCGGATATGATCTCCAGCGTCAGATCGGGATGACGGGCGCGCAGGGCGGCGGGCACCTGCGCGATGAAGGACAGAGCGGTCGGCACCGCGCCGATCGCCAGCCTGCCGGTCAGATTGCCTTTCAGCGCCGCCACCTCCTGCCGCAGCCCCTCGGCATCGGCCAGCATCTTGCGCGACCATTGCAGCACGACCTCGCCCTCGCGGGTGAGGCCCAGAAAGCGGTTGCCGCGCTTGACGAGCGGAACGCCGAAATCCTTTTCCATATTACGGATACGGCCCGAGAAGGCCGGTTGCGAGATGCCGCAATCCGCCGCAGCCCTGGCAAAATGCTCCCGCTGCGCCAGAGCGACGAGAAGCTGCATATCGCGCAGATCGAACATGGCCGGTCAGATACTTTCGATGCGGGAGCAAAAGACGAGGCGGTTGCCGCCGGGATCTCTGACGGTCACCTCGCGCCAGCCCCATTCCTGATCCTGAATGCCGGGCCGTGCATTGGGATGCCCGCGTTCGCTGATGACGCGGTGAAAGGCATCGACATCCTCCATCTCGATCCGCAGGCCAGAGCCGGGGGTGGCATCGCCGTAATGTTCCGACAGGTGCAATTCGCATCCGCCGAGCCGCACCCCGAGATAGAGCGGCGCGTCCGGCTCGAAGCGATGCTCGAACGTGACCTCGAACCCCAGAAACCGCAAATAGAAGTCGCGGGTCGCCGCCTCATCGAAGCTGCGGAGAATCGGGACGATGGCATGGATCTGCGGGGACGTCACGGATCGTCCTTCCGGCGATTGGACCAGTCGAGAAACTTTTCCGTCGTGCTGAAATCGGGGCGGCGGCGGGCGAGGATGGCGCGGGCGATGCGCTCGCGCATTCCCGCACGGGCGGGTGGCGGGGCGTGCCAGTGCTCGCCGTCCCACAGGCCGTCGGACAGAACGGCATAGCCGCCCACATAGTGCCAGCGTTCGGCGGGGGGTCGGGTGCGGACCCACGCCAGAAACGCGGCTTCATCCGGGAAACAGTAATCGTCTTTCGCCATAGCATCCTCCCGCACCCGCAATTCTAGGGTATTTGCGGGACGATGGCGAGAGCGCGGAGCGATCAGATCGCGAGATACTGATGGCGGAGTTCCTCGTCGTTCAGCACCGTTTCGGCGGTACCGTCGAAGACGACCTCGCCACTGTCGAGGATCACGGCACGGTCGGCCAGCTTGAGGGCGGCGACGGCATTTTGCTCCACGATGATCGTGGTGATGCCCGCCTCCTTGATCTCGCGGACGATCCGTTCGATTTCCTGCACGATGACGGGCGCAAGGCCCTCATAGGGTTCATCCAGCAGCAACAGCTTGACGTTCCGGGCCAGAGCGCGGGCGACGGCCAGCATCTGCTGTTCGCCCCCGGACATGGTGGTCGCTTCCTGCTTGCGGCGCTCGGCAAGGCGCGGGAACCGCTCGTAGAGCAACTCGATAGGCCAGCCGATCGGCTCGGCGATCTGCGCGAGTTCGAGGTTTTCCTGAACCGTCAGGCCCTGAATGATCCGGCGATCCTCCGGCACCAGTCCGACGCCCGCGATGGCGGCCTCGTGGGATTTCATCTCGTGCAGCGCCTGACCGTCCAGCCAGATTTCGCCCTGACGCACCTCCGGCGTGCCGACCCGTGCAATGGCGCGCAGGGTCGAGGTCTTGCCCGCCCCGTTACGGCCCAGCAGGGCCAGAACCTCGCCCCGGTCCACCTCAAGGCTGACGCCCTGCACGATATAGCTTTCGCCGTAATAGGCGTGGATATCCGTGGCAGAGAAGAAACGGTTGGTCCCGGCGAGGCGCGCGGAGTCGGTGGCGCTGGCCGGACGGTTTTCGATGGATGTATCGGTCATTCCGCTTCCGTTCCCAGATAGGCTTCTTTCACTCGGGGATCGCCCTTGATGAGTTCGGGCGTGTTCTCGGCGATCACTGTACCCTGAGCCAGCACCGAGATATAATTGGCCAGCGAGAAGACGACATGCATGTCATGTTCGATGATGACCTTGGTGAGACCGCGAGTCTCGCCCAGGCGCTTGAGCAGGTCGATGGTCGCGTTGGTATCGGCGCGGGACATCCCCGCCGTCGGCTCGTCGAGCAGCAGCAGCTTGGGATCCTGTGACAGGCACATGGCCATTTCCAGCCGTCGCTTGTCACCGCGCGACATGGAATCGGCGATTTCCAGACGCTTTTCGTAGAGGCCGATTTCCTGAAGGATCGCCTCGGCATGATCCTGCACGTCGCTTTCACGGTCGGCCCGGTTCCACCAGTTCACCTTGAAGGCACCGTCCCGGTGCGCGAAGGTCGGGATCATCACGTTTTCCAGCAGCGTCAGGTCACCGAAAATCTCCGGCGTCTGGAATACGCGGCTGACACCGATCTGGTTGATCTGGTGCGGCTTGATGCCGAGCAGGGATTTGCCGTCGAACATCACCGTGCCGGTATCGGGTATGAGCCGACCGACGAAGCAATTGAGCAGCGTGGATTTCCCGGCCCCGTTCGGGCCGATGATTGCATGGACGGTGCCCTTCTCCACGGAGAGGTTCACGTCATTGAGGGCCTGAAGACCGCCGAAGCGTTTCGAGACGTTGCGGACCTGAAGGATCGCCATATCGTCGCCTTTCCTATTCCGCTGTCTGTGACGTGGGCGGTGTCTGATTGCTCTTCGTCTTGCGCGTGGCCTTGCGATCATTCGAGCGGAACATCCTGCGGCCACCGCCGATCAATCCCCCGACAAGACCGCCGGGCAGGAAGATGACGACGATCATGAACAGCAGGCCCAGCGTCAGATGCCAGCCCTTGCCGACGAAGAGACTGAGCAGCGTGACCATAACGTCGGACACGGCGTCGGGCATGAAGGCGAACCATGCTTCCAGCAGGCTCTCGTTGATCTTGGAGAGGATGTTTTCCATGTACTTGATCAATCCCGCGCCCAGCACAGGCCCGATCAGCGTACCTACACCGCCGAGAATGGTCATGAGGACGACCTCGCCGGAGGCGGTCCAGAACATCCGTTCAGGCCCGACCTGCGTATCCATCGCCACCAGCAGCCCCCCCGCCAGACCGGCATACATGCCGGAGATCACGAAGGCCGCGAGGGTATAGGGCTTGGTATTGACGCCGGTATAGTTCAGGCGGTTCTGGTTCGTCTTCACGGCGCGCAGCATCAGGCCGAAGGGCGACCGGAAGATGCGGATCGAGAGATAGAAGGCGATCAGCATGATAATCGCGGCGAGATAGTACCCGGCATTGAAGGTGAAGACCCAGCCGTTCCAGTCCATCTGCCACGACGTCCCCATCTCGATGCCGAACAGGTTCGCCCTTGGCGTCACCCCTGATCCGACCGCCGCATCGAGGATGCGCGGATCGTTGAGCTTGGGCTGCAACCCTGTCTCGCCGCCGGTAATCGGCGTCAGAACCGAATAGGCCAGCGCATAAGACATCTGGGCAAAGGCCAGTGTCAGGATCGAGAAGTAAATCCCCGACCGGCGCAGGCAGATATAGCCGACCAGCAGGCTGAACAGACCGGCCACGATGACGGAGAGAATGATCGCCGGGATCACGTTCATCGTCAGCAGCTTCATCATCCAGATCGCGGCGTAGGAACCGACCCCCAGAAAGGCCGCGTGACCGAAGGAGAGATAGCCGGTCAGGCCGAACAGGATATTGAAGCCGATCGCGAAGATGCCGAAGATCACGAAACGCTGCATCAGGTCGGGATACCCGCCGTTGAACTGCGCCAGCGACGAGCCTTCCGGGAAGGGATTGAGCAGGAACGGGGCGAGCATCGTCAGCAGAGCGACCACGATCAGCAGGAGCGTGTCGTTGCGGTTCAGGCCAAACATGGTGTCAGTCCTCCATCACACCCTTGCGCCCCATAAGGCCGCGCGGACGGGTGAGCAGGATGATGATCGCAACAAGATAGATGACGATCTGATTGATTCCGGGCAGGTAGTCGATCACCCATGACAGCGACGCGATACTTTCCAGGATGCCGAGCAGGAAGCCCGCGAGAACCGCCCCCGCCAGACTGCCCATACCACCGACCACCACGACCACGAAGGACAGGACGAGGAAGTCCATCCCCATGTGATAATTGGGGGCATTGATCGGGGCATACATCACCCCGGCCAGCCCCGCGACACAGGCGGCGAGGGCGAACATCAGCGTGAACCGCTTGTCGATATCGATACCGAGCAGGCCGACCGTCTCGCGATCCGCCATACCGGCGCGCACGACCATGCCGAAGGTGGTGAATCTGAGAAAGGCGAAGACCGCGCCGATGATCAGGACGGCGAAGCTGAAATAGATCAATCGCCAGTAGGGATAGATGATCGTGTTCGGGTCGAGACCGACCAATGCGCCGAAATCGAAGGAACCGGCAAAGGCGGGCGGGGCCGGTGTCTGGATCGGGTTGGCCCCGAAGAAATACTTGACGATTTCCTGCAACACGATGGCAAGGCCGAAGGTCACGAGAATCTGGTCGGCATGGGGGCGTTTGTAGAAATGCCGGATCAGGCCGCGCTCCATCGCATAGCCGACCGCGAACATGATCGGGATCGAGAAGAGAATCGCCAGCGGGACCGACCATTCGATGACGGTCTGGCCCAGCCCCTCGCCGAGCCATTCGTGCAGATACGGCACTTCCACCTTCAGCGGGTTGCCGAGGAAGTCAGTCCGGGTCTCGTCGATGATCGTATGGGAAAAGCTCAGCAGCCGGGAGAGAACCACGGCACAGAACGCACCGATCATGAACAATGCCCCGTGGGCGAAGTTCACGACCCCGAGCGTCCCGAAGATCAATGTCAGGCCAAGGGCGATCAGCGCATAGGCCGACCCCTTGTCGAGACCGTTGAGAATCTGGAGAAGAATGGCATCCATCGTCGCCGCCCCGCCGGAATGAACGAAACCACGGCCCTTGAATCAAGGGCCGGAAAAAAGCGGATGGCCCCGAAAGGCCATCCGCGACGATGAGTTGGCTTATGCGCCGACGTTGCAGGAACCGAGCGTGGCTTCCTCGCCGCCCATCTGCGGGTGATCAGGCGAGTACATGACCTGATCGACCGGGGTAACCTCGACGACTTCGAGAAGGTCGAAATCGGATTCGGGGTTTTCCTTACCCTTCACGACGAGAACGTCCTTGAAGCACTGGTGATCTTCGGCGCGATAGAGCGTCTTGCCGTTGCCCAGTCCGTCGAATTCGAAGCCTTCCAGAGCCTCGACGACACCACAGGGGTTGAACGTCCCGGCGCGCTCGCAGGCATCGGCATACAGCATCGTCTGCACGTAGCAGGTATGCGCGGCCTGCGACGGCGGGAAGCCGTATTTCTTGCCGAAGGACTGCACGAACGCCTTGGAGCCTTCGTCCGACAGCGACCAGTGCCAGTTGGTCGAACCGAAGATGCCTTTCACGTTCGCGCCGGCACCCTTGGCCATCAGGCGGGAGTAGAGCGGCACGACGATCTCGAAGTTCTTGCCGTTCACTTCCTTGTCGCGCAGGCCGAACTGCACGGCGTTGGTCAGCGAGTTGACCATGTTCCCGCCGTAGTGGTTCAGGACCAGCACATCCGCACCGGACTGAAGCACGGGCGCGATGTAGGAGGAGAAGTCGGTCTGGGTGAGCGGGGTCTTGACGGCATTGACCGTCTCCCAGCCCATGCCTTCGGTCGCCTGCGTGACGGCTTCCTCGGTCGTGTAACCCCAGTTGTAGTCGGCGGTCAGGTGATACGCCTTGCGGTCCTTGCCGTAGGCATTCGCCAGCACCGGTGCGAGAGCGGCACCCGACATATAGGAGTTGAAGAAGTGACGGAAACCGTTGGCCTTGCGGTCCTTGCCGGTCGTGTCGTTGGAGTGGGTGAGGCCCGCCATGAAGATGATGCCGGTTTCCTGGCACAGTGCCTGAACAGCCACGGCCACGCCGGAGGACGAGCCGCCGGTGATCATCACAGCGCCGTCTTTTTCGATCATCGACTTGGCCGATGCACGGGCGGCGTCGGATTTCGTCTGGGTATCACCCGTGACGTATTCGACTTTCTTGCCGAGGATGCCGTTACCCTTCAGCGCCTTGGAGGAGAAGGTCTCCATCATGCCGTTGTCGCTGCCGGTACCGTTCAGGTGCTCGACGGCCAGCTTGTAGGCGCGCAGCTCATCGGCGCCCTCGTCGGCATAGGGGCCGGACTGCGGCACGTTGAAGCCGAGCGTGACGCTCTTGCCCGTCGGCGCGTTCAGATAGCCGCTGTGCGCGGCGGCGAAGGAGCGGTTGTTGAAGAAGGTCGGGGCGGCAAGGCCGGCTCCGAGGGCGACACCGCCCTTGATAAGCCCGCGACGACCGATATTGGTCTTGGAAAACGTCATTCGGATTTCCTCCCGGAAAGACTGTTATTGGGATGCCGAAAGGGCAACATGCGCCCAAAACATCCCGAACATCCCTAGGGTAAGGCAGTCAAATTCTCAAGAAGGTGTTGTAATATCGGAATAATTCTGTCAAAATTCATGTGCTGACACTATAGGTATTGTAAAATATTGACAGATTCCTAACGGAGTTCCCATGAGCACCCTGCCGATCGGACATCGTGTCCGCGCCCGACGCAAGGCGCTCGGGCTGACCCAGACCGCCCTCGCCAGAACCCTCGGCATCTCGATTTCCTACGTCAATCTGATCGAACACGACAAGCGCAGCATCGGCGGGGCCTTGCTCAACCGGATGGCCGAGGCGCTGGAGATGGACACGGGCACGCTGGACGGCGCGCAGGAGCGGCGCGTCCTCGACGAGCTGCTGGAAATCGCCGCCGCGACAGACAGCGCGGCGCGGCCCGAACCGGAAACCGCGCGCGACCTGCTGGCTCAGCACGAACCATGGGCGCGGGTGCTGCTGTCCCTGCACAGGGCGGTCATCCGCGATCAGGGGACGATCATGGCCCTGTCCAACCGGCTGAACCAGGACCCGGTTCTCGATGCTTCCGTCAATGACATGCTGGCATCGGCGACGGCGATCCGCTCGGTGGCCGATATCGTGGCCGATGCCCCCGACCTGGAGGGCGAACAGCGGGCGCGCTTCGATGCGATCCTTCAGGAAGAGGCCACGCGGCTGTCGGATGTGGCGCGGACCCTCGCGCGGGCCTTCGAGGGCGCGCAGGCGGATGTGTCGGGCCTGACCGCGCCGGAGGAAGTGGACGATTTTCTCTATCGGCGGTCGAACCATTTTCCCGTGCTGGAAGACTTCGCGGACAGCCTCGGATTCAGGGAGGCCGCCGATCCGGCGGCGCTCGCGGCGCGTCTGGAAAAGCGCCACGGCATCACGATCCAGAGGGTCGCACAGGAGGATGCCCCGCGCGCCAGTGTTTTCGATGAACGGAGCAAGGTGTTGCGAATCGCGTCGAGCGCATCCCCCGCGACCCTGCGTTTCGAGCTGGCCCGCTGCATCGCAACGCTCGAAGGCGGGGAGATCATCCGCGCGGAGGTCGGGGACGCCGCCGAACTGGCCTCGGATGCCGGACGGGACCGGGGAATACGGGCGCTGGCCGCCTACACCGCCGCCGCGATCACCCTGCCCTATGCGCGATTTCACGACCATGCCGAGACGATGCGTTACGATATCGATGCGCTGGCCGTGCATTTCGGGGCGAGTGCCGAGCAACTCTGCCACCGCTTCACGACCCTGCGTCGCCCCGGTGCCGAGGGCGTACCTTTCGCCATGCTGCGCGCGAATGCCGCCGGATACCTGACCAAACGCTTTCCGCTGCCCCGCCTGCCGATGCCGCGCCATGGCGGGGCCTGCCCGCTCTGGGCCGTCTATTCCGCCATGCAGACACCGGACCTGCGCGTGGCGCGGGTGGCCGAGTTTCCCAACGGTGACCGCTTTTTCATGCTCGCCCGCGCCACCCGCCCGCAGGCCAGCGCCTATGGCCAGACGCGCCCCACCTATGCCCTGATGCTCGCCTGCGAGATCGTCCATGCGGATCGGCTGGTCTATTCCGACGGGCTTGACCTGAGCACGGCGGGCAGGGCCGATCCGGTCGGCTCCACCTGCATCCTCTGCCCCCGCACCGATTGCGCCCACAGGCAGGAAGCCTCGATCAGGATGGGGGCGGGGTGACGGACGACACGCCTCAATGGCCTGCCCATCACCGCTTTTGAACCGGAAGCCCCGCCCTGACCATGGCCGTCAGCATCGCAACGGACTATCTGTTGCCCCTGATGCAGAAAACCCGGAGATCCCATGACCGACATCATCGACTCCCTCGCCGATATCTCAGGCGATTATGACGCTGTGCTGTGTGATCTCTGGGGGGTCTATCATAATGGGGAACGGCCTTATGAGGCGGCGGTCTCCGCGTTGCGGGGGTATCGTGAGCGGGGAGGGATCGTGGTGTTGCTCACCAATGCCCCCCGGCCCGATTTCTCTATCGCGAAACAGCTCGGACGCATGGGCGCGCCGGAGGATTCGCATGATCTGATCGTCAGTTCGGGCGACGCCACGATTGCTGCATTGCGGGACGGCAATTTCGGACGCCGCGCCTATCATATCGGGCCGGAACGGGACGATGATCTGTTCAAGGATCTGCATATCGAGCGGACCACGCTGGAGCAGGCCGATTTCATCCTCTGTTCCGGGCTGTTCGATGACAGCACCGAACAGCCGGAGGATTACGCCGGGACATACCGCGCGGCCCGGCAGCGGGGCCTCGTCATGGTCTGCGCGAACCCCGATATCGTGGTGGACCGGGGCACGCGGCGCATCTGGTGCGGCGGCGCACTGGCACAGGCCTATGAACAGGCGGGGGGCGATGCGCGCTACTTCGGCAAGCCACATCGGCCCATCTACGATCTCGCGCTGGAGAAAATCGCGGCACAGGCGGGGCGCGATATCGCCCGGTCACGCATCCTCGCCATCGGTGACGGGCCGACCACGGATGTGACGGGCGCGCGGGAGAACGGATTCGACTGCCTCTTCATCGCCGGAGGGCTGGGCGCGGAGGCCCTGCTGGATGCTTCCGGCGCGGTAAGGCCCGATGCGCTGACATCGTGGCTGACGGCCTATGATATTGCACCGCAAAAAGCACTTGCATTCCTGCGCTAGATAATAAATTAACCCGAAAGGAAGATAATACGCATTATTATTACGCCGACCATTCAGAGAGCGCCCATGACCACCCTGTATATCGACGAGATCGAAATCGGCATGGAGCGCAGCCTGACCCGGCGGATCAGCGATGCGGAAATCGAGTCCTTCGCCGAGGCGAGCGGTGACCGCAATCCGCTGCATTTCTGCGATACCCATGCCGCCGATACCGTCTTCAAGGGCCGAATTGCCCATGGCATCCTGACCGCCAGCCTGATCTCGGCGGTGATCGGCGAGCAGATGCCGGGCCACGGTGCGATCTATCTGAGCCAGACCCTCAAGTTCCGCGCTCCCGTGCGACCGGGCGATACCGTCGATGTCCTGTGTACCGTCAGCGGTGTACAGAGCGAAAAGAACCGCATCACCCTTGATTGCGCCTGCCGGGTCGGCGATACGGTGGTGCTGGACGGGGAAGCGGTCGTTCTCGCTCCGTCCCGACCGACCTGAGACCGGGTGCGCCCCGGCAACCCCCCCGGAGCGCCATGCATATCGTCCACGGATACACCGACCTGCCCGATGACCTGCCCCCGGCACCGACGCTTGCCCTGGGCAATTTCGACGGGGTTCATCAGGGGCATCAGGCCGTGATCGCCGCCGCCCGCGAGGCCCGGCCCGACGCGCCGCTGGCCGTCGCGACCTTCGATCCCCATCCGCGCAGTTTCTTTGCCCCGGATATCCCGCCCTTCCGGCTGACCCGCCTGCCGGAGAAGATTCGCAAGCTGGACGCGCTGGGGGTCGAGACCTGCTATGTCCTGCCCTTCGATGCGGCCCTGTCGGCGATGACTCCCGAGGAATTCGTCTCGACAGTGCTGGTACGAAACCTCGGCGTCAGTGCCGTGGCGGTGGGCGGCGATTTCCGGTTCGGCGCAAAACGGGTCGGCAATACCGAGACGCTGGAGGAACTGGGGCAACGATACGGGTTCGCGGTCACCGCGCTCGATAGCGTGGCGGATGAGGAGGGGGCGCTCTATTCCTCGTCATCCGCACGAGCGGCCCTGCGCGACGGAAATCCGGGTGAAGCGACAGCGATACTGGGAGAACCGCACCGCATTCGCGGCATCGTGGAACAGGGGGATCAGCGGGGGCGCACCCTCTCGTTTCCCACGGCGAATCTGGCGCTGGACGATATCCTCTCCCCCAAATTCGGGGTCTATGCCGTCGAGGTCGAGATCATGGACGGCCCGCATCAGGGCCGGGTGCCGGGTGTCGCGAATATCGGCCTGCGACCGACCTTCGAGAAGACCGTACCGATTCTCGAAGCGCATCTGTTCGATTTCGACGGTGATCTGTACGGCGCGGAGATTGCCGTTGCCCTGCTCTCCTTCATCCGACCTGAACGCAGGTTCGACGGGCTGGAGGCCCTGACGGCGCAGATCGCGGCGGATGTCGGCACGGCCCGTGACCTGACCGGCAGCCGGTCATAGATTACGCTATCGCGCCGTGGCCCCGATGAACGCGGGAAGGGTGCGCGCGATGGAGGCCCCCATCTGCTTGTCGAGTTCTGCGGCCATCTCGATGACCATCGAGTGCAGCATCTCCTGCCGTGTCACGATGTTCGGGGTTCCGCTGATCCGCAACTCCGATTCGACCCGCGCCCCCGCGCTCGCCTTCTCGGCACCCTCCGCATCAAGCACGACGAGGCGCACCTGCATGGAGCCGAAAATGGCCTCGCCCTGTGGCGTGCGGCGCGAGACGGCACTGGCATCGTCGATGATCCAGACCGCCTCGGCAGCCCCGCCGACCGCCTGAAGGCGCTGATTCGGCCACAGCTTCGCGATATCCTCCACCGTCACCACGAAATCGGCATCGGCGGGAATCGCGCCCCCTGCCGCGAGGCGGGGACGGATATTCAGACGGATCACATCCACCTTGATCGGGAAACGCCCTCCCTCGAAGGCGATGGGCGCAATATCGGGATTGAGCGGTATGGTCGGCGATGCACAGGCACCGAGCATGAAGGCCCCCAGCGTCAGGATGCCGTTCCGGCGGGTGATGAGGGTCATGGGTTCTGCCTTTCCTCTCCAACGAGGTCTTCTACCGCAAAGCTGTAATGGGCACCGCAGAACTGACAATCCGCAACAATATGGCCGTTTTCCGCCATATCGCCGAGTGTGTCCGCCTCATAGCCGGAAAGAAGGGCATAAAGGGCCTTCTCGTCACAGGTACAGCCGAATTCCACCGGCTGCGGAGCGTAGACGCGCGGCGCATCCTCGTGAAACAGACGCCGCAGCAGGGCGTCGGGGGCGACATGCGGGCCGAGCAGCTCATGGGCCTCGACCGTAGCCAGCTTGAGGGCGGCGGTGGCCCAGTCATCGGGGGTCTCTCCCATGGCCGCCACATCATCCGCACTCATCAGGCTATCGGTGCCGGAGGGCCGGTCGGTGCCTTCGGGCATCAGGGGGGAAGCCTTCGGCAGATGCTGGATCACGACGCCCCCCGCCCGCCAGCCGGGTTCCTTGCCCGGCTCGCTCGCAAAGGCGGAGGCCACGGCGAAGCGCGTCGCGATCTGTTCGGACTGGGCAAAGTAGAGTTCCATGCATTCGGCGAGGCTGGCCCCGCTGAGAGGCGTGATGCCCTGATAGGGTTGCAGACCCTCGCCCTGATCAATGGTCACGCCCATGACCCCCTCGCCCAGCAGGGCCAGACCTTCGAGACCGCTTTCGGCGAAGGTGGTGCGGTCATAACCCGCATAGGCCCGGATACGGGCGGGCTGGCCCTCGTCGGAGGGGGCGAAATAATCGGTGGCCAGCAACGTGACAGCCCCCTTGCCGCGCGCCTGCAACGAAAAGCGATGGCGCAGCTTCATCGTCTGTCCGATCAGCACGGTCAGAAGCGTTGCCTCGGCCAGCAGGCCGGAAATCGCAGCGGGATAATCATGCTGGGTCAGGATCGTGTCGATCGCGACATCGAGCCGGGCCACACGTCCGCGCACGTCCAGACGATCAAGCTGGAAAGGCAGGACCGCATCGGAACCGGTCGGCATGGAATCGGAAGGGGTTGCTTCGCTCATGGGCACTCTCTAACCATCGCGCAGCGGCGCGAAAACCCCAGATAGGATGCGAAACGGGCATCCGCCAGTTTTCCCTTTCGAGAGCGACGATCATGCGACGGTACGGCCCCCCGCCCATTCCGGGTAAAACCTATCGCAACCGACCCGGCGTCTATGCCGTTATCCTGTCCGGGACCGACATGCTGCTGGCCGAACAGAACGGCGATCTGCTGTTGCCCGGCGGCGGGATCGAGCCGGGGGAAAGCGTCCTCGCCGCCCTGCATCGCGAGATATGGGAGGAAACCGGCTGGCGCGTCGCCCCGGTGCGCCGCCTCGGTGCCTTCAGCCGCTATGCGTGGCTGAACGAGGAGCAATACTGGTGTCGCAAGACAGCGCATGTGTATCTATGCCGCGCCGTGCGCCGCCTCGGACCCCCCGTCGAGCCGGATCACTCGCCCGTCTGGATGAGTGCCGGACTGGCCGTCGCCCGACTGCAACAGGACGGCGAGAGGGTCTTCGCGGCACGCGCGGTCGGCATCCCGGAAGAGGCCATCCCGTTGAAGGGTATATGAAACTGCGGTGTCTCTGCGCGCAGGGACAGAAGGGAGTGCCCGTCACTCCGGCCCGCATCGACGCGACGCCGTGGTGATTCGTCTTTCTATTCGGGCGCATATCCTCAATGTCGCCGCTTGGCAGACACGCGCAATACGCGGAACAGAATTTCGCGTGACTCGGCCCCGTCTTCACGGTTCAATCCCTGTAAAATATACCGGGAGGAAGACGCATGAAGATCATCAGCCTCATGGGCGCCGCCGCGCTCGCCATCGGCATCGGGGCCGCACCGGCCATGGCCAAGGAGTGCCCGCGCGGCACACTGGACGACCGCTATTGCGACTGGAACGACGATCTGGTCGCCGACACGCCCGCCGATCCCGATGACTGGCTGGACCCGAATACGCTGGTCTTCGCCTATACCCCGGTCGAAGATCCGGCGGTCTACAAGGAAGTCTGGTCGGAGTTCCTCGATCACCTGGCCGAGATCACCGGCAAGAAGGTCGTCTTCTTCCCCGTGCAGTCGAACGCCGCGCAGATCGAGGCGATGCGCTCGGGCCGCCTGCATATCTCGGGCTTCAATACCGGCTCGAACCCGCTGGCCGTCAACTGTGCCGGTTTCGAGCCGTTCACGATCATGGCCTCGCCCGAAGGCGGTTTCGGATACGAGATGGAAATCATCACCTATCCCGGCTCCGGCATCGAGAAGGTCGAGGATATCAAGGGCCAGAAACTCGCCTTCACCTCGCCGACCTCCAATTCCGGCTTCAAGGCCCCTTCGGCGATCCTCAAGGCCGATTACGACATGATCCCCGAACGTGATTTCGAGGCGGTCTATTCGGGCAAGCACGACAACTCGATCCTCGGGGTCGCGAACAAGGACTACCCGGCGGCCTCCATCGCCAACTCGGTCCTGCGCCGGATGCTGAGCCGCGATGTGGTCAAGGAAGGACAGGTCAGGTCGATCTACAAGTCGCAGACCTTCCCGACGACGGGCTTCGGCACCGTCTACAACCTGCATCCCGTCCTGAAAGCACAGGTCCGCCATGCCTTTTTCAGCTTTGACTGGGAAGGAACCAAGCTGAAGGAAGAGTTCGAGAAATCCAACGAGGGCCAGTTCCTCGACATGAACTACAAGGATTTCTGGGCCGTGATCCGCAAGATCGATGCGGCGAACGAGATCGAATACTCGTGTAACTGATGAGCAGGGGCGGTCCTAACCGCCCCAAATGTCATCCCCGCGAAAGCGGGGATCGCGCTCCACTTTGAACAGACCCCCGCTTTCGCGGGGATGACACCTTTCTCACCATGATCGGCCCCTCATGCTCCGTCTCGAAGGCCTCACCAAAGTCTACCCCACAGGCGACAAAGCCCTGACCGACGTGACGCTTGAAATTCCCGACGGGGAGGTCGTCGCGCTGATCGGGCCGTCGGGGGCGGGCAAGTCCACGCTGATCCGCTGCATCAACCGGCTGGTCCAGCCCAGTTCAGGCCGTGCGATCCTCGACGGCACCGATATCACGGCCCTCGGATCGGGGGGGCTGCGCCGGATGCGGCGGCGCATGGGCATGATCTTTCAGGAATACGCGCTGGTCGAGCGCCTGACGGTGATGGAGAACGTGCTGTCCGGGCGACTCGGCTATGTCGGGTTCTGGCGCAGCTACTTCCGCAAGTACCCGCAATCGGACGTGGACGAAGCCTATCGCCTGCTCGACCGCGTGGGATTGCTGGAAATGGCCGACAAGCGCGCCGATGAGCTTTCCGGTGGCCAGCGCCAGCGCGTCGGCATCGCCCGCGCCCTGATCCAGAACCCCGCCCTGTTACTGGTGGACGAGCCGACCGCCTCGCTCGACCCCAAGACATCGCGCCAGATCATGCGCCTGATCCGGGAACTGTGTCAGGAGCGGGGACTGGCCGCGATCATCAATATCCATGACGTCAAACTGGCCCAGATGTTCGTGCAGCGCGTCATCGGCCTGACCGGGGGCGTCGTGCAGTTCGACGGCCCGCCCGATGCCCTGACCGGGGATGTGCTGACCCGCATCTATGGCGAGGAGGACTGGAAGGAGACAATCCGCAAGGTCGGAGATGTCGATGATGACGAGGACGCCGCGTGAGCGCGACCCCTGCCCATGACCTGCTGAGCGCGAAGGTCGGCCAGCCATGGAAGAAGCCGCCCCTCATAAGGCGCGCATGGTTGCGCTGGATCCTGCTGATCGGCGGGCTGGTCTATTTCGTGCTGGCCATGGCGTCGATGGAGGTGAACTGGATGCGGGTATGGGAAGGGCTGGACCGGGGCCGGCAGTTCGTGCTGGCCTTCACCGATCCCGATTTCACCTCGCGCGCCACGGATATCCGCGAGGGCCTGATCGAAAGCGCGATCATGACCGTCACCTCGACCGTGGTGGGCATCGCGCTGTCGATCCCTGTCGCGCTGGGGGCCGCGCGCAATATCGCACCGTTGCCGATCTATCTGTTCTGCCGGGGAATCGTGGCCCTGAGCCGCGCCCTGAACGAAATCATCGTCGCGATCCTGCTGGTCGCGATCTTCGGTTTCGGGCCGATGGCGGGGTTTCTCACCCTCTCCTTCGCGACCATCGGGTTTATGGCGAAACTGCTGGCCGAGGATATCGAAGACCTCGACCGCAGCCAGGCCGAAGCCGTGCGGGCGACCGGGGCGCGCTGGAGCCAGTGGATCAATTATGGGGTACAGCCGCAGGTCATGCCGCGCCTGATCGGCCTGTCTATGTACCGGCTCGACATCAATTTCCGCGAATCCGCCGTTCTGGGACTGGTCGGCGCAGGCGGGATCGGGGCGACGCTGAACACGGCTTTCGACCGCTATGAATTCGATACAGCGGCGGCGATCCTGATCATCATCATCGCGGTTGTCATGGCGCTCGAATACCTGTCCGGCATCATCCGCGCGAGGGTCCAGTAATGCCGCAGGTCATCGCCGGGGACGGCACGAAGATCTGGATGCTGCGCGACCGCCGGAGTCAGTTTCTGCGCTGGGGCGCATGGCTGGTGGGCACACTCCTCTTCCTGTGGTGCTGGCAGCGGATCTCCTCGGCGACGGAATGGTTCTTTGTGCTGGGCGCGCCGGAAGTGGCCGCCGATATCGGCAGCCGCGCGATGCCGCCCCGGTGGTCCTATATGGAAAAGCTGTGGGGGCCGCTCTGGGATACGCTCAATATCGCGACGCTCGGCACGGTGTTCGCGCTTATCATGGCTGTACCGGTTGCGTTTCTGGCCGCACGGAACACGACCCCGAGCACCCTGTTCATCCGCCCTCTCGCACTGCTCATCATCGTCTCCACCCGCTCGATCAACTCGCTGATCTGGGCCTTGTTGCTGGTGGCGATCATCGGCCCCGGCATCTTCGCGGGAATGGTGGCCATTGCGATCCGATCGGTCGGGTTCTGTGCCAAGCTGCTCTATGAGGCCATCGAGGAGATCGACACCCGACAGGTGGAGGCGATCACCGCGACGGGCGCGAGCCGCTGGCAGATCATGGCCTATGGAATCGTGCCGCAGATCATGCCCGCCTTCGCCGGGATCGCCGTGTTCCGCTGGGATATCAATATCCGCGAATCCACCGTGCTGGGGCTGGTCGGTGCGGGCGGCATCGGGCTGCAACTGAAGGGGTCGCTCGATACGCTGGCCTGGCCGCAGGTGACGCTGATCATCATCGTGATCTTCGGCACCGTGATCCTCAGTGAATGGGTCTCCGCCAGAGTACGCGGCGCGGTGATTTGACCGTCGATACGCGCACAGCTTTCGCACGGTATGAGGCGATCCGTGCGGCGCTGCCCGATGCCAACTTCCCCTCGCACAGCAGGAAGGTGATGCATCTGGGGGCATGGGTCGGGGAGTTCGACACGATTTTGCTCGATGCCTTCGGCGTCCTCAATATCGGCGAGACGGCCATTCCCGGTGCCGTCGATTTCATCACGGCGATCCGGCGGACGGGGGGCCGTGTCATGATCGTCAGCAACAGCGCCGGTGTTCCGACTGCCGCGAGCCTCGCCAAGTTCCATCGTCTCGGCTTCGATATCACAGCCGATGAGATCGTGACGAGCCGTGATGCGCTGAAAGCGGCCCTCGCAGCCGGGTCACCCCGTCGCTGGGGCGTCATGGCCGGCGAAAGCTCGCAAATCGACGAACTGGGGGTGGATGTCTGTTCGCTGGGCGATGCGGATGCGCCTTATGATGACGCGGACGGGTTCATTCTACTGGGGAGCGCGGGATGGACACCGACCCGGCAGGATCGCCTCGCCGAGGCCCTGCTCTCGCGGCCCCGCCCGGTCCTCGTGGGCAATCCCGATCTGGTGGCTCCCAGGGAAAACGGCCTGTCCCTCGAACCCGGCTGGTTCGCCCATGATCTCGCGGATCGTGTCAGGGGATGCAGGCCCGTCTTCCACGGCAAGCCCTTCGGCGATATCTTCGATCTGGCACTGGCCCGCCTCGGCGATGTCGATCCGGCCCGGACGCTCATGGTTGGCGATACCCTGCATACGGATATTCTGGGCGGAGCCGCTGCGGGGCTGCGGACCTGTCTTCTCTGCAATTACGGATTTCTGGCCGGACAGGATACAGATGCCCTGATCGCGCAATCCGCGATAAGGCCTGATCTGCTGTCATCTTATTTATAGTTATGTATGGGTTTTGTTGAAGAGAGCTGTATGTTTGTGTGTGTCGCTTATT
>CAKZUT010000044.1 GCA_937922185.1 uncultured Neomegalonema sp.
GACCGACGCCGCATCCGGGCCACGGGGGGTCGAGGTCACGAAATGCGGGCGGATGCCGAGGGTGTAGGAACCGTCCGGCCTGTGAGCAATCGCCCCGCGTGCGGCAAAGCGGGTTTCGCCGATGGAGATTTCATCGCCCCGTTTCACGGCCGCCGTCATATTGATCGGAGGGTCGGAAAAGACCTGTGCGGTCGCGACATCCTGCGGCTGTCGATAAATCATGCCGGTTTCGCCGAATTCGGTGATCCGTCCGCCCATGACCGTAGCGGTATGGCCGCCGAGCATGAGGGCTTCGGATGGTTCGGACGTGGCGTAGACGACCACGGCCCCGCGTCCGGCGAAGAGAGCCGGCAACTGATCGCGCAGTTCCTCGCGCAGTTTATAGTCGAGATTGGCCAGCGGTTCGTCGAGCAGCACGAGATCGGAATCCTTCACGATAGCCCGCGCCAGCGCCGTGCGCTGTTGCTGCCCGCCGGACAGCTCAGACGGGCGGCGCTTCAGATAGGGGGTCAGGCGCAACAGATCGGCGGCCTCGCCCACCCGGCGTTCGATCTCGGCACGTCCGACCTTCGCGACCTTCAGAGGGGAGGCGATGTTATCATAGACCGTCATGGACGGGTAGTTGACGAAAAACTGATGCACGAGGCTGAGATTGCGTTTCTGCGGCGATACGCCCGTGACGTTCTGGCCGTTAAACCAGATTTCGCCGGAGGTGGGCCGCTCCAGCCCCGCCATCATCTTGATGAGCGTCGTCTTCCCGGCATTCGTCGCCCCGAGAAGGATGTTGAAGCCCGTCGGTGCGAGCGTCAGCGATGTCTCGTGGATGTGCATGTCCACACCGACGCGCTTGGTGACGTTTCGCAGTTCGAGGGTCATCGGGGTTCCCGAAACGGTGTCATTCCCACGAAAGCGGGAACCTGTTCGACAAGATTCCCGCTTTCGCGGGAATGACAAAAACTACGCCGCCCCGGCTCACCGGGGCGGCAAGAAAGCGGTTTACTTCGCCGCCCAGCGTTTGACGAGTTCGTCATAGGCGATGGTCTCGCCCCTGGGCTTCTCGTTCGCCAGCTTTTTCTTGGGCGAGCCGGGCTTGTTCAGCCAGTACGCCTCGTCACGCTCCTCGTTCAGGCGCGGGCCACAGCCGCCGTAGACGTCGCCGCGTTCATCCGCGCGCTGCATCCGGCCCATCACAATGTCCATTTCCTCGGCGAGGCGGTTCATCGCTTCCTGCGGGGTAAAGGCACCGGAGTTCACGTCGCCGATCTGCTGCCACCAGATCTGGGCCAGCTTGGGATAGTCGGGCACGTTCACGCCGGTCGGGGTCCAGTTGACCCGATCAGGAGAGCGGTAGAACTCGACGAGGCCGCCGAGTTTCGACGCGCGCTCCGTGAAGCTCTCATGATTCACCGTACTGTCGCGGATGAAAGTGAGACCCGTGTGGGATTTTTTCACATCGACGGTCTTCGACACGACGAACTGGGCATAGAGCCATGCGGCCTTGCGGTTCTTCTCTGGCGTGGATTTGAGGAAGGTCCACGATCCGGCATCCTGATAGCCGAGTTTCTGACCCTCTTCCCAGTATGGACCATGGGGCGAGGGGGCCATGCGCCACTGGGGATTACCTTCGTCATCGACGGTGTTGTTGCCATCTTCCTTCGAGGCGACCATCGAGGCAGTGAAGGCCGTGTACCAGAAAATCTGCTGCGCGACATTGCCTTGCGACAGGGCCGGAAGCGACTGGTAGAAATCGTAGGAGGCCGCACCGGGAGGGGCGTATTTGCGGAGCCATTCATCCCATTTGCGGATCGCGTAGACCGCCGCCGGGCCGTTCGCCGCACCCCCGCGCGAGACGGATGCGCCGACGGGGTTGCAGGTGCCCTCCTCCATGCGGATGCCCCATTCATCGACGGGAACGCCGTTGGGACGGCCCTTCGATCCGGCACCGGCCATGGAGAGCCATGCATCGGTCATGCGCCAGCCCAGATCGGGGGCGCGCTTGCCGTAATCCATGTGGCCGTAGATGCGGGTGCCGTCGATTTCCTTCACGTCCTCGGAGAAGAATTCGGCGATATCCTCATAGGCTGACCAGTTGACGGGAACGCCCAGATCATAGCCGTATTTTTCCTTGAACTGCTTTTGCAGGTCTTCGCGGTCAAACCAGTCCTTGCGGAACCAGTAGAGGTTGGCGAATTGCTGGTCGGGAAGCTGATAAAGGTCGCCGTCGGGGCCGGTGGTGAAGGACTTGCCCATGAAGTCGTCGATATCGAGATCGGGATTGGTGACATCTTTGCCCTCGCCCGCCATGAAATCGGTCAGGTTGACGGCGAGTTGCAGGCGCGAATGGGTGCCGATCAGGTCGGAGTCGTTGATATAGGCATCGTAGAGGTTCCGGCCCGTCTGCATCTGCGTCTGGACGGCCTGCACCACCTCGCCCTCGCCGAGCAACTGGTGGTTGACCTTGATGCCCGTGATGTCCTCGAACGCCTTCGTCAGCGTTTCGGACTCATAGGTATGGGTCGGGATCGTCTCGGAGAGGACGTTGATTTCCATGCCCCTGAAGGGTTCGGCGGCCTTGATGAACCACTCCATCTCGGCCTTCTGCTCGTCCATCGACAGGGCGGAGGGCTGGAATTCATCGGTAATCCATTTCTCGGCGGCGGCCATATCGGCGAAAGCCGACGGGGTCATCAGTATCATCGCCAGCGCGGTGGACGCGCCCATCATCACATTACGCATAGAGTCCTCCCTTGAGAATCCCCGTTTTCAGGGTTGTCACAACCCAAGCCCGGATCGCCGTATAGGGTCAAGTGAAAATTAATATTTTCGATTGATGTTCACCTGAACACCTGTATGATCATGTTAACTCTTTCGGGCGATGACACGAGCCTATGAATTTGACTGAACGCCAATCGCGAATTCTCGCTGTTGCCCGTCGTGACGGGCGTGTCGATGTGGATTCGCTGGCGCGGGAATTCGATCTGACCACCCAGACCATCCGCCGCGACCTGAACGAGTTATGCCTGCGCGGATTGCTGACGCGCGTTCACGGGGGAGCGATCCTCGCGCACGGCCTGCCCGGAAGTCTTGCCAATGTCGGCTATGATGAACGGCGCGCCCTCGCCTCGGTCGAAAAGCGCCGGATCGGCGAATGCGCCGCCGCCCTGCTGCCGGATCACTGTTCGGTCATGATGAATATCGGCACGACAGTCGAGCAGGTGGCGAGCGCGCTGTACGAGCGTTCCGGCCTGATGATCGTCACCAATAACCTCAACGTCGTGAACATCCTGTCCGGTTCACCGGTCAAGAGCCTGATCCTTGCGGGGGGCGAGGTGCGTCAGTCGGACGGGGCCGTGATCGGTGAGGCGGCGGTGGAGTTCATGCGGGGCTTTCGCGTCGATTATGCGGTGATCGGTGCATCCGCGCTGGACGCGGAAGGGGGGGTCATGGATTTCGATTTGCGGGAAGTTTCGGTTGCGCGGGCTATCCTCGATAATGCGCGCCATACCGTGCTGGTCGCGGACCGGCAGAAATTCGAGCGCCGCGCCCCGGTCCGCATCTGTGATATGGGGCGCATTGATACGGTCGTCACCGATCTGGAGCCACCCGAATCCTTCCGCGATGCCTGCGCCCTGGCCGATACGCGGATCGTCGTCACTGAACCCGAACGAGCCGAGGTCGCCCATGCCCGCTGATGAGATATACGACCTTGCCGTGATCGGTGGAGGGATCAACGGCTGTGGCATCGCCCGCGATGCGGCGGGACGGGGCCTGAAGGTGCTGTTATGCGAGCAGGATGATCTCGCACAGGCCACCTCCTCGGCCTCCACCAAGCTGTTCCACGGCGGATTGCGATATCTGGAATATTACGAGTTCCGACTGGTTCGCGAAGCCCTGATCGAGCGGGAAAACCTGCTGGTTGCCATGCCGCATATCTCGTGGCCCATGCGCTTCGTGCTGCCGCATCATTCGGGATTGCGCCCTGCGTGGCTGCTGCGCCTTGGTCTGCTGATGTATGATTATATCGGGGGCCGCAAAATTCTGCCCCCCACGAAGACCCTGCGCCTGCGCGATCATCCCGTCGGCAAGGCGCTCAGGGACAGCTTTACGAAGGCATTCGAATATTCGGATTGCTGGGTGGAGGATTCGCGTCTCGTCGCCCTCAATGCACGGGATGCCGCGATCCATGGTGCTGAAATCCTGACCCGCACCCGATGCGAAAGCGGCGAGCGGCAGGGCGATCTGTGGTCCCTGTCCCTGCGCGATACCCGCACGGAAGCCCCGCGCACCATCCTCGCACGGGCCGTGGTGAATGCGGGGGGACCGTGGGTCGAGGATATCCTGCGCGGCAGGCTGCGGCGCAATTCCTCCGACGGGGTGAGGCTGGTGCGCGGCAGTCATATCGTGACGCGCCGCCTCTTCGACCATGATCAGCCCTATATCTTCCAGCAATCGGACGGGCGGATCATCTTCGCGATCCCTTACGAGACGGATTACACGCTGATCGGCACCACGGATGCCGAACATGACGGCGATCCCGGCGCGGCCTATTGCACCCCCGAGGAGACGGAATATCTGTGCCGGGCCGCTTCGGAATATTTCGCGAAACCCATCGGGACCGAGGATATCGTCTGGACCTATTCGGGCGTTCGCCCGCTCTACGATGACGGCGCATCCTCGGCGACCGAAGCAACCCGCGACTATGTGCTGACCCTCGATACGGGAGAAGACGGCGCACCGCTGCTCAATATCTTCGGCGGGAAGATCACGACCTATCGCAAGCTGGCGGAATCGGCCCTCAAAAAGCTGTCCCCGTTCTTCCCGAAGGGGGGTGCGCCCTGGACGCGCCGTGTGGCCCTTCCGGGGGGAGACATGCCCGTGGACGGCACACCGGCATTTGTCGCGACACTGCGCGCGGCACATCCGTTCCTGACAGAAGCCTGGGCGCTGCGACTGGTACGCGCCTACGGGACCGATGCGGCCATAATGCTGGACGGGGCAGCGCAGCCCTCCGATATGGGGCGCGATTTCGGGGCAACCCTGACCGAACGCGAAGTGCGATGGCTTATGGAAAAAGAATGGGCACTCACCGCCGATGACGTGCTCTGGCGCCGATCAAAGCTGGGACTGCGGATGAGTACGGACGACGCAACAGCACTGGACACATGGATGCGCGATGCGGAGGGACAGGGGTTCTGAGGCCCGCGCCGTCGAAGCGAGAGGCCAGAGGGGTCCGCTCCAGCACGAAAGCCCCCTGAAACCATGGTGCGGGCGGTGGGATTCGAACCCACACTGGAAGGATTTTAAGTCCTCTGTCTCTACCGTTGGACTACGCCCGCGCCGGGATGGGACCGCGCCGGTACGGGTATCGTTTCACGATTCCGACCAGCGAGTCACATCGCCTTCGATGCCATCCAATCCGCCGGGTTGCAATGCCTTCGCCAATACCCGGTTCGGGTTGGTCGGGGGCGGAAAGCGCAGGGTTTTGGAACGGGCGAAACCGAAGCGGCGATAATACGGCTCATCACCGACCAGAACACAGGCGGACCAGCCTTCCGCTGTCGCCCGATCAAGGCTTGCGAGGATCAGCCGTGCGCCGATCCCCTCGCCCTGTCGTGTCGGGTGGGTCGCCACGGGGCCGAGCAGCAGGGCCTGTCGTCTGCCTGCCCGGATCGGCCAGAAGCGGATACATCCGGCCAGTGAATTCATCGCATCGTCGTCGCGCGCCGTCAGGCACAGGGACGCGACCGGATCGACCCCTTCGCGCAGGCGATAGGAGGAAAGGGCGCTGCGCCCCGGCGCAAAGGCAGTATCGAGCAGGTATTCGATCTCCCATCCATCCGCCGCCGTTTCGGGGGCGATGCGGATCATCGGGAGGGCGCATCCCTGTCATGCATATCCACCCATCGCGCCCACTTGGCGGCAGGTGTGCGTCGGGCGCGCAGCTTGCCGGGAGCGGCCTCCACATCACCGGGAATATCGGCGGGCCAGAGAAAGACGGCCCCGAGCAGAACCTCGCCCTCCTCCGCGCCCAGATAGCGCAGCACTTCGCGGCTGGCGAGGCAACCGCCGCTGGACCAGTAGGAGCCGATCCCCTGTTCGGTCGCGGCGAGCAACAGTGTCTGGATCGCGGCTCCGGCGGCGGCGATATGCTCCATGTTGATATCACTCGCGGCCCAGTCTTCACTGCCCTCCTCCGGCAGCCATGTGATCAGCAGCATCGCATCGGCGGCGGCCAGCATATTGCTGATCTTGGCGGGCGGCCTGGCAAAGGCATCGAGCCGGGGCATGAGCGCCAGACAGGCTGGCTTGTCGAGAGCATGAACGCGCCATGGTTCCGGTGCGGCAGTGCCGTCCCGTCCGGCGGGGCAGGCCCGGTGGAAGGGTGCCCACCCGGTAGCCGCGATCAGGGCATCGACGGTTTCACGATCCAGCCCGTCTCCCCGCAAGGGGCTGGCAGGATCGGGCAACAGCTTGAGCGTGCGCCTGCGCGCGGCGATATCGGCAATCGTATCCATCGCAGCGGACGCTACACACGGGCGCGGGCTTGGCAAGAAAAACCCGCGCGGCCCGGCCATATCCGCCGAAACGGATCAGAACCCCACCGCATCCCCGCCCTTGAGCGCCAGCCGTTCACGGGCCTGCGCCGGGGTCGCGACCGTCAGACCGAGATTTTCCACGATCTGCCGGATGCGCGTCACCTGTTGCGCGTTGGAGGTCGCAAGTTCCCCCTTGCCGATATAGAGGCTATCCTCCAGCCCGACGCGCAGGTTGCCCCCCAGCATGGCGCTCTGGGTGGCAAACGGCATCTGCGCCTTGCCCGCCGCCAGCACCGACCATTCATAATTTTCCGCGCCGAACAGGCGGTCGGCGGTGCGATGAAGATGGACGAGGTGATCCAGTTCCGCCCCCATGCCGCCAAGGATGCCGAAAACCATCTGGATGAAGAACGGCGGTTTCACCAGTCCTTTGTCCACGAACCATTTCAGATTGTAGAGGTGGCCGAGATCATAGCACTCGAACTCGAATTTCGTGCCGTGCTTCTCGCCGAGGTTCTTCAGGGCATACTCAATAGTCGCGAAGGTGTTCGGAAAGATGAAATCGCGGGTCATCCCGAGGAATTCCGGCTCCCAGTCATGCTGCCATTCGGAATACTTCTCCAGCAGCGGGAAGATACCGAAATTCATACTGCCCATGTTGAGCGAGGCCATTTCGGGCGAGGCTCCGGTCGCCGCCGCGAGCCGTTCGTCCATCGTCATGCCGAGGCCCGCGCCGGTGGAGACATTCACCACCGCATCGGTACTTTGCTTGATGCGCGGCAGGAACTGCATGAAGGTTTCAGGGCGAGGATCGGGCTTGCCGGTCTGCGGATCGCGGGCGTGAAGATGGATGATCGACGCCCCGGCCTCCGCCGCCTCGATGGAGGCGGTCGCGATCTGATCGGGTGTAATCGGCAGGTGCGGCGACATGGTGGGGGTATGAATCCCCCCCGTGGGGGCACAGGTGATGATGACGGATTTGGGCATGGTTTCTCGTAATCCTTCCTGAACTCGTCATTTCGGGGCGAAAGGCGACAAGCAGCGCGATGCAGGTGTTTCGCCGGACAGGGCGGAGCGTTCTCACCCTAGCGCCACCGTACCGACGGCGTCCAGACTCAGGACTGGCCGGGAGGCGGGTACTGCATCCGGTGCAACACATCGTCCCAGGATACGGTATTGCGGACATATTCAGTGCTGGCGTCGCGGGGGGGCTGATAGTCCCATGAGGTCCACAGGCCCGCCTCCATGGCGGCATGTACAGCGCGGCGCTGTCTCTGCGTGGCGATGACGTTCTCGCTGATCGCCGTCGAATCCCATCGTTCAGCCGCCTCCGCCGCGAAGGCGCGCGCCGTGCCCGCATGAGCCGGATCATCCGCGAGGTTCCGCAATTCCATCGGGTCGGCCTCGACATCGAACAACTGGGCAGGGTCCGCGTCGCAATGGATGTATTTCCAGCGCCCGCGCCGGATCATCATCACCGGATACGCGGGGGCCATTTCCGCACAGTATTCACCGATGGCCTCCGCCCCCTCCGGTGCCGCCTCGCCCCGCGCCTCGGGCAACAGAGAGCGCCCGTCCAGCGGCATACCCGGCGCGGGGGTCTCACCGCCCTGTGCGGCGATATCCAGAAAGGTCGGCAGGATATCAACCAGCGAACAGGGCGCATCCGCCGTACCCTTCGTGATCCCCGGCCCCGCCATGACGAGCGGCACACGCGCGGAGTGCTCGAACCATGTCATCTTGTAC
>CAKZUT010000045.1 GCA_937922185.1 uncultured Neomegalonema sp.
GCCGCCGGATCGCGGCGATGCGGGGGGCGCTGGATGATCTGCCCGCACAGGCGCAGAGGTTGCTCAGGCTCGTGGCGCGCCGGAGGGCGGCGAAGACTCTGAAGGTCAGGCCGATGCGGCCCGGCAGGCCGCCGGGTCACCGGAAACGCGGAACGCGCGAGGTGGACCGGATGCTGTTCAGCCTGAACGATCTGGCGCGGGCGGTTCTGGAGGAGCCGCCGCCCGACTGGGTGGTGGCGGATGGTGTGCCGCTGATCTCCCCGTAAGGGGAGAGGGTCGGTGTGCGCGGAAGGTGGCGAGGGGTCAGCTTGCTCCGGCGAGGACGTTCACGGCTTCGGCCACGTCGATAGTGCCGTCATAGATGGCCCGGCCTGAGATCGCGCCTTCCAGCGTGACCCCGCAATCGCGCAGGGCGCGCAGGTCAGCGAGGGACGAGACGCCCCCGGATGCGATCACGGGGGTCGATATGGCCTCCGCCAGCGCCGCCGTCGCGGCCACGTTCGGGCCTTCCATCGCCCCGTCCTGATCGATATCCGTGAAGATGATCGCGGCCACGCCCGCGTCCTCGAATCGTTTCGCAAGCTCCAGCGCGGTCAGTTCGGTCGTTTCGGCCCAGCCCTCGACCGCGACCCTGCCGCCGCGCGCGTCGATGCCCACCGCGATGCGACCGGGATGCCGCGCGGCTGACTCCCGCACGAATGCTGGATTTCTGGCTGCCACAGTGCCGAGAACGACCCGTGCGATGCCGCGTTCCAGCCACAGGTCCACGGTCTTTGCATCGCGCACGCCGCCCCCGAGTTGGACGGGTACGGAAATTCCCTCTACGATGCGGCTCACGATACCGTCATTGACCGGCGCTCCACTGAACGCCCCGTTGAGATCGACCAGATGCAGCCAACCGGCCCCCGCCTTTTCGAATGCCTGCGCCTGTGCGACGGGATCATCGTTGTAGACGGTCGCATCCTCCATGCGCCCGCGCAGCAAACGCACGCAGGCCCCGTCTTTCAGATCAATGGCGGGATAGAATGTCATCATCGGTGCGGCTTTCCTCGATGGGCAACATGAGACGCCTCGCTTCGCATTTCGCGGTGTTCGGCGCGACCTTTGCCGCCCTATGCGTTTTTCTCGCGCTGGTGGCAAGTCCGGGGCGCAGCGTCGAGCTGAACCCGTGGCCCGTGCTGCACGTCGCGATGGAGAAGGCGGTCCCCAGAGCCAAGCCTGATCGCAATGCCGATCCGGCCCTGCCCGAAGGGGTGGTGATCGAGCGCCAGTGTCCGGCCTCCACCCTGCTGTCACGGGCGGTCGATGCCGATGGCACCCGCGTCTTCTATGCCCGCTATTCCAGAACGGCCTTCAACGAGATGGTCGAGCAGGGCTGCACCCGTATCCAGCAGGGCTGCAATGTCTGCATGGTCACGTATACGGGCTGTACGGACGGAGAGCGTGCCGCCTGTGCCGATGCGGCCTGTCTGGAAAAGGTCTGCAAGCGGCGGATGGTCTGCACGTCAAAGCGATGCTCGGCCTATTCCGATACGGCCCCGCCCTGTACGGCACGCTTCGTGAGGCAGGCCTGTCTCGAAAACGCTTTTGCCCCTCTCGACAGCGAGGCTGTCCCGCGCGAATAATCCCGCCCTGAACATCGGGAGAATTCGCATGGATATGGGATTGAACGGCGCGCGGGTCGTCATCACGGCGGGCGCGGCGGGTATCGGGCGCGAGATCGCGCGGGCCTTTCGGGAAGAGGGAGCGGCGGTCGCCGTCTGCGATATCGATGCGGAGGCGGTATCGGCCATGGATGATGACGGCATCCGCGCCGAAATCTGCGATGTGAGCGACCGGCCAGCCCTGCGCGACTTCATCATCGGCGCGGCGGAGGCGATGGGCGGGATCGACTGCCTCGTCAATAATGCGGGAACGGCGGGGCCGACCGCGAAAGTCGAGGATATCGACCCGACCGACTGGGACGAATGTGTCGATATCTGCCTCACCGCCCAGTTCATCGGGGTGCAGGCGGCCCTGCCGTATCTGCGCCGGAGCACGAACGCCTCCATCACGAACCTTTCCTCGGCGGCGGGCCGACTCGGATTTGCGATGCGGACGCCCTATGCGGCAGCGAAATGGGGGGTGATCGGCTTCACCAAATCGCTCTCGGTGGAGCTGGGGCCGGAAGGCATCCGCGCCAATGCGATCCTGCCCGGCCTTGTCGCCGGAGACCGTATCCGCCGGGTGCTCGAAGCCAAGGCGCAGCGGCAGGGCAGGGCATTCGACGAAGCCGAGGCCGACGCGCTGTCGCTTACAGGGCTGCGCTCCTATGTCACCCAGCGACAGATCGCGGACCAGATCGTGTTTCTGGCCAGTGAGCGGGGCCGCACGATTTCGGGTCAGGCGGTTTCCGTCTGTGCCGATACACAGGCTCTGCTGTGACGGCAGCGGGAAAAGGGCCGGCATCCGCCGCCATGGCTGCGATGCCCGATCTTTCGTTCGAGGATGCCTGTTCCGGTATCGTCTGCGGTGTTGACGAGGTGGGGCGCGGTCCCTGGGCAGGGCCGCTGGTTGCCGCTGCGGTTATTCTTGATCGTGCGATGATCCCCGACGGTATCCGCGATTCCAAGGCGTTGACGGCGAAGCGCCGCGAGGCTCTTGCCGCGACCCTGCATGAGGTGGCGGCCTGCGGGATCGGCGTGGTGGAGGCCGTCGAACTCGACCGCATCGGCCTGACCGCCGCCAATGATCTCGCCATGGCCCGCGCCATTGCCGCCCTGCCGGTGAGGCCCGATCTGGCCCTTATCGACGGCAAACGTGTCCCGAAGGGAATGCCGTGCCCCGCGCAGGCGGTCATCAGGGGGGACGGCAAGTCCCTCAGCATCGCCGCCGCCTCCATCATCGCCAAGGTCCATCGCGATGAGGTGATGACCGCCCTTGCCGCCCGATATCCCGGATATGCGTGGGAAACCAATGCGGGATACGGCACCCGCGCCCATGCCGACGCGCTGACAAAGCTGGGGATAACCTGTGAACATCGCCGCTGTTTCAGGCCCATTCAGGAGTTTACACATTAAGGAAGCGCCATAGATTGCTGAAAATCATCATTTTTTTATTGACCGGCGAATCCGTTCCGTTCATCTTCACAATGAAGATCAGCCGAATGGGATAAGTCATGGCCGTTAAAGCGAAAACCAAATCAGCCGCCAAGCAAAGCGTATCCCTGCCTCTCGATACCGTGCTGGTCGATGACTGTATCGCCGCGATGAACCGTCTGCCGGAGAAGTCGGTTGATCTCATTTTCGCCGACCCGCCCTACAATCTGCAACTGAACGGTGAATTGAAGCGCCCGAACGAGAGCGTCGTTGATGGCGTGACCGAGAAATGGGATCAGTTCGGCGGCTTCGCGGCCTATGACCGGTTCACCGATGCGTGGCTCAGGGCGGCCCGGCGTATCCTGAAGGATGACGGCGCGCTCTGGGTTATCGGCAGCTATCACAATATCTTCCGGGTCGGTGCGCTGCTTCAGGATCTCGATTACTGGATTCTGAACGATATCGTCTGGCGCAAGACGAACCCCATGCCGAATTTTCGGGGCAAACGCTTTACCAATGCTCATGAAACGCTGATCTGGTGCGCCAAGTCTCCCGATGCGCGCTATACCTTCAATTACGAGGCGATGAAGGCTTTGAACGAAGACCTTCAGATGCGCTCGGACTGGGTTCTGCCCATCTGCACGGGTCATGAGCGGATCAAGGACGAGAACGGGCGCAAGGCTCACCCGACCCAGAAACCCGAAGCCCTGCTGCACCGCCTGTTGCTGGCCACCACCAAGCCCGGCGACGTGGTCCTCGACCCGTTCTTCGGCGTGGGCAGCACGGGGGCCGTCGCCAAGCGCCTCGGTCGCCGCTACATCGGGATCGAGCGCGAGGAAAGCTACGCCGCCGTCGCCCGCGAACGCCTGGAATCCATCGCCCCCTACGAGCCGCGCGCCCGTGCGATCACGCAGCCGCGTCGTTCCGCCCCCCGTGTTCCCTTCGGCACTCTGGTCGAGCGGCGCATGGTCGAGCCGGGGACGACGCTGTTCTGCCCCAAACGCCGCCACAGCGCGATGGTCCGTGCCGATGGTACGCTGGAAGCGGGCAGGGATGAAGGATCGATCCACCGCATCGGCGCGCTGGTTCAGGGCGCGGAAGCCTGCAATGGCTGGACATTCTGGCATGTGGAAACCGAGAGCGGGCTTGCTCCCATAGATACGTTCCGGCAGGTTATCCGTGACGAGATGGCGTCCGCCGCCTGATCTTACGGGTGTATTGCTCAGGGAATATGGCCGCTCCGGCGACTTGCGACCGTTATCCCCGTCTTTCCCTTCCTCGCTGTTGCGGCGACGAACGGTGCGAAGCCTGAACCCGCTGTCGTGGGATGACGCAGGAAGTCCCGCCTCACACCATGGCGCGGCTATGGGGTGGCGTTTTGCCTATATCGCCGTATCGTCTCCGAACATGAGCTGTTCGAGATCGGCGGCGGCGGCGGTGAGGCGGGGCACCCAGGCCTTCGCCTCCTCGAAGCGCATCCGCTGTATAGGGGCGTGGAAAGCCAGCGCCGCCACGAAGCGCCCGTCGGGATCGTGGATCGGGGTCGCGATGGCCACCATCCCGGCCATGAATTCCTCGTTGTCCCAGGAATACCCGGCCTCGGTAATGGCATCGAGTTCATGGCGCAGGGCGTCCGTATCGGTGATCGAGTTCGGCCCTTCCACGGTCAGGGACATCGACCGCAACAGCCGTTCGCGCCCGGTGGTGTCGTGGCTGGACAGAAACAGTTTGCCCCCCGCCGTGCAGTGGAATGGCACCTCCGCCCCGATGGGCAACTGATAGCGGAGCGGCCAGGGCGTATCCACGCGGTCGAGATAGGTCATGCCACTCTCGCCGGGGACGGAAAAATTGCAGGTCTCCCGGATTTCCCCTGCCAGAGCCGACAGCACCATGCGTCGCGATATGTGAAGCTGTGAGGCCATCAGCAGGCCGGAGGCGAAGAGGCGGGTCCGGCGCGCCGGGCGCATCCTGCCCCCCGCCGAATCACGGATCAGAAATCCCTCCTCCTCCAGCGTGGTGCAGAGGCGGTGCAGCGTCGGCTTGGGCAGGTCGATCGCTTCGCCGATTTCAGCAACGGAGAGTGGCCTTGCAGCGTTTGCAAGGGTTTCGAGGATGAGGATCATCCTCATATTCGTCGGAATGCGGTCGAGGGTATCAGTCATGGTGCCAGCATATCGCCGTTCACCGACGAAATCGCTTTGAAAATTTTGAGAAGTATGGTCTTAATTTTTGAAATCAGAGGGGTTCGCGGTGGAATTCGACTATATCGTGATCGGAGCGGGATCGGCGGGATGTGCGGTCGCGGCCCGGTTGTCTGAAGCGGGAGATGCTACGGTCGGTCTGCTCGAAGCCGGGGGGCGTGATTCCAATCCGTGGATTCATATTCCTGTCGGCTATTTCAAGACGATGAATAATCCATCCGTGGACTGGATGTACATGACCGAGCCGGACCCCGGCCTGAACGGTCGCCGTCTGCCATGGCCCCGTGGCAAGGTGCTGGGGGGGTCCAGTTCGCTGAACGGGCTGCTCTATGTGCGCGGACAACCCGAGGATTATGACGGATGGCGGCAGGCGGGTAATGTCGGCTGGGGCTGGGATGACGTGCTGCCCTGTTTCCGTCGGGCGGAGCGACAGGAACGCGGGGAAGACGAATATCACGGGGCGGATGGCCCGCTTGCCGTATCCAATATGCGTCTCAGACGCCGTATCTGCGATGAGTGGGTCGAGGCCGCCCGGAATGCCGGATACGCCTATAACGAGGATTACAACGGTGCGACCCAGGAAGGGGTCGGCTATTTCCAGTTGACCACCGACAAGGGTTTCCGCTGTTCCTCGGCGACGGCCTATCTCAAGCCGAACCGCAGTCGCAGAAATCTCGATGTCATCACGAAGGCGCATGTGAAGCGCATTGTTTTCGATTCGGATAAGCGCGCCACGGGAGTGGAGATTCTGCGCGGCGGCAAGACCGAGATCATCCACGCCCGCTCGGAAGTCATTCTGTGTGCCGGTGCGCTCGGCTCTCCGCAAATCCTCATGCTGTCGGGGATCGGCCCCGGTGAGCACCTGTCCGATGTCGGCATTGATATCGTGCATGAGGCTCCGGCGGTCGGTACGAATCTTCAGGATCATCTGCAAGCGCGCCTGATCTACAAATGTACGCGCCCGACCATGAATAACGAGGTGCGGAGCATCATCGGCAAGATGAAGATCGCCGCTGAATATGCCCTCCGGCGATCCGGCCCGATGACGATGGCGGCCAGTCTGGCGGTCGGCTTCATGAAGACGCGGCCCGAACTCGCAACCCCCGATATCCAGTTCCATATCCAGCCATGGAGCGCCGACAGCACCAGTGAGGGGGTGCATCCCTTCTCGGCCTTCACGGCATCTGTGTGCCAGTTGCGCCCCGAAAGCGCCGGGCATCTGCATCTCGACCCGGAAAACATTCTCGGCGCACCGAAGATCCACCCGAACTATCTGGCCACGCCCCTCGATTGCGCTACGGCTGTGGCGGGGGTCAGGATCGCGCGTGCGATCTCGGAATACGAGCCGCTGAAGGGCGCGATCACCGAGGAACTGCGGCCCGGACCGACGAACAACACCGATGAGGAGCTGTTGCAGTGGGTGCGGAATACGGCATCCTCCATCTACCATCCCACCGGCACCTGTCGCATGGGACAGGATGACCGCGCCGTGGTGGACGAGCGCCTGCGGGTGCGCGGGGTGACGGGCCTGCGTGTAGCTGATTGTTCGATCATGCCGCAGATCGTCTCTGGCAATACGAACGCCCCCGCCATAATGATCGGCGAGAAACTATCAGACATGGTGCGTGAAGACGCACGGCAATTGGCGGGAGCTGCATAAGATGTGGGATACGGTTGCAGATTTCGGTAAGATCATCGTTGCCGACCTTGTACTGTCCGGTGACAATGCCCTGATCATCGGCATGGCCGCAGCCGGACTTGCGCCTGAACTTCGCAAGAAAGCCATTCTCTACGGGATGGTGGTCGCCGCTGTCCTGCGAATCGTTTTCGCCATCATCGCGACCAAGCTGCTCGGTGTGCCGGGTCTTCTCTTTGTCGGGGGGGTGCTGCTGATCTGGGTCTGCTGGCATCTCTACAAGGATATCCGCGCCCATACCGATGCCAGGGCCGAAGAGGCCCTGCACCAGGCCGATGACAGTGAGCAGGGATATCAGGGGGCGCCCAAGCGAACCCTGAAACAGGCGCTGATCGCGATCACCATCGCCGACGTCTCGATGTCGCTCGACAATGTGCTGGCTGTGGCCGCCATTGCGGACGGGGATACGACGAAGCTTGTCTTCGGTCTCGGACTCGCCATTGTCCTCATGGCCTTCGCGGCAACGCTGATTATGAACCTGCTGGCGAAATATCCGGCCATTTCGTGGCTTGGCCTCGCCGTATTGCTCTATGTGGCGTTCGAGATGCTGTATCGCGGCATCATGGGCTGCGAAACCGGAATAGGCACTATGTTCGGTTTCCTCTCGGAGGCCCAGTGTGTGCCTACCGGCAAGGGGGGCGGGCACTGAATGGCGCTTCCTGCGGAAAAGCGGAATCGACAGGCTCATGGCCCTTGCCAGCCCCGCAGGGTTTCTGACTATCATGCCAGGGCGGAGGCTTGCGCGCGGGCGCGCGGCTTCCGATGCGTGAATATGGCTCGCTCCGTTGTCTCTCCGGCACTCGCCGGAACAGGCGATTTTGCGGGAAGGCGCATTCATGTATCAGTAGTCTTGTATAAGAATACCGGCCCATGTTACGCAGGCATATCGACGCGACGCCCCGGTGGGAGTCGTACGGTCTGGCAACGTGGTCGGCATAACGAACCAACAACAACCCCAGGGAGAAGATAATGGGAATCCTCAAAACCGCTGCACTCGGCATCAGCCTCGCAGCATTCACGGCGGGCGCGGCATTCGCCGAAACCGTCATCCGGGTCCAGTCGGTGATCCCCTCGAAGGCTGACGAAGTATTCATGCTCGGCGAATTCGCCAAGGATGTCAGCGATCTGACCGACGGTAGCCTGAAGATCGAGATCCTGCCCGCAGGCGCGGTCGTCGGTGTGAAAGAAACCCTCGACGCGGTCGATAAGGGCCTGATCGAAGGCGGCTTCGCATGGACCCATTACTGGTCCGGCAAGCACCCTGCGGCCATGCTGTTCGGTTCGCCTGTCGCCGGTGCCGGTGTCGGCATCGACAACATCGCCTTCCTTTCATGGTTCCAGTATGGCGGCGGCAAAGAGCTGTATGACCAGCTCTGGGACGAAATGGGCGTCAACGTGAAGGGCTTCATGCTCCAGCCCGTCGGCCCCGAAGCTCTCGGCTGGTTCAAAGAGCCGATCGCTTCGATGGATGACTTCCGCAAATACAAGTTCCGTACGCCTCCCGGCATCCCCGGCCAGACCTACAAGGATATCGGTGTCGCATCTGTTGCCATGGGCGGCGGTGACATCCTTCCTGCGCTGGAAAGCGGTCTGATCGACGCGGCTGAATGGTGCTGCCCGAAGCCTGACTCGGTCTTCGGCTTCCAGAAAGTCCTGAAACACTACTACCTTCAGGGTCTGCACCAGGTTGTCGTGAACGCCGATATGTACATCAATGGCGATGTGTATGACGGCCTGACCGATCTGGAGAAGAAAGCTCTCGAAGTCGCGGCGAATGCCTCGCTCTCCAAGGCGATCTCCTACCGCATCTACGAGAACGGCAAGGCGCTGAAGGATCTGACCGAGAACCACGGCGTCATCCTGCATGACACCCCTGCCGATTACTTCCCTGCCTACATGAACGCAGCGAATGCCGCGCTCGAAAAGAACTCGGCGGAGAACGCCTTCTTCGCTGAAGTCTGGCAGAGCCAGAAAGACTTCGCCGCTGTTGCCGTTCCTTTCTGGGCCGGTGCACAGGCGTCGAATGCCGCGCTCGGCAAAGCCTTCGCCGACAGCATCGCGAAGAAGTAATACGGGCGGAATAATGCCTCTTGTCCCCCGCATGGGGGGCATTCGACTCTCTGACAGGACCGCGCGCATTGCGGTCCTGTCATTCCCGTAAAAGCGGGGATTCTTCCTTCGCCCGAACCGATTGCCGCTGTTGCGGAGATGACCGGGGGCCGGGGGAAGCAACAACAATATTGCTCAGGGGGAATGACCGATGGCCAACGAGCCAGGAATCGGCGAACTCGACATTACGGACGAGCTGATCGCTGAACGCCGCGCCGAGGAGCCGGGCCAGACGCCCGAGGATATGACCTCCTGGCAGCGCCCTATCGTCGCGACCATCGATGTCATCAATCTCTGGGCAGGCCGAATCCTGTGCCTGCTGCTCGTGCCGCTGATCTTCGCGATCGTGTTCGAGGTTTTTTCGCGAACGGCCTTCGGGATGCTCTCGGCGCAGGGCATGGACCAGCAGGCCCGCGACTGGGGCCTCGGACCGACGATCTGGGTCTATGATATCAGCCGCATGACGGGCGGTGTGCTCTTCATGGGGGCGGCGGGCTACGCCCTGATGCGCGGTGTGCATATTCGCGCCGACTTCCTGTTCCGCAACTGGTCGCCGAAGGCGCAGGCGACGGTGGATGCCATTCTCTACATGCTGTTCTATTTCCCGGCGATGCTGTT
>CAKZUT010000046.1 GCA_937922185.1 uncultured Neomegalonema sp.
CGGCACCATCGCGACGGCTCCGATGGCCATGGTTGCCAACCCCGGCGCGATGAACAGCAGCGAGACGAGGCCCACATACCAGCGCTCCAGCGCGCGCATCGGGGCGAGCATGAAGCCGGAGAAGGCCGCGCCGATGGCGGCAATGCCGAGCATGGCACCGGCCAGTGTCACGGTGAAGGCCCCCCAGGTGAAGCCGTCGGCCACCAGCAGGAGAGCGGGTGAATAGACGAAGACGAAGGGCACGAGGGCTTTGGCGATGCCGAGGCGGAAGGCCGTGTTTCCGGTCCTGAACGGGTTCGATCCTGCGATCCCGGCGGCGGCATAGGCGGCGAGTGCCACGGGCGGTGTGATATCGGCCAGCACCCCGTAATAGAACACGAAGAAATGCGAGACGAGGGGTTCGACCTGCAATTGTGCCAGCGCCGGTGCGGCCACAGCGACGAGGATGATATAGGTCGCCGTCGTCGGGATGCCTGCGCCCATGATGATGCAGGCAATGGCGATCAGCACCAGCGAGAAGAACAGCGCCCATTGCTCAACCTCGAAGAAGCTGAATGGCCACATCCCGCCCACGATCCCGCCGATATCCGTCGCGGTCTGCACCACGACGTAGCCGAGGCGAAAGCCCACGCCGGTCAGAGTCACGACGCCCACCACGATGCCGACGCAGGCCGCCGCCGCGCCGACCGCCAGTGTGGATTTCGCGCCGAGCGCCAGCGTCTCCCCCAGGTCGCGTATGGTCAGGCGGTTCACCGGATTCAGAAAGCCGACCACGACACAGGCGATGATGCCGTAGACGGCGGCGAAATCCGGGGTGCGCCCGCTGAGGATAAGATAGACGAGAATGCCCAGGGGGATGATCGACAACCAGTGCTGGCGCAGCACCATGCCCGCTCTGGGCAACTCCTCCGCCGTCAGGCCGCGCAGGCCGAGCTTGCGGGCCTCCAGATGCACCATGATGAAGATGCCGAAATAATGGAGCAGGGCGGGGATCAGCGCCGCCGCCAGCACGTCGCGCAGCGGTATCTCCAGATATTCCACCATGATGAAGGCGGCGGCGCCGAGGATGGGCGGCGTGATCTGTCCGCCCGTGGAGGAGGTCGCTTCCACGGCTCCGGCGAAATGGGGAGGGTAGCCGACGCGCTTCATGGCGGGAATGGTCAGCGCGCCGGTGGTGACGGTATTGGCGATGGACGAGCCGGAAATCGTGCCCATGAAGGCCGAGGAGAAGATCGCGACCTTGGCCGGGCCGCCCGCGTAGCGCCCCGCGATGACCATGGCGAGATCAATGAACAACTGCCCCAATCCGATCCGGGTGGCCAGCACACCGAACAGGATGAAGAGAAAGACATATTGGGCCATGACGCCTATGGCGACGCCGTAGATGCCCTGATTGGTCATGTAGAGGTGATTGACGACGCCAAGCCAGCTTGACCCCCCATGCTTGAGCGCACCGGGCATGATCGGGCCGAAGAGGGCGAAGGCGATGAACAGCATCGCAATGATCGGCAGGGTCGGGCCGATGGATCGCCGCGCCGCCTCCAGCACGAGAACCAGCAGGACGGTGCCCATGAAGACATCCGAGGCGGAGGGGTTGCCGACCCGGTTCGCCACGCTCTCGGGCGGCAGGAGCGGCAAATAGAGCGCCGCCGCGATCCCCAGGATCGCGAGGACGATATCGGGAATGGAAACCCCGTCGAAGCGATACCACGCGGGCCGGGCCACATCAGTCGTCAGCGTCTTGCGCCATGAGAACAGCAGGAAGACCAGCCCCAGCACAAAGGCCAGATGGATGCCCCGGTGCAGAAGTTCGCGGATCAGGCCGAAGCCGGACGCATAGAAATGGTAGACCGACATGGCCACCAGCGCGAGGGAGATGACCGCGCCGACCTTTCGCCCTGTGGCACGGAAGGCCATGTCGGGGTCGTATTTGCGCTCGATCTCCGCGAGGTGATCGTCCGAAAGCGTTTCTGACCCGGACATGGGCGGCTCCTGTCGGGGGTATTTCAGGTGTCATGCCCGCATATGCGGGCATCTTCCTGTGGTGGAGGGAGATCCCCGCTTTCGCGGGAATGACAATCGCAGGACGCCGCGTTACTGCATCATATCCAGCAGCTTCTGAACCCGTGCGTTCAGGGCTTCGAGTTCGGAACGGATCTCGTCTTTCGACATCATCGCTCCGCCCATGCTGCCGGCATCGGTCATCAGACCCGCCTCCTTGTAGAAGCGCGCGGCCCCGTCATGCAGGGGAACACCGATACCGTTGAGCGCGGTCTCGGGGGTGATCGTCTTGCCCTTGGCATGGCCGTTATCGAGCAGCTTGCGCGAGTTCTTGTTCCACAGCGCCTTGGTGATGCCGTAGATCAGTTCCTCGTCCTCGGTGGCAGAGGTGAACCACTGCGCGCCCACGGCGACGGTCGAGACGGCCCCGACATTCTCGTAGGTGCCTGCGGGAATGTCGCTCTGGGCGAAGAAGCCGTATTTGTCGGTCAGGGATTTGGCCGCATCGCCGTCGATGGGCACCAGCTTGATATCCGCCGCCGAGGCCAGTTCGACCAGTGAGCCGGTCGGGTAGCCCGCGACCACGAAGAAAGCGTCGATCTTGCCGTTACGGAGGGCTTCCGCCGCTGCGTTGCCCTTGAGGGCTTCGGCGGTCACGTCGTCGGTGGACAGGCCCGCCGCTTCGAGGATGAGGTTGGCATCGACATAGGTGCCCGACCCCGGCTCATCGAGCGAGACGCGCTTGCCCTTGAGGTCGGCGACCGAGTCGATATTGCTGTCGGCCAGCGCGACGAGGTGGATGTGTTCCTCGAACAGCGCCGCGATGGTGCGGAGGTCTGTCGCAGGCTTCTTGCCCTCCATCGTGCCGGTGCCGGTATAGGCCCAGTAGGCGACATCCGACTGGGCAAAGCCCGAATTACGCAGGCCGGACATGATCGCGTTCACATTGTCTACCGAACCGCGCGAGGAAACGGCGGAGGCGATGAGGCCGTCCACGCCGCAGCTTCCCCCCTTGTCGCAGGGGCGAGAGCCGGGCGGGTTGGAGATCGCGTTCGCGATCACGCCGCCGACGGGATAATAGGTATAGGCCGTGCCGCCCGTGCCGATGGTGAAGAATTTGATATCCTGCGCCATGGTCGTGGCGGCGGCCCCGAGGGTCATGGCCGCGCCGAGCGCGAGGGCGGTAAGATGTGTGGTCAGTTTCATGGACGGTTCTCTCCCATACGGCCTGTCATTCTGTCAGCGCGGCGGATGCCGATACCACCCCGCGTCCGGTTCCTTCGCTGAACCCGTTGCACGGGCCAGTGTCGCGATCCGGCGGAGCATGTAAACCGCATTCTCGATCCCCTGTACGCGATTATCCGTCGGTGGGAGCGACCGCAAAGCGGGGAGGGCGCTCAAAGCTCTTTCCCCGTCAGGAATGACGCCTTAACGTCGCGCGTGAAACCGTCACTCCCACGAAAGGCTCCTGCGATGGACGCGCCTACGCCCAAGTTCGACAAGTCGAAACTCCCCAGCCGTCACGTCACCGAAGGCCCGGCCCGCGCGCCGCATCGCAGCTATTACTACGCGATGGGCATGACGGAGGAGGAGATTCACCAGCCCCTCGTCGGGGTCGCGACCTGCTGGAACGAGGCCGCGCCCTGCAACATCGCCCTGAACCGACAGGCACAGGCGGCCAAGATCGGCGTGAAGGCGGCCCATGGTACGCCGCGTGAATTCACGACCATCACCGTCACCGACGGCATCGCGATGGGCCATGAGGGGATGCGCTCCTCGCTGGCATCCCGTGAGGCGATTGCCGATACCGTCGAGCTG
>CAKZUT010000047.1 GCA_937922185.1 uncultured Neomegalonema sp.
CATCGCCTTTGGTCCAGAACAGCTTGAGTGCCTTGTTACGAAAGCTGACGATCATGCGCCATATGTAAGCCTAAGCCTTACATATGTCAATCAAACCATCATCTCCTTCGTCCGCGACAGCGTGACGTCCGGGTAATCCCGCTCCACTCGCTGTACGTCCCACGGGATGCGGATCAAAAACACCGGGTCGCCGTCATGGTCGAGGGCGCATTGGCCTTTTTCCTTTGTCGTGAAGGCTTCCACGGCCTTTTTCTCGCCGCCGATCCAGCGGGCCTCGCGGTACTGGGTCGCCTCGAAGCGGACGGGGAGGCCGTATTCGGTTTCGATGCGGCTCGACAAAACATCGAATTGCAGCGCGCCGACGACGCCGACGATCCATGCGCCGCCGATTTCGGGCTTGAACAGCTTCGCGGCCCCTTCCTCGGCAAACTGCGTCAGCGCCTTGTCGAGATGCTTGGCCTTCATCGGGTCGCCCGCGCGGCAGTTTTGCAGCAATTCCGGCGCAAAGGACGGGATGCCGGAGAAGCGCAGGCTCTCGCCTTCCGTCAGGGCGTCGCCGATGCGGAGTTGCCCGTGGTTCGGGATGCCGATGATATCCCCGGCCCAGGCGTCCTCGGCCAACTCGCGCTCGGAGGCGAGGAAGAGGACGGGGTTCGAGATCGCCATGGGCTTGCCGGAGCGGACATGGTGCATCTTCATGCCCCGCCTGAATTTTCCTGAACACAGGCGCAGGAAGGCGACACGGTCCCGGTGTTTCGGGTCCATATTCGCCTGTACCTTGAAGACGAAGCCGGTGGCGGGCTTTTCCTGCGGCTCGACCACGCGCGTGGTGTCGTCCTTCAGCAGCGCCTCGCGCGGCTGGGGCTTGGGCGCGTATTCGGCCAGACCGGCCAGCAATTCCGCCACCCCGAACGAGTTGATCGCGGAGCCGAACCAGATCGGCGTCATGTGGCCCTCGCCGAAGGACTGCCGGTCGAAGGCAGGCATCAACTCGCGCGCCATTTCCACATTCTCGCGCAGCTCCGCAAGCTGATCCTCCGGCACATGCGCGGCCAGCGCCGGATCGTCCAGCCCGTTCATCTCCAGCGTTTCGGCCTTGCGATTGCGGTCCGCGCGATCCATCAGGCCGAGCCGGTCATGCAGGATGTCATAGGTGCCCAGAAAATCACGCCCCATCCCGATAGGCCATGAGGCGGGGGTCACGTCGATGGCCAGCTTTTCCTGAATCTCGTCGATGATCTCGAAGGTGTCGCGCGCCTCGCGGTCCATCTTGTTCACGAAGGTCAGGATCGGCAGGTCGCGCATCCGGCAAACCTCGAACAGCTTCAGCGTCTGCGGCTCGATCCCCTTGGCGGCGTCGATGACCATGACGGCGGCATCCACTGCCGTCAGGGTTCGGTAGGTGTCCTCCGAAAAATCCTCGTGCCCCGGCGTGTCGAGCAGGTTGAACCAGCAATCTCCCCACTCGAAGGTCATGGCCGAGGCGGAGACCGAGATCCCGCGCTGCTGCTCCATCTTCAGGAAGTCGGAGGTGGCGCGCCGTTGCTCGCCGCGCGCGCGGACCGCTCCCGCCGTCTGAATCGCGCCGCCATAGACGAGCAGCTTCTCCGTCAGCGTGGTCTTGCCCGCATCCGGGTGCGAGATGATCGCGAAGGTCCGTCGCCGTGCGATTTCGGGCGGCAGGGGCGCGCCGCTGTTATGTCCGATCTGTGTCATGGCGCGGGTGTAGCCGATGGGGCGGTGTCACGGAAGACCTGAAGGCTCTTCGATGATGCGATCCGGGGCAGGCGTATCCTTGCCGGTCTGCCCCGATCTTCTTTCCGTATGAAAGGCGCGAATACGGGGGGCTGACTATCGGATGTCACGAACACGCTCAGGTTGTTTTCTTCTGTCAGCGGACGGTTAATGCTCTGTTAGGCATAACGCTTGAGTAGATTATCCCAGCATCGACCCGATGAAGACGGTCGCGGAGCCCGTGTAACGGTTCTCCGCTACAAACCCGGCGGATATGGCGGCGTTTCAGTCGTCACCTGCCGTTTAACGTGTTCCGGGCGGCGCGGCTTTCTACAAGCCGAGTCGCAAGATGCGACTGAAAATCGGAACGGACCCGCAATCCGCGTCACGACCACACAACCGTAAGGAAGACTATCGATGATGACGAAATATATGAGCACCGCAGCCGCATTCGGCTTCGCAATCCTGCTGTCCGGCTGTGGCTCGACCGGCCTTGTGAATACCCTCGGTTCGACCGTCGGCGCGGCGGGCGGCACGGCAGCGGCCGGTGCGGCAGCGTCTGCACTCGGTGGTGGCACAACGGCACAGATCGTCGCTGCACAGGCCGGGGCATCCCTTGGCGGTGCGGCAGGTCTGGGTGCAACAAGTCTGTTGACCGGTGCGAACGGGGCGGCTGTTCAGCCTGCCACCGCCGCGACCGTCTCCGCTAATCCCGCTGTCGTGCAGGCACAGGCCAACGCCGTGCAGCAGGCGATGATGCAGCAGCTCATCCAGCAGGCGATCCTCCAGTCGCTTCTGCCGACCACCGATGCCCAGCTTACGGCCATGCAGACCGCCGTTCAGCGCGCGATCCTTGAAACCGCGCTTCAGCAGTATCGCAATCCTGTGCCGGTTGTCGCCGCTTCCGCGCCTGTCTATACGCCGGCACCGGCCCCCGCCGCGCCCAGCGTCTTCAACACCGTAACGCCGACCTATGATACCGTGGTCGCACAGCCGACCTATACCTACCAGTACTCGGCGGCGGAGGTTCCCACCTTCGGCACCGTACAGCCCGCTCCTGCCGCCACCACCACGACCACGACCACCACGGCAGCGGCACCTTCGCAGACGATCGGCTTCACGACCCCGAATATCACGATCGGCCTGCCCACCCTGTCCGTTCAGTAAGCGACAGGTCACTGCAAACTGTCGCAGGGTGCCACCGTATTCCGGTGTCGCCCTGCGCCGGTGTTTTGGGAACGGGGAATGGTTGCCTTGCCCCGTGCTCTCCCTATGCTGAGGCCGCGTGCCGTCAGCATACCCGTGAGGAGAACCCCGCCATGCCGATCAAAGCCTGTGTCTTCGATGCCTATGGCACTCTCTTCGATGTCGCCGCTGCCGCGCGCAATGCCGCCGCCGCTCCGGGGGGCGAGGCTCTGGCCGAAAGCTGGCCGAGGCTGGCGGAAACATGGCGTCTCAAGCAACTTGAATACTCGTGGCTGCGCGCCGTGGCGGATGACTATATCCCCTTCTGGCAGGTAACGCAGGACGGTCTCGACTATGCCCTCGAACTCCATGGCCTGACCGATGCGGGCCTGCGCGAGACGTTGCTGGGCCTCTACGAACGCCTTGATGCCTATCCCGAAGTGCCGGGTATCCTGCGCGATCTCAAGGATGCGGGGCTGGCCACCGCCATTCTTTCCAATGGATCGAAGGATATGCTCGACGCCGCTATCGACAGCGCAGGCATCGCCGATGTGCTGGACGGGGCGTTCTCGGTGGAGGATGTCGGCGTCTTCAAACCCCATGACAGGGTGTATGCACTGGCCGAGGAACGGCTCGGCGTCACGGGGGCGGAGGTCGCCTTCTTCTCCTCGAATTGCTGGGATGCGACCCATGCGGCCCGCTATGGCTTCACGACCGTATGGGTGAATCGCGGCGGCCTGCCGCTGGACCGTGTCGGCGCTCCCCCTGCCGAAATCGTGGACAGCCTCGCCGGTTGCGCGGCCCTTGTGGCCGGTCTGGGCTGAGATCGTCCCGCGCAGGTGCGACAAACTGTGTGTAGATGTAAAAAATCCAAAAGCCCCCGGAACAAGATGACGGCCTTGCCATTGGTGGATCATCGACGCGGCGGGAAGACAATCCGCTGCAACGTCAACAATCGATGGAGTAACCCATGAAAACCGTTCTTATGTCTTCTGCCTTCGCCCTGATGATCGTTCCCGCCGCGCTTGCGGATCGCATGGCAGTTGTTGACTTCAATCAGGACGGCATTATCAGTGAAGCCGATTTCATCGGCTCGAAGTCCCGTCTCGATGATGCGGCGCTGTACAGTGCTCAGCCGAAAGTCATCACGCAGGAAATCGAGCGTACTGTCGTCGTTCCCGCTACTGTCAGCAAAGATGTCACCGATATCGACATGCTTGCCCCGACCGGCGACAACTACGTGAATATCGGCGAATACAAAGGCGGTACTGTCGGAACGCTGACGGTGACGCCGGCCACGACCCGCGTGGTCACGGAAACCCGTCAGGTCGTGTTGCCTGTCGCTCCGGCGACGACCGTGGCCGATGTCTATCCGAACCCGCATGGTAATGTGGATGCCAGCGTGTCCGCCGCCCTCATCAACAGCCCGATCTACCAGCCGCCGGCGGGTGCCGATGGTGTCTTCACCGCTGCCGAGCTGGGCTTCGTGGATGCGGAGTATGCCGATGATCGCCTTGCCGCCTATGACACCAACAAGGACGGTGTCGTGACGTCGAGCGAGGCCATCGCCAATCTCGACCCGCTGATCGACCCGAACGTCAATGCTGTGCGGGGTGGTTTCAAGACCGTGAATCACATCGTCACGCCTGACGGCAAGAATCTCGGCGACTGAGCCTTCGTATTGTGTGACTGAGTATCGAACCCCGGCGTCTTCGCCGGGGTTTTTTTGCGCCGTGCCCATGGAAATTTCACCTTCCGGCCCGATGTCCCTTAACGCGACTTGCACTGTGCATCAGGTTCGCTATGGTCCCGCGCGAATGCCCTTGTAGCTCAGCTGGTAGAGCAGCGGTTTTGTAAACCGAAGGTCGGCGGTTCGATTCCGTCCGGGGGCACCACACGCTTTTCGCGCAGCGAAATGCGGCAAGCTCTCGAAATCCCACAGGCGGCAGTCGTTTCGCAGAAACGATGAGAGCCTTTCGTGTTCGAGGTTGCTCCATCAGAGCGCACCACACGCTTTTCGCAAAGCGAAACGCGGCATTCCTTCAAAAACCCCGCAAGCGACAATCGTTCCATAGAAACGATGGTTTCCGGGAAGGGTATCACTCGGAATACTTTACCGGCTCCAACGGTGCCCCGCCCCAGGCGGGATATCGCGCAAGAGTGCGGAAGACCGTGCCGGGTTTTCCGCATGTGGCTGACGGGCAGGCTCTCTCACGGGGCGCGTTTGACCTCGGGAAAAGATGAAGAAAAAAAGCCGCGCCCCTTTTCGGAAGCGCGGCTTTTTTTATCTTGGTTGCGGGAGCAGGATTTGAACCTGCGACCTTCAGGTTATGAGCCTGACGAGCTACCGGGCTGCTCCATCCCGCGCCAAGAGGGGTGTAGATAGTCGGGTGTTGCAGGCTTGGCAAGGGCCATTTCACGTCATTTCGAACTAATTGCACCTTTCCGGCCCCGCCTCTCAGAAAGTCGTAACGAGTTTGCGTCACACAGGACAAAACCCCTGCACGGCTTCGGAGCGAACAGGCATGGCAATCTCGGATATCAAGGCAGCGGCACGTCCGCTCAAACCCCTTCTACAGCCCGCACTGACCTGGCTGGAGCATCAGCAGATGCCCCCGTCGGCAAAAGCGGTTCGCAAGCGCGATCTGTCCGGCGTCGAACGCCCCGACGCGGGCGCCGAGGCGACGATGCGGGCGGCGCTCGACTGGTTGTCGATGGCCCAGAAGCATTCGGCCACCAACGATGACGGTGCCGCGCGCGACTACAGCCACACCACGGGCTGGGCCGCCAGCTACCCGGAGACAAGCGGCTACATCGTGCCCACATTGCTGGCACAGTCCGAATTGCGCGACGACACGGAGCTGCGCGAGAACGCGCGGAAGATGCTCGACTGGCTCGTCTCGATTCAGTTCGAGGACGGCGGCTTCCAGGGAGGAACGATCGGACAGGTGCCCAGGGTGCCGGTGACTTTCAATACGGGTCAGATTCTCATGGGTCTCGCCGCCGGCTTCCGGGTATTCGGCGAGGAATACGGGCCTCCCATGCGTAAGGCCGCCGATTTTCTGGCCACCTCGCAGGACGAGGACGGTTGCTGGCGCTCGCACCGCACCCCCTTCGCCACCCCCGACGACAAGGCCTATGAGACCCATGTGTCCTGGGGCCTGCTGGAAGCGGCCCGCGCCGAGGATAATGAGGCATGGTCGAATGCGGCCCTGACTCAGGTGGACTGGGCATTGACCAAACAGAAGTCGAACGGCTGGATGAGTGAATGCTGCCTGTCGATGCCCGATGCGCCGCTGACCCATACGCTCGGCTATGCCCTGCGCGGGATCGTCGAGGCCTGGGAATTCTCGAAGCAGGAACGCTATCTGACGGCGGCCCAGAAACTGGGCGGTGCCATGGTCGGGTGCCTCGGCGAGGACGGTTATCTCTGTGGACGCTTTGATGCGGCGTGGCGGGATTCCGCTGACTGGGTTTGCATGACCGGCACCGCTCAGGTGGCCCATTGCTGGCTGATGCTCTCGACCGTGGACGATTCGCGCGGCTACCGCGAGGCGGCGGGCCGGGCACTGGGCTATCTGCGCCGCCGGATCGACACCGAGGGGCCGGAGGAAACGCGCGGAGCCGTGGCCGGGTCATTCCCGATACACGGGGATTACGTGCCTTACGGCTATCCGAACTGGGCGGCGAAATTCTATATCGACGCGCAGCAACTGGCCCTTGATCTGGGCGTGGAATAGCGCGTTTCACAGGCCCGGATGCCCTCCAGAATTGACGGCGGAGACCCCATGACCCCCACTTTCCTCTTCGGTTTCGAGCGCAGCGGGACGACGTTGCTGACCATGATGGTCGGCGCGCATCCCCGCCTGTCCTGCCCCCTGTCGGTGACCGGCACATGGTGGGACTTCGCCGACCGGCTGGACGAGTTCGACCGCCTCGAAACCCATGCCGGGATCACGCGGATGGTGGCCGAGGTCGCCGCCCATGAGCGGCTGAAGCTCTGGAATGTCACATTCGACGAGGGGGCCATCGTCGAGGCGATCCGCCCCGGACGATATGACGATCTCGTGGGTGCCTTCCACACCGCTGCCGCCCGCGCGGAGGGCAAGAAGGCGTGGGTGAACATGGATATCGGCACCCTCTTCCGGTTTGAGGATGTCGCCCGCCTGTTCCCCACCGCCCGCTTCGTGCAGATCGTGCGCGACGGTCGCGACGTGGCGCTCTCGTTCAAGGGATACCGTTTCGGGGGGCTGAACGCCATGGAGGTGGCGGATCGCTGGTCCCGCGCGACCGTGGCCGCCGACCGCATCGGCCATGCGCTGGGGCCGGAGCGGTATCTTCGTATCCGCTACGAGGATCTGATCGCCCTGTCCGAGCAGACGCTCGACCGGCTCTGCGATTTCATGGGCGAGGCTTATGATCCGGGTATGCTCGACTATGCGGGCGACGTGTCACGCAAGGTGCCTGATGCGACCCGCGATCTCTGGCCCGTTCTCGACCGCCCGCCCCAGACCGACAAGATCGCACGCTGGGAGCGGGAGATGAAGGCCTCCGAACGCTATGTCATCGAGGAGGCGGCGGGCGAGGCTCTGGACCGCTTCGGCTATACGCGCGGCGGTGCCGGGTTCTCGGCGGGCGGCGAACTGCACGGCGCGTGGTGCTACCTCACACGAGGGGCACGACTGAAACGGCTGACCAGACGCTAGCGACATCGACCGCATAATCGGTCCGGCATTCAGGCCCGGTTCTCCGTCACCTCCGGGATGACAGGGAGCCGGGCTTTTTCGTTGTCTCCGGCGGCAGGCCGATTTTCGGATGCCCCCTATCGAAGGGTTGAACCGATATCGAAAAGCCCCTAGACCGCGCCCATGTTCAGAGACGCCCGGATAAATCCATGAACTTTTCCGCCTCCCCCCGAAGGGTGCCGATGCGGTGACGACCGGGTAGCGACCTGCCCTCTCCGTCGCCTTCAGGTGCCCTGCCCCCTGATCGCCGATGGAGACTTCCCATGTTTCGCTGGTTCGAGACCCGCGTAGACCCCTTCCAGCCCTATGATGTCAGCGCGGAAATGCCGAAGACCCTCACCGGGTATTTCGTCGCGATGCTCTGGCCGGTCCGCAAGGTCATCGCGGTGACGCTGATCCTGAGCGCCGCCGTCGCCCTGCTGGAAATGCTGATGTTCCGGTATGTCGAGCGTCTCGTGGACCTGATGGGCACGACGACCCCCGCCGAGTTCTGGGCGCAGCACGGGGCGGAGATCGCCGTCATGGCCTGCGTTGTCCTCTTCCTGCGTCCCATCATCGATCTGATGGCGATTCTCGCCCTGAACCTGACCTATCTGACGCCCGTTGCGGCGCTGGTTCGCTGGCGGGCACATCGGCATTTGCTGCGTCAGTCGGTCGGTTTCTTCCAGAACGATTTCGCCGGACGGATCGCACAGAAGGTGATCCAGACCGGCCCGGCGGTGGGCGATGCGGTCTATACGGTGATCGATGCTCTGGCCTATTCCCTGTTCTTCGTGCTCGGCACCTTCATTTTGCTGGGCGGTTCGGATGCCCGGCTCGTGATTCCCTTCGTGATCTGGCTGGTCGCCTATATCGGCATTGCCTGGTACATCGTGCCCCGTTCCGGCAGGGCGGCCCATGCGATGTCCGAGGCCCGCTCGGCGATGACAGGCCGGATCGTGGACAGCTACACCAATATCCAGACCGTCAAACTCTTCGCCCATTCCGACCGCGAGGACGCCTATGCCCGCGAGGCGGTGGAGAGCACCTACACCACCTTTCAGGCCCAGATGCGGCTGCATTCGCTGATGGATGTGCTTTTGCTGGTCATCAACACGGCGCTGGTCGCGGGGGTCTGCGGCACGGGCCTCTGGCTCTGGAGCCTAGGCGAGGTCAGCGTGGGGGCCGTGGCGGCCTCCACCGCGATCATGCTGCGGATTTCGGCGATGACGACCTGGATCATGTGGTCGCTGGCACAGTTGTTCCAGAATATCGGCGTGGCGATGGAGGGATTCGAAACCATCTCCCGCCCCCGTGACGTGGTGGACAGGGTGGAGGCGACACCGCTGGAGGTCAGCGAGGGCCGGATCGATTTCGACGGTATCCGCTTTCTCTACGGGCGCGAGGTCGGCGGCGTCCGCCATCTCGACATGACCGTCGCCTCCGGTGAGCGGGTCGGATTGATCGGGCGTTCGGGAGCGGGCAAATCCTCGCTCGTGAACCTGCTCCTGCGCTTTTACGACCTGGAGGAGGGGCGCATCCTGATCGACGGACAGGATATCGCGACGGTGACACAGGAGTCCCTGCGCGCGAATATCTCGGTCGTGACGCAGGATACCGCACTCCTGCACCGTTCGGTAATGGATAATATCCTCTACGGGCGGCCCGATGCCACGCCCGAAGCCGCGCGGCAGGCGGCGGAGCGGGCGCGGGCACATGACTTTATCCTCGACCTGTCCGACCCGGCGGGCCGCACGGGCTATGATGCCCATGTGGGCGAGCGGGGTGTGAAACTTTCGGGCGGACAGCGCCAGCGCATCGCCATTGCCCGCGCGATCCTCAAGGATGCTCCGATCCTCGTGCTGGACGAAGCGACCTCTGCACTGGACTCGGAGGTGGAGGCCGAGATTCAGGACGAGCTGGCCGAACTCATGATCGGCAAGACCGTCATCGCCATCGCACACCGCCTCTCGACCATCGCCCATCTCGACCGTATCGTCGTCATGGATGACGGTCGCGTCGTGGAGGACGGCACCCATAGATCGCTGCTGGAGAGCGGGGGGCTTTATTCGAGCTTCTGGAAACGCCAGTCCGGCGGCTTTCTGGGGCTGAGAGAGGAATAGCACATGGACAAGCCCCCGATGCGGACGCAGGGTTTCGGCCCGAGGGACACCCAAGGCGACGACGAAAGGCCCATGGCATGACCAAGACCGTACTCATCACCGGCGCGGCAAGGGGGATCGGGCTGGCCACGGCCCTGCGTTTCCTGCGCGAGGGCTGGCATGTGGCGATGCTCGACCGTGACGGGGATGAACTGGCCCGTGCCACCGCCCCCCGTCAGGATGCCCTGCCCATCGTCGCGGATGTATCCCGCGCCGAGGATGTCGAGCGCGCCATTGCCGGGATCGAGGACCGTTTCGGGCGGCTCGACGCGCTGGTCAACAATGCCGGGGTGGCCGAGTTCGCGGCGGTCGGCGAGACGGATTTCGCGATGTGGCGACGGGTCATGGACACCAATCTCGACGGCGTTTTCCTCACCTCGCAGGCGGCGATCCCGCTTCTGGCGCGGCAGGGCGGGGCCATCGTGAACATCGCCTCGATTTCGGGCCTGCGGGCCAGCACCCTGCGGATCGCCTATGGAACCTCGAAGGCCGCCGTGATCCAGTTGACCCTGCAACAGGCGGTCGAACTGGGCGAGCGGGGCATTCGTGCCAATGCCGTCGCCCCCGGCCCTGTCCGTACCAAGCTGGCCATGGCCGTTCATACGCCCGAGATCATCGCGGCCTATCACGACGCCCTGCCCCTCAATCGCTATGGCACTGAGGATGAACTGGCCAATGCGATCTGGTTCCTGTGCTCGGACGAGGCCAGCTACGTGACCGGGCAGGTTCTGGCCGCTGACGGAGGTTTTCAGGCGGCGGGCGTGGGGTTGCCCGCCCTGCGGGGGTAAACTCAGGTCTTGACCCCGGCTGCCTCCTTCATCGCGTCCTCGCCCTTTTTCCACAGATTGCCCTGCCACAATTCTTCGAGACCGGTTTCCCCCGACGCGCCTGCGGTCGTCAGATAATCGTAATAGGCTGTCGGTTTATGCCCCGTGAGATTGTAGAAATCCGGGCTGCACCGGCAATAGAAGCCATTGGAGAGATACTCGAAGAACTCCGCGCGGGTGCTGCCGAAATCGCGCTCGAAATCCTCCATGTTCTGCGGGCGATAGGTGATGTCCCTGTCCATCGCCCTGCCCAGATCGGCGGCGATTTCATCCATCGTCTGCGGCTCCGGCCCGGTGATGTCGTAAAATTTATCCGCGTGTTTTTCCGGTCCCTCGGTCAGCAGCACGAAGGCGGCTTCGGCGATATCGCGCGTTGCGACGAAGGAATTGCGGGCCGATCCGAGCGGATTACTGAACCAGCCCCCGTCGAGAATACTGTCACTGTCGGTCTTCAGCAGATGGTTCATGAAAAAGTTGTTCCGCAGCACACTGACCGGCAGACCCGCATCGATCAGGGCTTTTTCGCCCCACCAGTAATGCTGGAGCATCAGGGGGATACCCGCCCCGGCACGCGAGGCATGTTTCGCGGGATCGTAGGATGCGGTATTCGTATCCGCGCCCATGCAACTCACGCGCACCACATGCCTGATCGTGTCCCTGCGCTTGCCGAGTTCGGCGGCAAAGGCGAGATGCCCCTCCAGCATCGGGTCGAGCGACGCGGAATAGACCGCACTGACCCCGTCGAGGGCCGCATCCCATGTCGCGGTATCGTTCAGGTCGAATTTCGCGATTTCATCCGCCCCCAACCCGCGCAGCATATCGGCCTTGTCCTCGCTGAAACAGCAGGCCCGGACCGTGAATGTCCCGTCCCCGGCCAGCAATGCGAGAAGTTCCCGGCCAATACGGCCAGAGGCGGAGGTCACGAGGACAATCGGTTTCGACATGGAATTCCCGTTTCAATAATGGCGTTTGCCCGGAGCCTTATCGGCATAAGAGGAACGGAAAAAGGATTATCATCAGGGCCTGCTGCGGCAGCGCATACAGTATTTCCGCATACGGACAATATAGACGCAGCCTCGCCCTATCGCGCGGCGGCCCGTTCGGCCTCCACCATCGCCCGCGCGCGCAGGGCCAGATCGTGGCAGTTCGCCAGCAGGTCATCCACATCCCGCCTGCCATCCTCCACATGCCCCGGCGCGCGGCCCGTGCGGATGGGATAGAGCCGCGAGAACACCCCCGCCGCCCTCATCCGGTCCCGCCGCGCATACCATCGGGCCAGCCGCTGCGCCTGTTTCGACAGATCGACCAGCGCCGCCTCCATCGCCGTCATCCGCCGCCGCAGCGCCCCGGTATCGACCGCGTCATCATCGACGGGCAGCGGGAATTCCGGTGCCGGTTCCCGCTCGTCCAGCGAGCGGATGCGCGGCTCCCGGCGGCGCGGGCAGGTCGGCGGTTTCGGGTCCGGGATACGCGGCGCATCCGTCAGCCGGAAGACCGGCGCGCGGTCTTTCTTCTGTTTGCCACGCGCCCCGCCCGATGTCCGCACGGCCCCGACCACTGCCACCGGCAGATCGCGCGCCATGACAAAAATCAGCCGCCGCAGCGATGCCTCCATCGGCAACAGCCGCGCCAGCACCGCCCGCTTCAGCAGACGCGGCACGACCTCCCCGGTTCCGAGCATGGCAAACAGCCCCGCGAGCA
>CAKZUT010000048.1 GCA_937922185.1 uncultured Neomegalonema sp.
GAAGCCGGGGTCGCCGCCGTGTCGGGCCTCGATTTCGACCCCGTGCGCGGCAAAAGCACCATGCGCTTCTCCTTCGCCGGATCGGCGGAGACGGTCGAACAGGCGGCTGAATCCCTGACGACATGGCTGAAATAACCGCCAGTCATTCCCGATCACATCGGCTCGGCCTGTGATATCAGACTGACCGCCGCTGACAGCTATCGCTCACCCGTTCATCCTCCGCCTGCGGCCCGTGCGACCCCGCATTGCGGCGGCCCCGTTCGCCGCCTCCTCAAGCAGGGCGATCATCGCATGGTCCGCATTCTCCGCCGTGCGGTGCAGTTCCAGAAGATCGCGCGCGGCCTCGCCGGCGCATTCCGGTTCGCTCAGCCCGAAGGCCCAGTCGAAGAAAATCGCCCGGTTCTCCTCGACGGATAATCCTTCCATCGACAGCGCATCGGCGATCAGGCCGCGCGTATCCCAGCGGGATGTCTGTTTCACCGCCCGTCCTCCCGGTTAAACCAGTGTGATTGAATGCGCGGATCGTCTGCAATGACAAGTGCTTTTGTCTGCCGCTGTCCTTGTATCTGTGCCCTGCGGGTGCTATCTGCACGGGCAGCGGGAGCCGCGCGTGAAGGACGATACAATCGTTCGCGGCATTCCCGTTCCGGCAACACCCTTTTTCGGGACCGTTGCCGTAAGACGGTCCGCCCGGCGGACCAAAGCCCGCCAGCGGCTTTTTCGCGCAAGTCACTTCCATTCGATACGATATCGCCGGTGCGACCCCGAGGGGCGCAGTCCGGCGCACATGGAAAGTTGTCTTTTGACCCAGTTTACCGACCTCGGCCTCGCCGAACCCCTCCTTCGTGCCATTCAGGGCGAAGGCTACACGACCCCCACCCCCATTCAGGCCGCCGTCATCCCGACGGTCCTCGAACAACGCGATGTCATCGGCATCGCCCAGACCGGAACGGGCAAGACGGCGGCTTTCGTGCTGCCCCTGCTCAGCCGCATCCACGACATGGAGCTGACGCCGCAGCGGGCCGGGTGTACCGCGCTCATCCTCGCGCCGACCCGTGAACTCGCCGCACAGATCGCCGACAGTATCCGCGTCTACGGCAAGCACATGAAACCGGCGGTCGCCGTGGTCGTGGGCGGCGTGAAGCACAATCCGCAGATCAAGGCCATGGCCCCCGGCGTCGATGTTCTCGTCGCCACGCCCGGTCGTCTTCTGGATCACATGGATACCGGCACGATCCGGCTCGACGGCACCTCCGTCATCGTGCTGGACGAGGGCGACCAGATGCTGGACCTCGGCTTCGTCCCGGCAATCCGCAAGGTCATGGCCGCCCTGCCGAAAAAGCGCCAGACCATGCTGTTCTCGGCCACGATGCCCAAACCTATCCGGGCGCTGGCCCATGACTTCCTGAAAGATCCGGCAGAGGTGGCCGTCTCGGCGGTGTCCAAGCCCATCGACCGGATCGAGCAGCGGGTCATCCACATGCCCCACAGCGAGAAACGCGACAAGCTGGCTGAATTGATGGCCGACCCGGCCATGGACCGCTCCATCGTCTTCACCCGTACCAAGCGCGGCGCGGATCGTGTGGCCGAAGGGCTGGTCAAGGCGGGTTTCGGAGCCGCCGCAATCCATGGCAACAAATCGCAGAACCAGCGTGAACGGGCGCTGCGGGACTTCAAGCAGGGCCGCACGACGGTTCTTGTCGCCACCGATATCGCCGCACGGGGCATCGACATCGACGATGTGAGCCACGTCTTCAACTTCGAGTTGCCCAACATCCCCGAATCCTATGTTCACCGCATCGGACGGACAGCACGGGCCGGGGCGAACGGCGTCGCAATCTCCTTCTGCGACGGCACCGAACGCCAGTATCTCAAGGATATCGAGCGTCTGACGGGTATCACCATCGCCGCCGAGGGCGAACCGCAGCCCTTCGAGAAACCTCCCGTACCGGGGGCCAACCGGCAACCGCGCGGAGATCGGAACGGTCGCGGCAATGCCCCGCGCAAGGACGGCAACGCGCCCTCCGCCGCCCGCAAACCCCGCCGCCGCAAGCCCCGTCCGGCGGCAGCGGGAAGGTAATCAACCGCCTCCGACCAGACCGCGCCGGTCGAAACTCGCACTCTTGACGAGGGCATGGACCGGCGCACCCCTCTCCAGACCCAGCGCATCCACCGCTTCGCGCGTCACCCGCGCCCGCAAACGCTGCGTTCCGAGAGCAACGGTCACCTCGGCAAAGGCCGTATCGGTCTCCGCCGCGATGTCATCGACAGTCCCCGCGAGAATATTGCGGGTGCTGATCCCTCCGGGCCGGATAACGGCGAGGGTCACGTCCCGCGCCCGCACACGCAGCCGCACGATTTCCCCGACCGTCAGGGCCGACAGCATCGGCATCACGAGCGGCTGTCCCTCCAGATCGAGACGGGTCAGCCGCCATCTCCCGTCCTGTTCCGTGACCCGTGCTTCCAGCAAGGCACCCGACTCGAACCGGCCCGTGACGGGTTGCAGATCGACCCGTTCCAGCATCCCGGCCACCGGCCCGATCCCGCGCACCCGCCCCTCCGCAAGCACGATCACTGTCTGCGCGAGCTGCGCGATTTCCTCGACGGCATGGCTGACATACAGCGTCGGAATGCCGAATGTTTCGGGCAAATCCCGCAGATAGGGCAGGATATCGGCCTTGCGGTCCCGGTCGAGAGCCGATAGCGGCTCGTCCAGCAACAGCAGGCGAGGTCGCGTCAGAAGCGTCCGCCCCAGCGCCACGCGCTGGCGTTCTCCGCCTGAGAGTGTTTCCGGTCGGCGGGACAGCAAAGGGGCCAGCGACAACCTGTCGATCACCGTTTCCATATCGACGGAGCCTGCGCGATCCCGGCTGCGCCGGTCGGCATAGCGCAGATTTCCGGCGACGGTCAGATGCGGAAAGAGACGGCCATCCTGAAACACGATGCCCACGGGCCGCCGATGCGGACGGATGAACACTCCCCGCGCGGTATCGGCCCAGACCTCGCCATCGAAAGTCACATGCCCCCCGGCCCGGCTTTCCAGCCCGGCGATCACGCGCAGAAGGGTGCTTTTTCCGCCACCGCTCGGACCGAACAGCGCGGTCGTGCCGGACAGGGAGGTCTCGATCCGTGCATCGAGATCGAAATCGCCGAAGCGCAAGCGGGCGACGCAGGCGAAGGATATCGGCTCCCCCGCCTCTGTCACGAAACGATCCCGAAAGCGGTCAGGCCGCGTCGGCGACCGAATCGTCGTCGCTGTCCCCGGATTTGCGTCGTGTGAGATCGGGCAGCGGGATCATCATGAACGCGGGCATATGATCGCCCAGGCCACGCGGTCCCCGTCCGCCTCCACCGCCATTGCCGCCACCGCCATTGCCGCCACCGCGTTTGTCATTGCGGTTTTCCCGGTTGCGGGGTTTTTCGTCCTCGCGCTCGGGGCGCTCGTTGCGGCTGCTGCCCCGTCTGGCGCGGCGTTCGGATTTCTCCTCGGCCACGGCAGTCTCGGGCGCGGCCTCCGCTGTCGCTTCGACGGGTTTTTCCTCATGAGAGGCCGGTTTGCGGGCCTCGTCATCACGGCGCGCGCTGCGCCCACGGGAAACACGTCTGGGCTTGTCTTTCTTTTCGTCTCTAACCGGCTTCCCGTCTCCCACCGGCTCGGATGCGGCCTCGGCCTCCGGGGCGGGTGCGGCAACCGGGGCATCCCCGCCGACGGGGATCGCACTGCCCAGCATCTTCTCGATATTATCGAGATATTTCTGCTCCGGCTTTGTGGTCAGCGTGAACGCCTTGCCGCTGCGTCCGGCGCGTCCGGTGCGCCCGATCCGGTGAACGTAATCCTCGGAATGGGTCGGCACGTCGAAATTGAAGACATGGCTGACATCGGGAATATCCAGCCCCCGCGCCGCGACATCGGAGGCGACGAGCAGCTTGATCTTGCCGTTACGGAAGGCATCGAGCGTCTGGGTCCGCACCCGCTGGTCCAGATCGCCGTGCAGCGAGGCGACATCGAGACCGTGCTTTTCCAGCGAGCGGTGCAGGACACTGATATCGCGTTTGCGGTTGCAGAAGATGATCGCGTTCGTGATCGCCTCGCCTTCGGCTTCGATCAGATCGCGCAGCACCTGCCGTTTGGCTTTGGGCAGCCCGTCTTTACGGTCCGAAGCGACGTGATGCAGGCTCTGGGTGACGGTATCGGCGGCCTTGGATTGCTGCGCCACCTCCACCCGCACGGGGTTCTGGAGGAACGTGTCAGTGATCCGCTGGATTTCAGGCGGCATCGTCGCCGAGAAGAACAGGGTCTGCCGCGTGAAGGGCGTCAGGCTGAAGATTTTCTCGATATCGGGGATGAAGCCCATATCGAGCATCCGGTCGGCTTCGTCCACGACCATGATATCAATGCCGTTCAGCATCAGCTTGCCGCGCCCGAAATGGTCGAGCAGGCGCCCCGGCGTCGCGATGAGAACATCCACGCCCCGGTCGATCTTCTTGTCCTGATCGCCGAAGGAGACGCCGCCGATCAACAGCGCCATATTGAGCTTCATTCCCTTGGAATAGCTCTCGAAATTCTCGGCCACCTGCGCGGCGAGTTCGCGCGTGGGGCACAGGACCAGCGAGCGGGGCATTCGCGCACGGGCGCGGCCTTTGGCGAGCCGGGTAATCATGGGCAGACTGAAGGAGGCGGTCTTGCCGGTTCCCGTCTGCGCGATACCGAGGACATCGCGGCCTTCCAGCGCGGGCGGTATCGCCTGCTCCTGAATCGGGGTCGGCGATGTGTACCCGGTGGCTTTCACCGCTTCGAGAACTCGGGGATCGAGGGCCAGCTCGTCAAACGTCATTCAGCATTCCATACATATTGGGTGCGCCCGATTGTATCCGGGCGACAGCGTGGCCTGAGAACCACACGGCACCCCGGAATTCAATGGAAAAGAGTGAATTACACGTTTCCGAATGCGATCCGGGGCTTTCTCGTTCCCCAAATGACGCACTATTTCCGGCTTACAACCAAAGCCTGTTCAAAGAACCCTTCGATCTCGTCGAAATTCACGGCCCGCTCCCCGGCACCGAGCGGATCATTATAGAGCAGCGTGGCCTGCAACTGGTTATTCGGCAGACGCAGCCATTCGATGCCGCGCACGACGATCATGTGGCGGATGCCCACCGCTTCGTCATGCGGGGCCGGGCGCAGGCGGATCAGCAGCGTGTCTCCCTTGCGGAGGATATCGTAGATCGTCTGCGGATCGCGGGGGACGGTCGCCAGTTCCCGCGCCTCTCCGCCGAACCGCTCCACGAGGGTCGCGATGGCCGGGATTTCGCCGGTGCGGGCGCAGATACCCTCGCGGTCAGCACAGCATTCCTGCACGTTCAGCCCATGAGCCAGTGCCACGATCGCGCATTGTGCGGGGGCGCGGCCCTTGTTGACCCAGCCGATGGCCTGCTGCGCGGCGGCGGCCCAGCACCAGAGCGGCTCCTCCTGCGGAATATGGGGGATATGATACTCTATCGCGGGCGGCGTGGAGCCGAGATAATAGGGCTTGCCCGTCGTCGATGTAGGGATCGAGAAGGGTTCGGCGGTCGTGACCTGCTGGCCGGAGACGCGCGTGATCGGCCTGGGCCGGGACTGGGGCCGCGTCGCAAGCTCGGTTACCTGCGTTCCCTCGATTGCCGTAAAGCGCCTGTTGGTGCGGGGCGGAGCATCCTTGCCGAAAGCGGAAACCGGCGCGCGCGCACTCTGGGATACCGGTGCCGGAGCCGGTGTCGGGGCAGGCTCCGGTATATAGGTCGCCTGCCTGTAGGCAGGGGGCGGCGGCACGGGGGCGGCAGCCTGCTGCGTATAGGAAGGGGCCTGACTGTAAGCGGGGGCAGGCGTATAGGCTGGGGCCGGTGTATAGGCGGGTGCGGGCGTGTAAGAGGGGACCGGGGCAGGTCTGGCCACGGGCGCGGGCGCGGGTCTGGACACGGCCACGGGCGCAGGCGCAGGTCTGGACACGGGCGCAGGGGCGGGTCTGACATATGCCGTCCGCACTGGGGCCGGGGCCGGGGCCGGTGCATAGCTTCTGGTCACGCCCCTCAGCACCGGTGGCTGTACGGGCGCGGAACGCACGGGCCGGGCATCATAGATCGGCACATTCTGCAACGGCGCGGGTGCCGGTGTATATCCCGGCAGGGTACCCGAGGGAATGTAGCGGGGCGGCACAGACTGCACCGGAGCGGGGGCCGCCTGAACATATCCCTGCGGCACATAGGAAGGAGCGGTATAGTCCGTAGCGGTATAGACGGGCGGCGCATATCCGCCCCCTCCCGACACCACGGAAGGCGCATAGATATCCTGGCCCTGGGTGCAGGCAGTCGCGGCGAGAAGGGCGAACCCCGTACAAAATCTGGAAACCGTCACGTACCCGTTCCTCCTCAGGACAACAGTGTCGTAAATCGATGCGGCTGTCCTAGCATAGGACAGCGGTGTTAACGCAGGACATCGCATATGTGCGACGATGCGCCGTGCTTTCGATACGCAAGTGTTGCGCCAATGTATCGCTCCTGTACAAGCACTGGAAGGTCACGATCTCGTATGGCCGTCGAAATCATCCGGGAGACAGCAGGTCATGTATGTGGCGATGAACCGTTTTCACGTCTTGCGCGGGTCCGAGGAAGCCTTCGAGACCCTCTGGCGCGACCGCGATTCCCATCTGGAGGGAACGCCGGGATTTCTGGAATTCAGGATGCTGCGCGGCGCATCGGGCGAGAACCATACGCTCTATATCTCACAGTCGCGATGGAAAGACGAGGCCACGTTCCGCGACTGGATGACCTCGGACAATTTCCGCCGCGCCCATCGGGATGTGGGCGGCGCGCGCGAGATGTATGACGGCCCGCCCGTTTTCGAGGGCTGCGAGGCGCTGGAGGGAATCTAGCCCGCACGCATGGCGTGTGCCCGGCGGGTCACCCGACAGGATCACGGTAAAATGATAATGCGGTGGCAGGCTTATGGTGGCGCGATCCAGACACCCGATGACATGAGGGGCGAAAAGGCCCGCGTCTTCGGCAGGATGCCAGGCGACTGGATGACGGCCACGGGCGGTGCCCCGACCGATGCCGGGATCGAGGCATGGAAGAAAGTCTCCGCCCCCGTCTGTAACGGCTACAAAAAGAAATCAGTGAACCGGGTGCTAAAATCCTGAAAGCGGCGGAAAATCCCTGAAAGCCGGACACGGGCGTTCCGCCGATACTCAAAGCGCCCTTATCGAACAACGGCAGCCCGGATTGCCACGATTCCGCCTTTCTTGCTGGACAGTTTCGGATTTCGCTTCAGGATAATGCAGTATTTTGCTCACCTTATGGAGAACATCATG
>CAKZUT010000049.1 GCA_937922185.1 uncultured Neomegalonema sp.
ACCTGCTCATCCTGTCTCGCGGAACCGAAAAGACTGCCGCAGTAACGGACTGACAGCCGAAGTTCCTTTCCGGCTGGCGCAAATCCCGGCAAGTGGTTGCATATATTAATAAAAATATGGCGATCCCGCCAGGATTCGAACCTGGAACCTACTGATTAGAAGTCAGTTGCTCTATCCAGTTGAGCTACGGGACCGAAAAGGCGCCTAGTGCGACCAGGGAATGCGGCGGGCGGTGGAAAAGTTGTCGCCGTAACCGCGCGGACGGTGCTTGCGTTTCCGGGGTTCCTCCAGAGTGGCGGCGATGCCGTGGCGGGCGGCGTAGTCCATGGCCGCCTCTTTTGACGGAAAACTCAGGCGCACCTGCTGGCTCGTGTCGGTCGAGCCGGTCCAGCCCATCAGCGGATCGACCGGCTTCGGCCCGTCATGCACGAAATCCAGAAGCCATATCTTCGATTTCCCCATGCCGGAGGTCATCGAACTTTTCGGGGGCTGGTAGATGCGGGCGGTCATCGGGGCCTCGGTCGAATTGTATTCGCGCGCAGTATCGTCATCCGTCACGTCGCGCGCAAGGCCGGATCGCAGATTCCTGTTGACGCATCGCATCGCGCGCGGTTTCTCGCGGTCAACTCCACCGCAAGCGAGAAGCCTCATGTCCCTCAAAGCCGCGCCCAAGAAAGTCGTCCTCGCCTATTCCGGCGGTCTCGATACCTCCATAATCCTGAAATGGTTGCAAAAGGAATACGGTTGCGAGGTCGTGACCTTCACCGCCGATCTGGGGCAGGGCGAGGAACTCGGCCCTGCGCGCGACAAGGCCAAGCTCATGGGGCTGGCCGACGAAAATATCTTCATCGAGGATATCCGTGAGGAATTCGTCCGCGATTTCGTCTTCCCGATGTTTCGGGCCAATGCGGTCTATGAGGGGCTGTACCTGCTCGGCACGTCCATCGCGCGACCCCTCATTTCCAAGCGCCTTGTCGAGATCGCCGAGGAGACGGGGGCCGATGCCATTGCCCACGGGGCGACGGGCAAGGGCAACGATCAGGTGCGCTTTGAGCTGGCCGCCTACGCGCTGAACCCCGATATCAAGGTCATCGCTCCGTGGCGGGAATGGGATCTGACCTCACGCACCAAGCTGATCGAATGGGCCGAGGCGCATCAAGTGCCGGTCCCCAGGGACAAACGCGGCGAAGCCCCGTTCTCGGTGGATGCGAATCTTTTGCATACCTCCAGCGAGGGAAAGGTGCTGGAAGACCCTGCCGATGCAGCCCCTGATTATGTCTATCAGCGCACGGTCGCGCCGGAGGATGCGCCCGATACACCCGAGCATATCGAGATCACCTTCGAGAAAGGCGACGCGATTGCGATCAATGGCGAGGCCATGTCCCCGGCCACCATCCTCACCGCGCTCAACGAATATGGTGGCCGACACGGCATAGGACGGCTCGATCTGGTCGAGGGCCGCTATGTCGGCATGAAGTCGCGCGGCATCTACGAGACACCCGGCGGTACGATCCTGCTGGCGGCACATCGCGGTATCGAGCAGATCACGCTCGACCGGGGCGCGGCCCATCTCAAGGATCAGTTGATGCCGCAATATGCGGAACTGATCTATAATGGCTACTGGTTCAGCCCTGAACGCGAGATGTTGCAGGCGGCGATCGACAAGAGCCAGGAAAATGCCAATGGCACGGTGCGGGTGAAGCTCTACAAGGGCAGTGCCGATGTCGTGGGTCGCTGGTCCGACCATGACAGCCTCTATTCCGAACAGCATGTGACGTTCGAGGACGATCAGGGTGCCTACGACCAGAAGGACGCGGCGGGCTTCATCAAGATCAACGCCCTGCGCCTGCGCCTGCTGGCCATGCGCGACCGTCGGCTGGGCAAGGGCCGACAGGAAGTACCGGATCGCGATCTGCCGCGTTTCGACTGACACTGAAAGCCGGACTCTTCACCGCATATTTCCGACAGATGAATGTCGCTCGGGCGGTGAGGAGTCTTTTCGACTGCGCGGAGCGCGTCCGATGTATCGGCATTGCGCCACATCACCCGTGCCCCTAGACACGCTCTATGGCCAGCCTCCATTTCCTTCGCACGAATCTGCCATGGCTGGGGGCGGGGCTGTTGCTCACCCTCGCTTCCAGTTTCGGACAGACATTCTTCATCTCTCTGATGGGCGGTTATTACCGCGAGGAACTGGATCTCAGCCACGGGCAGTTCGGTGGCCTCTACATGGTCGCCACGCTGCTGTCGGCGATCACGCTGATCTATGCGGGCGGCATCGCAGACCGGATGACCGCGCGCAAACTGGGTGCTTTCGTGATGATCGGTCTGGCGGGCGCGTGCCTGTTCATGTCACTGGTCACCAGCGCCTTCATGCTGTTCATCGCGATCTATCTGCTGCGCTTTCTGGGGCAGGGGATGCTGTCCCATCTCGAAGTCACGGCGATTGCCCGCTGGTTCGCGGCGACCAGAGGCAAGGCACTTGCCGTGGCTTCCTGGGGGCATCCGCTGGGGGAGGGCCTGCTGCCCGCCACGGTCGCCTTCATGCTGACGCTCATGGCATGGCGCAGCGTGTGGCTCTCCATGGCTGTCGTCCTGCTATTCGTGCTGGTACCCGTATATCTGCTCACCCTACGCGGTGAGCGTCAGCCACAGGGCACCGAGACGGCCCGCGATCTCCTGACCGGCCTGCGCGGCAAGCACTGGACCAGGCCCGAAGTCCTGCGCCATCCGCTGTTCTGGTGGCTGATTCCCGTGCTGATGGGATCGCCTCTGATCGGCACGGCGGTCCTGTTCCATCAGGCCCATATCGCCGAGATCAAGGGCTGGACTCTGGCCCAGTTCACCGCCGGATTCACCGCCTATGCAATCCTGTCCATCGGCAATTCGCTGTTTTTCGGTGTGCTTGTGGACCGCTTCACGGCCTGCCGTGTCCTGCCGCTCTACCTCGTGCCCATGGCCCTCGGCCTGATCGTCCTCGGTCTTTTCGACGGGCCGTGGGTCGCCTTCGTCATTCTCGGCTCCATCGGCATGACGGCGGGGGCGGGCATGGCGACCGTGGGCGCGATGTGGGCCGAACTCTACGGCACGAAACATCTCGGCTCGATCCGCGCGCTGTCGGTCGCGGCGATGGTTTTCTCCAGCGCATTGGGGCCGGGCCTGACCGGCTTTCTCATCGATTTCGGCTATCCGTTCGACGTGCAATGTATCTGGATGGGCATCTACTGCCTTGCCATGTCGCCGGTGATCATGTGGCTCATGCGGCGAGAGAACACGGGCCTGGCTCCGGCCTAGGCCTCCGGCAAATCCAGCCCCATCTCCGCATACCGCTCCCCGTCATCCAGCCAGCGGGGATCGACCTTGACGTGCAGGAACAGATGCACGGGGTGGCCCATCATCTCGCTCAGTTCCCGGCGTGAATCCTGCCCCACCGATTTCAGCGTCTGCCCGCCCTTGCCCAGCACGATGGGGCGATGCCCCTCCTTGGCGATATAGACCGTCTGCTCGATCCGAACCGAGCCGTCCTTGCGGTCTTCCCAGGTATCCGTACCGACCGTCAGTTGATAGGGCAGTTCCTGATGCAGGCGCAGCATCAGCTTCTCGCGCGTCATCTCGGCGGCGATCGAGCGCATGGAGGCATCCCCGAGCTGATCCTCCGGGTAGAGCCACGGCCCTTCCGGCATCAGGTCGCGCAGCCATTCCACGATATCGTCCAGCCCGTCCTTGCGGGTGGAGGAGACGTAGAAGATGCGGTCGAAATCGTGCAGTTCGGTGATTTCCGTGGTCAGTGTCAAAAGGCTGTCATGGCGCACCCTGTCGATCTTGTTCACGGCGATGGCGATGGGTTTATCGGGCGAGACCTGTTGCTTGTATTGCTCCACGATGCGTTTGACGCCGCCATTCAGCCCCTTCTGCGCGTCGATCAGCAGCACCACCGCATCGGCCTCACCCGCGCCCGCCCATGCGGCGGAAACCATCGCCCGGTCCAGCCGCCGCTTCGGCGCGAAAAGGCCGGGCGTATCGACGAAAATCACCTGATCCTTCCCGACATTCAGCACCCCCCGGATACGCCCCCGCGTTGTCTGAACCTTATGCGTGACGATGGACAGCTTCGCCCCG
>CAKZUT010000050.1 GCA_937922185.1 uncultured Neomegalonema sp.
TCACGAAAATTTTGCGACGGAAACCTTTCGTCAACCGTTGAATGTGAACAATTATCGAACATAATGACGCACTATGACGAACACGGAAGGACGGCGCGGGGATGGGAGGACGGCTCGAACTACGGAGCGGACGGGTGCACGAGGTCGTGGCGAGAACGCCGGGCGACGCCGCCTCGCGCGTCTTCGCCGCCGGGGTCGCAGGTAGGCGGACGGGTCCGTGCCTCTGGATCACGCGCCAGCACCTGCCCCTCCTCTGCCCGCACGGGCTGCGCGGCCTGCTCGATCCGGGACTGGTGATTCTCGCCCAGACCGATGCGCCGCTCGACGGTCTATGGACGGCGGAGGAAGGATTGCGCTCGGGAGCGTTCGGGACCGTCGTGCTGGAAAGCGACCAGCCGCTCAGCCTGTTCCAGAGCCGCCGTCTGCAACTGGCCGCCGAGGCGGGCGAGGCGCTCGGACTCTTCGTCGGCCCGCGCTGCGGGAATACCGCCGCCGAGACCCGCTGGGATTGCCGCGCACTTCCGGGCGACGCGCGGCACCGAAGCGGACCGCGCGTCATCCGGTTCGACTGGCAGCAAACGAAGAACAAGCGAGGTCCGGTACGGGACTGGAAGGCGGTGCGTGATGAAGCGGCGGGTGATCTGCATATGGTTGCCGCATCTGGCGGCGGAGCGGACCTTGAAGAATGCGCCCGACCGGGACCGCCCGCTGGGGATCGTCTCGGAGGTCAGCGGCGGCTTAAAGCTCTGCTCGCTGAACACGGTGGCGCGGAAAGCGGGGCTGACCTGCGGCATGGCGCTGGCTGATGCGCGGGCGATCCTGCCTGGGTTGGCCACTGTTCCGCAGGATGCGGAGCGGGACGGCGCGTTCCTGCGCGCGCTTGGCAGATGGTTGCAGCGCTTCTCGCCGTCTGTGGCACCGGAGAGGATGACGGGGTCCGACGGGACGCTGCTCCTCGACGCGGGCGGCTGCGCACATCTTTTCGGCGGCGAGGTGGGGATGATTGCGGAGATCGGGGACGGGCTGGCCCGGTTCGGGCTGACGGCCCGGCAGGGTGTTGCCGATACGCGTGGCGGTGCCTGGGCGCTGGCCCGGTTCGGTGGCGAGAACCGGATCGCCCCGCCGGGCGAAACACGGCGGGTGCTCGAACCGCTCCCCGTCGCAGCCCTCGGCATCGACGCGCAGGTCTGCGCGGACCTGACCCGGATCGGCCTGAAATCGATCCGCGACATGGCGGCGCTACCGAGGGCATCGGTCGCCAAGCGCTTCGGCGTGGAGACCGTGAAGCGTCTCGACCGGGCGCTCGGCGTCGAAGCGGACCCGCTCGCACCGATGGCGCAAGCCACGCCCCATGCGGTGCGGATGTCGCTGCCCGAGCCGGTGGCTACGACCGATGCGGTCGCGGGCGCGCTCGACCGGCTGCTGGAGCGCCTCTGCGCGCGGCTGGAACGCGAAGGCCTCGGGGCGCGGCGGCTGGAACTGACGGTGCGCCGCGCGGATGGTGGGTCGGACAGCACCGGAATCGGGCTGATGCGTCCGGGTCGTGACGCCGGGATGATCGCGCGATTGTTCGAGCGGGGGGTCGCCGATCTCGATGCAGGCTTCGGGATCGACGTTATCCGACTGGAGGCCACGGGCATCGAACCGCTTGTCGCTGCGCAGGTCGTGTCGGGTGAGGCGACGCGAGGCGAGGCACTCGATGACGTGCTGTCGCGGATCGTCAACCGGATCGGGTTTGAGGCGGTCATCCGCGTCGCCCCCGCGACGAGCCATATCCCGGAGCGAAGCTGGATCAGGCATTCGGCGGCGCATTCGGACCCGGCGACCGGATGGCCCCGACCCCCGGCACCGCGGCCGATCACGATGCTCGGTCCAGACCCCCTGACGGTGGAGGTCACGCAGACCCGTACCCCGCCGGTCCGGTTCGTCTGGCAAAGGCACTGCTACGAGGTCGTCCGGACCTTCGGCCCCGAACGCATCACGCCCGAATGGTGGCTGGACGATCCGGCATGGCGGACAGGCCTGCGCGACTATTGGCGGATCGAGACGACCTGCGCGCGGCGGCTCTGGGTGTTTCATACCCCCGAAGTGCCGCCCGAAAGCACGGCGCTATCACGCTGGTATATCCACGGCATCTTCGCATGAGACCCGCTACGGAGGGGTTCGCCGAACTCTGCGCCACGAGCAACTTCACCTTCCTGAAAGGGGCATCGCATCCCGAGGAGATGGTCGAGCGCGCCGCTGCCCTCGGCCTGCCCGCCATCGCCATCGCAGACGTGAACAGCCTCGCGGGCGTCGTGCGTGCCCATGTGCGGCTGCGCGATCTGGCGAAGGAAGCGGCGGGGATCGTGGAAGCGCCGAAGCCGAAGGGGGTGACGAGCGAGGACGTCAGGACGAGAGCGCGCCAGTTGCGCATCCGGAAAGACTCGTCGGATCGACAGGAGAGGCCTGATCCGCCGCCGTTGGTTCCCGAAGACGCCTTCGTTCCCCTCTCCATCCCCCGCCTCGTCGTCGCGACGCGGCTGGTCCTCACCGATACGGCGACCGACTGGATCGCGATTCCGACCGACCGGCCAGCCTATGCCCGCTTGTGCCGCCTGCTGACCCGTGGCAAGCGCCGCGCGGAGAAGGCCAAATGTCTCCTCGAAATGAAAGACCTGCTCGAATGGGGCGAAGGTTTGCTGCTGATCGCCCTGCCGCCGGACGTTCTTGCTAACGATACGGACGGGATAGTGAAGGAGATCGCTGCGGTCGCGGAGCGGTTCGACGGCATGGCCCATCTCGGCGCGGTCCCGCGCTACGACGGGCTAGACACGGAGCGCATCGACGCGCTTGCCCGGATCGCGGAGGAATCCGGTGCCCCGATGCTGGCGACAAACGCGCCGCTTATGCACCGGGCGGCCCGGCGGCGCATGGCGGATGTGCTGACCTGTCTGCGGACCGGCACGACCATCG
>CAKZUT010000051.1 GCA_937922185.1 uncultured Neomegalonema sp.
CGATGCGAAGGAGGCCTTCGACAATTACCGCAGCAACTCGACCGAAGTGCGCTCGACGCTTCAGGCGATTGCCGGTTACCGCTATTCGGAGGCGCCGGTCTGGGGACATGGCATCCAAGACGCGGGCACGCATATCGTCGCCTTCATGCCCATCGGCAGTCACCACACATGGTACGGCCTGCTGTTCGTGAAAGGCATGGTCGGGGTCGTCGCCTTTGCCGTACCCATGGTCCTGTCACTGGGATTGCTGATCGTGCGCGGGCAGGTGAGCCATGCGGCAATGGCCGGACTGATGGTTCTGACGGGGATGTGGATCTACAGCTTCGGCGAAAATCTGGAGGTGCTGGCCTATCTGTTCTGGATCGGACTTGTCGTGATGGGCCTCGGGATGCAGCGCAACGAAAAAGACCCCGCCCTTGCGGGCGGGGTCGTACACACAAACCGGTCACACCATCAAGCGGCGACGTCGAACTCGTCCGTCACGGCATCATAGACACCATCGGTGAATTCCAGCCGCTCGAAGTCACGGACGTGATCGATCTCTCCGGTCGCGAGGTCTTCGACCTGATAGAGATGATCGTACTGGTACAGCGCGTTGGCCGTGCGGCCCGCATCGTCGATCCGCGTGATGGCATAGTCCTCGGACGCCCCGTTGAAGATGAGCGTATCGAGACCGAAACCACCCCAGAGACGGTCACCGCCCGCACTGGCATGGACCACATCATCACCCGCGCCCAGCGCCATGCGATCCGCATTGTCCGAGCCGATGACCGTATCGCCATGGGACGACCCGAGAACTTCCTCGAAGCCGCTGAACTGATCGCCTTCCGCATGACCGCCGGAACCGGTTCCGGCATTGAGGTCGAGCGTGACGCCGGCATCGGATGAGAGATAGCTGAGCGTGTCGGTGCCGCTGCCCCCCTCCATGATGTCGGCGCCTGCGCCGCCGCGCACCTGATCGTCGCCCGCACCCGCGTCGATGGTGTCAGCGCCGTCATTGCCGTCGATGTGGTTCACGCCCTCATCGCCCGTCAGAACGTCGTCGTGTTTCGAGCCTTTCAGGTTCTCCACACTGTCATAGGTGTCGCCGCTGGCTTCCCCTACCGTGCCGCCGACGCGCAGATCGGCAACGACGCCCGCATCCGCACGGGAGTAATCGGCCCAGTCGCGTCCCTCACCGCCATACAGGTCATCGGCCCCGATACCGCCGTCAAGCATGTCGTTTCCGGCACCGCCATGCAGAGCGTCATCACCCGCACCGCCGAGCAGGGCGTCGTCTCCGTCTCCCATCAGCTCATCGGGCAGTTCAGCCCCACCGAACGAGAAACCGTCGTTCGACCCGGCGGTCTCGCCCTGAGACAACAGCGCAGCCTGCGGCGATGCCCCTTCGTGATCGGCGATACCGTAGATATCGCCGCTCCTGTTGTGGCTGACATAGATGCTGCCATCCGCCGCCGCCCAGACCGCGCCGAACGGTCCCTGACCGACTGGAAGGCCGTCGATGGAGGTGGTCGTCGCGGTCTGCTCGATCAGATCATAGGTGACGAGAATGCCCAGCGGCGAGACGCCATAGGCCATGTCACCGGAAATCACGAAGTCATGGACCGTGGGCAGATAATCCGCCGCGAAGTCGATGGTCGTCTTCTCCAGCGTCACGACATCGATGCGGGTCATCGTGTCCTTGTCGGTGCGGATATAATAGCTGCCATCATCATGGAAGGCCCCGGCGAATGACCGACCGAAGCCGCCGCCGAGATCATCGATCTCGCCGTCCGAGCCGATCCGCAGCAAATGACCTTCCAGATCACCGCGCGTGCCGATGCCATAGGCATAGCCATCCGTCGGGTTCATGCCGACAGCGTTGATATTGCTGTGGTCGGGACCGATATCGACATAGGTGCCCGCAACGGGATCGAGCTGCTTGAGCTGACCGTGGATGACCTGATAGAGGCCCGACGCAAAGTCGAAGCGCGGCAGGTCCGTATCCGGGGTCGATGTGAACGTCCAGGTCTGCGGCGCGGTCGCCTCGCTGTCGGAATCGCCGTAGATCAGGTCATCGCCCGGTCCGCCCCTCAGCGTATCGCTGCCGCCACCGCCCACGATGCGCTCGTTGGTATAGGCGTCATGCAGGCCGTCGGTATGGGCTGCGGAAATCGTATCATCCGCGCCGGACCCCAGAACGGTGCGGGTAGTCTCCGCCGCCTGGGTCAGCGACCCCGTGAAGATATCACCGTGCTCGACCACCTGATCGGCGAACTGGTATTGTTCGACCGAACGGACCACATGAACCCCCTCGTTGCCCTCCACGCGGGTATCGACGAGGGTGATCGCGCCCGTCTGGTTCTCCGTGACGACATAATCATCGAAATTACCGCTGAAGACAGCGGTGTCCTCGCCATCGAAACCGCCCCATACACGGTCAAGCCCGGCATCGGGTTGCAGGGTATCGTCGAGTTCGGCCCCGACCAGAACGTCATCGCCCGCCGTTCCCGTCAGGTTGAAGCCCGGAACCGAGGGAGATGCCGCGACGAATTCGGCCAGTGTCATCACACCGTCGGCGAAGCGGAAAACCTCGATATCGCGCAGCTTGTCCACGCCGTCCGGCGCTCCGTCCCGCAGGTCGTAGACATAATAGGCACCGTTGGGCGAGCGGGCGATGGCATAATCGTCCTTGTTGCCGCTGTAGACGGCGGCGTCCTCGCCGTCCTTGCCGCCCCAGATGACGTCGTTGCCCGCGCCACCCTCGATCATGTCACTGCCTTCGGTGCCGAGCAGCGTGTCATCGCCTGCCGTACCGGACAGATCGGTCGTCCTCGACGCCTCGATATCCATGAACGTGTCCAGCGTGACGGTCATATCCGAAAACTGAAACTTCTCGATGCTCCGCACCTTGTCACTGCCATCGGGCGAACCGGGACGCAGATCGATGACCTGGTACGATCCGTCATGGTTGGCGGTGATGCTGTAATCGAAGACCGAACCGCTGAAGACGGCGGTATCTTCCCCCGAAAAACCGCCCCAGATGCTGTCGTCCTCGCTCGTGCTGACGAGTACATCGTCGTTTCTGGTCCCCAAAACTTTCGACATGTAGCGTGTCCCCTTAGTGAGTTGCAGTTGGAATAGCGGCGTATGTTTCGCCACGCGCTTCCTTCGGTCTGAAGACGAGGAATGCGAATAGTGGCTCCGTGACGATGCGCGTGACGAGGCAGCCGATCGCGGCCCCCACGATACCGAAAGTCAGCGCACCGAAGGCAGTGGCAAGCAGCAGCAGAACCGTTTGTCCGATGCTCGCGATGAATTCGATCCTCGGCGTTCCCTGCGCGCGGAGTATCTGCGCCGGGATATCCCAGAAAGGTCTGGTCACCGCCGACAGACACAACAGGCTCAGGGTCAGGACAGCCGGTTCCCAGCGATCACCGAACAGCATCGGCACGTAGATCGGCGCGAACAGCGCCTGCGCGCCGAACAGAACGAGGGCCGTGACCGCCGTGGCGAACAGGATGCGTTTGCCCTGAGTGAAATCCCCGGCTTTGCCGCGCGACTGGCAGAGATAGGGAAACAGCGCATCGGAAAAGCCCTTGAGCAGCGACTGGCTCAGACCCAGCCCGGCATTATAGGCGAAGGTGTAGAAGCCGAGGGCCTCCATGCCCAGCAGCTTGCCGATGATGATCTTGTCCAGACTGCCCTGCGCGGCTCTGAGCAGTTCCGATCCGAGGATCGACTGACCATAGCGCAGGACGTCGCGCGTCCCCGTCCGCTGACCGTCATCGACGGGCAGGGAGGGCACCACGCGATAGGCCAGCACGATCCAGAGGCAGGCCGACAGGATGCGCGGCAGCACGACGCTCCACAATCCGAATCCCGCAAGGGCAAGGGCTGCGGTTGCGAGGTTTGCCACGGAAAGGCTGGCCCCGACGATCCCCGCAACCGCTTTCATATTGCCCGCACGGTGCAGCATGGCCACCCGACCGAAGGCGATGGGATACAGAAAGAATATCCCCGCCATGACGATCAACGGTTCCGCCAGACCCGGCGCGTCCATCCACGCCTCAAGCGGATAGGCGATACCGACCTGAGCCGCCGCGAGAAGGACATGCCAGACCCAGTTGATGGTGATCGCCGTCCGCAGCGTTGCGCCGAGCTGCGCCTCATCCGCGCGCACGACGGCCTGCAACACACCGCAGCGGGTCGGCGTCCGCATCAGTTCGCAAACGCTCATCGCCAGCGCCGCGATGCCGAACAGGACCGGCTCAAGCGCATAGGCCAGCGCAAGCGCCGTGACGATACGGGTCACGCGCGCCGCACCTTCCGCCATGACGAGCCAGCCGACACGTCTGAGCAGCGTACCGAGCACAGGGTCGGCAACACTCATGCGGCGATCCTGCGGACGGGCACAGCCGATGACACGGCGAACGCCCTGTTGAAATCCTCGGTCACGCGCTGGCGCAATGGCCCGGAGTTGAACGCGATATCCCGGTATTTCATGGCAAGATCAGCGATCTGTACGGGATCGAAATCACCCGCATGGGCACCGGGTACGCCGAAACGCTCGCTCAGATCCTCGCCCTTGTTGGAGTACCAGAGGCCGACCGGCATCTTGCCCGCCGCCATGCGGAAAACCGCCGTGTGATAGCGTGTGCCGATGACCGACGCCGCGAGATCGACGATCCCGAACGCCACGCGCCAGGGCGTTCCCTCGCTGCGGAACGGGTCGAGTATCGCAAGTCCCTCCACCTCTTCCTGAAGCTGACGGGCGATGGCACGGTCGGAATCGTCATCATTGACATCCGCCTGGATCAGCACGGCGACATCGCAGCCCCTGGCCTTCAGATGCTCCATCGTGGCGGCGATGCGGGCGATGAAATCGGGCTGATCGACCGGATACATGCGGTTGAAGTTGCGGATCGAGAAGACGACCGTGTTCCCCGGCTCCAGCCCGGCCTCGGCATATGCGGCACGGGCGGCCTGCTCATCGCCGTCCTCTTTGGTGAGGGCAAAAGCGGAATCGACCGACAGGGTGACCTTCACGCCCAGTTTGCGGAGTTTCTCGGCACTGGCCACGTCGCGCACGGTGACGCTGGCAATCCGCTTCAGGTGCCAGGCCAGCAACCGCAGGGACACGCCGGTACAGGAAGGCGGGATCGACTGGCCGAAGGACATCGTGCGACCGGGTGCCCAGCGCATATGGGACAGCTTCTCGATGAAACGACGGGTCAGAAGGCGGGGACGGCCATTATTGAAGATGTCCCCCCCCACGGAGATCAGGGCGTCGATCCCGGCATCGGCCTTGCCGTTCCATCCCGCGACGCGCGGCAGGTGTTTCTGACCGGAAAGACGCTGAAAGGCCGCGAAGATCGCCGCATCACCGACATTATCAAGCGAATAGAAATGCAGAAGACCGGCAAAGGGAGCGGCGCGGGAACCTTGCTTCGCGACCGAGGGTGCCGCTTTCGTCCATTCGACTTTCCGATCCTGAGCAGTCATCCGTTGGTTCCCCGCAGTGTGTTTCGACTGGGGAGATAATGACCGGGCAAGTTGCGCTCAGTTTCCCGCGCGCTTTCAGAATTGTTGCAAAAGATGCGAGGACGGCGCGCGATCAACTATTCGTGTCACGAATGTGCAAAACCCCGGAGCCAATGTGCAGCGACGTATGGCGGGGATGATCGCTATCGCCCGCCCCGCGCCCCCGGTGCGGTCATCGCGATCCGCATCAGCGCCCGTTCGATCACCGCGCGTTCGGGCAGGGTGCGCCCGCTCCGCAGATCGGCCTCCATCGCCCCGATCTGCGCCAGTGCATCCTCGATGGCCCCGCGCGGCCATGCGCGCAACTGGGCCGAGAAGGTGTCCTGCAATTTCCAGAAGATCGGCGGACGCAGTTTTCGCATCGCCGCCCCGGCGTCGATACCCTCGGCGTCCATCGTCGCCTGCGCCCGGTGCAGGCGCTGGAAATAGAGCGCCAGTACGCGGATCAGCCCCGGCAGGCTGGCCCCCTGCCCGTCCAGCCGGTCCACCAGCGACGGAATCGCACGGGGCCGCCCCTGCGCCACCGCCTGAATCGCGGTATCGAAATCGGCTTCGGCAGCGGGGGGCGCGCAGGCCAGCACCGCCTCCGCCGTCACGGCCTCCTCCTCCATCACATAGAGCGCCAGAGTCTCCGCGAAGCGTTCCGCCTCCCCGAACCGGAACCCGGCCAGCACATCCCCCAGCGCCGCCCGCGCATCGGGGCCGACCGGGGGCGCACCCAGCTCGCCGAGCATGGCGGAAAACTCCGTCTCCAGCGCCGCCCCCTCCGCCGGGTAGAACGGCAGGGCCACGGCATTACCCGCCCCCTCGAACAGTTTTCGCAGCTTGGACGACGACGCCAGTTGCCCCGCCGTCACGATCAGCACGGCCCCGCCCCGCATCGTCTCCAGCGCCGCCGCAATGGCGGCGGTCGTCCCGTCCGCAGCCCCGGCGAGCAGAATCACCCGGTCACCACCGCCGAAGCTCATCCCGTTCACCTCATCGGCCAGCAGGGCCGGATCGCGCCGCACCTGATCGGCCTCCAGCCGCATGAACCGGAACGGATCATCCGTGGCCCCGCCCAGCAGGGCGCGCAGGGCCTCGTCCCGCCGCGCCGAGACCTGCGTGGCATCGGGGCCGTAGAGCAGCATCGCGTGATGCGCCGGGTCGGGTTTTTTCAGATAGGCGCGCGTCCTCGCGGCGGCGATCTTCGCCACCGGGGATCAGGCCCCCCAGGCCGGGTCATAGGCGAGAGCGAGCCGCTTGATGATCTTGTCCGCGATCTCCTCGGAGGCCCGGCGCAATCCCTGCCGCTCGGCCACCAGCGTCGCGTATTGCGAGGCCGTCGCGTTATAGGCCGCAATGGAGCGCACCTCGCCCTCTGTCAGCGGCGCGGTCGAGGGACCGACCCCTGCCGGGCGCAGGATGTAGCGTGTAATGACGGTCAGATTGAAGCGCGTGATCTGGTCGTCTTCCTCAATGGCGAGGCTGTCGCTGATAAGCCGTGTCTGCGTCGTCAGCACCAGCGGCGCGGCCCCCGCCACGGGGCGCAACCGCTGCACCAGCGCCTCATGCAGGCGAAAGCCCGCCTCGCCCTGTTCGCGCTCGACCCTCACGGACTGGAACAACCGCCCCGCGCCCGCCCCGGACCCGCCGCCATAGAGGGGACGGAACCCGCACCCGCCGAGCAGGGCGAGCGCGCCGCCAAGCAGGGCGCGGCGATTACAGTACGACATTGACGATCCGTCCCGGCACCACGATCACCTTCTTCGGGCTGCCCCCGGCGAGCAGCTTCTGAATCGCATCCTCTGCCAGCGCGGCCTGTTCCACAACACTCTTGTCCGCATCGGCATCCACATGGATTTCCGCGCGCTTCTTGCCGTTCACCTGCACCGGCATCATGATCCGGTCATCCTTCAGCAATGCCGGATCGGCCTCGGGCCACGGCGTCTCGACCACCATGCGCTCGTGTCCCAGTGCCGCCCAGGCTTCCTCGGCCAGGTGCGGCGTCATCGGGGCCATCAGCAGGATCAGCGTCTCCACCGCTTCGCGCAGGGCCGCCGGGTCATCGCCCCTGTCTCCGGCAACAGCATTGGTCAGCCCGTAGATCTGCGCCACCGCCTTGTTGAAGCGAAAGGCCGCGATATCGTCGGTGACGGCCCGGATCGCCCGGTGCGTCGTCTTGCGAAGATCGCTCGTCCCCGTGGCGGGATCGCGGGTATCGCCCAGCTTATCCGCCGCCTCCGTCACCAGCCGCCAGACCCGTTGCAGGTGCCGCGCGGCCCCTTCGGCTCCGGCCTCGGTCCATTCCACATCGCGCTCGGGCGGGCTGTCCGACAGCATGAACCAGCGCGCCGTATCGGCCCCGAACCGCGCGATGATCTCTTCGGGGTCGATGGTATTGCGCTTGGATTTCGACATCTTGATCGTCGGGCCGACCGTGACGGCCTCACCGGCAGCATCGCGCATCACGCCATCCTCGCCGCGCGTCACCTCGTCGGGGGTGAAGAACACATCGCGTTCCACGCCCTCATTGGTCTTCACTTTACGCGAATACGTCTCGTGCGTGACCATGCCCTGCGTGAACAGCGCCCTGAACGGCTCGACCGAGTCCGGCGACAGATGCCCGGTCTTGGCCATCGCCCGCGCGAAGAACCGCGAATAGAGAAGATGCAGGATCGCGTGTTCAATGCCGCCGATATACTGATCGACCGGCAACCAGCGATCAACCTCCGCGCGATCCGTCGGCGTTTCCGCGCGGGGCGAGCAGAATCGGGCGAAATACCAGGATGAATCGACGAACGTATCCATCGTGTCCGTCTCGCGCGTCGCTTCCTTGCCGCAGGCCGGGCAGGTGGTGTGCTTCCACGTCGCGTGACGCTCCAGCGGATTGCCGGGGCGGTCGAAGGTCACATCATCGGGCAGGCGAACGGGCAGGTTCTCCTTCTTCTCCGGTACGATCCCGCAGGCATCGCAATGGACAACCGGGATCGGACAGCCCCAGTATCGCTGGCGCGACAATCCCCAGTCGCGCAGGCGATAGCGCACCTGCCCCTTGCCCAGACCTTTTGCCTCCATCCAGTCGATGGTCGTGTCGATCCCCGCGTTCGAGGTAGCCTTTTCCAGCCCCGCGAAATGCTCGGTATAGACGACCTCTTCGGTCTTTGCGGGCACCAGCGCCTCCGTACCCACATCCGCCGTCTCGCCCGGCATATGGAAGGCATTCACCACCGGCAGATCGTATTTGCGCGCGAAATCCAGATCGCGCTGGTCATGGGCCGGACAGCCGAACACCGCTCCGGTCCCGTAATCCATCAGCACGAAATTCCCGATCCAGACGGGCAGCGTCTTCTCGGGATAGACCGGATGCACCACCGACAGGCCGGTATCCAGCCCGCGCTTCTCGGCCTTTTCCAGCGCCTCCTCCGAGGTGCCCGCCAGACGACATTCATCCCGGAAGGCCGCGATATCCGCATTGCCCTCCGACAGCGCGATGCTCAGCGGATGCTCGGGCGAGATGGCGAGAAAGCTGGCCCCGCGCAGGGTATCGGGCCGGGTCGTGTAGCAGTCCACAGCCCCGATCCCCGCCGCCGGAGCGGTCAGCGCGAAGGGGATTTCGATCCCCCGCGACTTGCCGATCCAGTTGCGCTGCATCACGCGCACCTTCTCGGGCCAGCCATCGAGCGTGTCGATGGCCTCCAGCAGTTCCTCGGCGAAATCCGTGATGCGGAAAAACCATTGTGTCAGTTCACGCTTTTCCACCGGCGCATTCGAGCGCCAGCCCCGCCCGTCCACGACCTGCTCGTTCGCCAGCACGGTCATGTCCACCGGGTCCCAGTTGACCGTCGCGCTCTTGCGGGTCAGCAGGTCGGCATCGAGAAAATCGAGAAACAATGCCTGTTGCTGAGCATAGTATTCGGGGTCGCAGGTCGCGAATTCGCGGCTCCAGTCAATGGCCAGCCCCATCGCCTTGAGCTGTTCGCGCATCGCGTCGATATTGGCATAGGTCCATTTGGCCGGATGCGAGTTGCGTTCCATGGCCGCGTTCTCGGCGGGCATCCCGAAAGCATCCCAGCCCATCGGGTGCAGCACGTCGAAGCCCTGCGCGCTCTTGGCCCGCGCCACCACATCGCCCATCGCGTAATTGCGGACATGGCCCATATGAATGCGGCCCGAAGGATAGGGAAACATTTCCAGCACGTAATATGTGGGGCGATCCGAAGCGGGGCGCTCGCCGCCCTCGCCCGTCTCGAAGCAGCCCTTTTCGGTCCAGAGCCTTTGCCATTTCGGCTCGGCCTTCCCGGCCTCGTAAACCTGCCGGTCGTCGTCGCGCGCCATCCTCGAAACTCCTCATCGTCCAGCGGCCCTTGGCGGGCATGGATCGGGGTTTCGCATATCGGCGCGCGAAGTCAAAGCCCTTGAGGTACCGCACCCCCCTCGCGGAGAGATCGGGAGGATCAGCCGTCCACGTCTTCGATACGAAGCTGGCGGGCGCGGGTCAGGATCGCGTCCTCCAGTTGCCGCACCGTGGCCGGATCGACACTTGCCGTCTGCCACACACCGCCGGGTGACAGCGTTTCGCGGAAGACCGAGACATCCAGCGCCGTGGCGCTCAGTTCGGCATCGCGCACATAGGTCGTCACGCGCACCCGTTCATTCGAGTTCGCGGCGGAGGCCCCCCAGTCGGTCGCGATCACACCTGAGAACGTGTCGATGGAGGCCATCGGCAGGAAGGACAATGTATCCAGCGATGCGCGCCACAGATACTTGTTCACCGGCAGGCGATTCTCATCGCCGCCTTTTCCGAGCAGGGTTTCACGGATCGACAGCCCGTCCAGAAGACTTTCATCTGTATAGAGGCCCCCCCCGGTTTCGGCAGGCGTCTTCGGAATATCCTCGACCACCCCCCCTCCGAGAGCAGAACAGCCCGACAGCAGCACAGCGCAGAACACGAGGCTCATCGAATCGCAAAACCTTGAAGTAAACACGTCTATCCCCCAGATACCGGCCGGTTTAAACAGCATTACCGTCGTTAATAGGACTATCAGGATGGGACAGCAAAGCCTTTATGCGGGCCGTTCTGTGTTGGATATGTGGCGTATTTGATACAGCGGATTGTCTTGCGTCTCACCCCTCGACCGTTCTGGTTGACCACAGGGACGCTTTTGCGGAATTTGCTTGGCAGGAGGGGCATGAGGCCCATTCCAGAGTTTTGTGTGGCGGGCGACCCTTTCAAAAAACACGCCTCCAGCTTCACATAGGAACAGGTGAACGCATGAAAAAGATTCTTTTGGGAACCAGCGCCCTCGCCGTGGCAGGCGCTTTCGCCGGTCAGGCAAACGCGGCAACGTGGGATCTCGACTGGGGTGGATACTTCGAAGCCAGCGTCGGCTACGCAAGCGTCGATGGCCCTGCCGGAACGGATTTTGACGGTATTGACGTCCTTCAGGACGCTGAAATCCAGTTCACTCCCTCGATCACGCTCGATAACGGCCTGACCTTCGGTGTCGATATCCAGCTCGAAGGCAACGCGAGCAACCTGGGCGGTACGCCCGATACGATCGACGAATCCTTCGCCTTCGTGAAAGGCTCTTTCGGACAGATCCTGATCGGTTCCGAAAACTCCGCCGGTTACAAGATGTCCTACGGTGCGCCTGACGTCACCTGGATCGGCATCAACTCCGGCTCGCTGACCGCGTTCATTCCGAACGAACAGCCGAGCGTCTTCCGTGGCGTCGGCGGCACGTCCTTCGTCGAAGTCGCACGCAACAACGACTCGCAGCGCATCACCTACTTCTCGCCCCGCTTCTCGGGCTTCCAAGTCGGTGCATCCTACGCCCGTGACGGCGAGCAGGACAACAGCAGCCAGGTCGATATCAATGCCGGCGGCCGTCTCCATGACATCTACGACATCGGTGCGAACTACGTGAACAGCTTCGGCGCGTTCGATGTTGCAGTCGCAGGCCGCTACGGCACCGGCACCCTCGAAGGTGCAGGAGGCGCAGCCGATCTCGACCCGACCGTCTATGCTTTCGGGGTTAACCTGGGCTATGCGGGCGTCACGGTCGGTGGTTCCTACGCGAAGTCCGAAGATGACGTCGCGATCAGAAACGGCGACTTCTTCGACATCGGCGTGAGCTACAAGACCGGCCCCTGGGGCGCGTCGCTCACCTATTCCAACGGTGAACTGGATACGGGCGATGAGCGCGACCAGTACCTCGCCGGTGTGACCTACAAGCTCGGGCCGGGCGTGACCGCAGGTGCCTATGTCGGCTACCTCGACTACTCCGCCGGTGCAGGCACGGGCCGCACCAGTGTTGACGGCTTTGTGGTCGGCACGGGCTTCAAGCTGAACTTCTGATCCTTCCACGATCAGTGACCGTTAAGGAGAGGGATAACTCCCTCTCCTTTTTCATTTCAACCGGACCCCGTCATGCCGAAGACCATAACCTGGCTCGCTTCCTATCCGAAATCCGGCAATACATGGCTGCGTCTGTTCCTTTTCAACTACCTCTTCAATCTCGATGAACCCGCCCCTATCAATCAGGCTCATCGCATCGGGCCGAGCGACTCGACGACCAGCCTCTATTTCAAGGCTGCCGGGCGAAAATTCGATATTTCCGATATCGTTCAGACATTGCGCTACCGCACGAAGATGATCGCCGCCCATGCCGGTAACGGCGCGGACGTCAACTTCATGAAGACCCATTTCGCCAATACCCCCATCGAAAATGTCAGAACGATCCCCCCCGCCCATACGCGCGGGGCGCTGTATATCATCCGCAACCCTGCTGACATGCTGGTCTCCTTCACCCATCATTTCTCGACCGACAAGCGACGGGCCGTCGATGCCATCAACAGCGACTCCCACACCATCAGCATGGAACGCTCGGGAACGGTCCTGGCCCAGTATCTCGGTCGATGGAGTGACCACGTTCTTTCCTGGGCCGATTCCCCGGACTTCCACACGCATGTCATGCGCTATGAAGATATGCAGGCCGATCCGCACAGTACGTTCGGGGCCGCCCTGCGCTATATCGGCGTCCCGGAAGACCCTGAACGCCTTGACCGTGCCATCCGCTTCTCCAGCTTCAGCGAAGTGAAAAAGCAGGAAAGCACCCATGGGTTCGTCGAAAAACCCGCGAATGCCCCGAAGTTCTTCCGCTCCGGCAAGGTCGGCGAAGGGCGCGCCTCGCTGCCCTCCGACCTGATCGCCCGCATCGAAGCCGACCATGGCGATGTGATGAAGCGGTTTGGATACCTGTCGTAAGATGCAGCCTGACCTCCGGCGCATCATCTGGCTCGCATCCTTCCCGAAATCCGGGAATACGTGGGTCCGCACTTTTCTGGCCAATTACTTCCTCGGCGGCAAGCGGGACATCAGCATCAATTCCCTGCGCGAATTCACCCTCTCGGATTCGCGGCATGACTTCTTCCTGAAGGCCACGGGCGGCACTCACCCCCCCGATGCCGATATCGCCACCTATATGCGCGCCCGCGCCAAAGCCCTGCGCCTGATCGCCGGAGCGCGCGAGGGCAATCATTTCGTCAAGACCCACCAGATTCTCGATGTGGTCGAGGGCGAACCGCTCATCCCCCCCGCCCTCACGGCGGCGGCGATCTACATTCTCCGCAATCCGTTCGACGTCGCCCCCTCCCTGTCGCGCCATGCCGGGACCACCCTCGACGACACCATCGCCCTCATGACCAGCACCCGGAACATCGTCAGTTCCGGCACCGGCCTGCATGATATCCTCGGACGCTGGGACGATCATATCACAAGCTGGACCTCCGCCCCCGGCCTGCCGCGCACGGTCGTGCGCTATGAAGACCTCATCGCCGACCCCGGACAGGGCTTCGGAACGATCTTCGAGTTCCTCAAGGTCACGCCTCACCCCGGCAAGCTGAAGCGGACCATCCGCGCGACCAGCTTTGAATCCCTGCAAAAGCAAGAAAACGAGCAGGGCTTTATCGAGCGCCCCCCCGGTATGCAGAAATTCTTCCATTCGGGCCGCGCGGGCGGCTGGCGCGAGACGCTCAGCGATGCTCAGGTCGCCGCGCTTCACAATGCCTTCGAACCCGCGCTGCAAAAATGGTATCCCGAACTGGTCGGGGAAACGGCGGCGATCGCGAAGAGGGCCAGTACGTGAGCGGATTGACGGATATCACGAAACGCATCGACCACGCCGCGCGCGAGGCAGGCCGCGATCCCGCCTCCGTGCGCCTCATCGCCGTCTCCAAGGTCCAGCCCCTCGCCCGGATCGAGGCCGTACTGGAGGAAGGTCATCGCCTCTTCGGCGAGAACCGCGTGCAGGAAGCCCAGAGCAAATGGCCCGGTCTGCGCGACCGCTATGACGGCGTGGAACTGCACCTCATCGGCCCGCTCCAGACCAACAAGGTCAAGCCCGCCATGGACTTCTTCGACACGATCCAGAGCCTGGATCGCACCCGTCTCGCCGTGAAGATCGCCACCGAGGCACAGGAACGCGGCTCCTGCCCCGATCTCTACGTGCAGGTCAATACCGGCGCGGAAAAGCAAAAAGCAGGCATCGCCCCGGATGAGGCCGACGCCTTCATCGCCCGGTGCCGCGAGGAACTGGACCTGCCCGTCATCGGCATCATGGCCATCCCTCCGGCGGATGAGGCCCCCGACACCCATTTCGACCTGCTGGCCCGGATCGCCGAACGCAACGGCATTGCCGAGATCAGCATGGGCATGAGCGCCGATTTTGAAACCGCCATCGCTAACGGTGCGACATCGGTAAGGGTCGGCTCCGCCCTCTTCGGTACCCGCGATCCCTCTGCCGTAACGCAGGGTTAGCGTCTCCGATCAGGTCGGCTGATATCACACCGCATCCTCGCGAATGGCGATGACGATTTCATCGGACAGTCTGGCCAGCGCATCGGCATGGGCGCGGGTGAGGGCGTTGAAATCGGTGCCGCTTGCCGGGGCGGTGATATCAAAGCCCTGAGACGAGACGGTCCTGCGATCATCGAGACGCACGATCCTGAAATCGCCGGTCAGGGCTACATCGCCGCCGGGGGTGCCGATGAAGCGGTCCACCGTGACATCAATCCGCAGCACCGGCTTGACCGCGCGGCCCCATGGCTCGACGACGACGGGCGCACCCAGCGCCTCGCGCAGCGATCCGGCAAGGGCGCGGGTCGAGGCGCGCGCGGGTTCATCCGCCCAGCGATCCTCCTCGGCCAGCGTCACCGCACCACCGGCATCGAGATAGGCAATCTCCGCCGCCCTGGCATAGAGCGGCAGGTCCAGTTCCCGCAGGGCAACGGTGTCATCGCCGAGCACCACCCGCTCGGTCGGCTTGAGCTTGGGCAACAGATAGTAGCGGGTCGTGTCGTCGCCTCCGCTGGCGCAGGCGGCGAGCAGGGCGGCGAGGGCAACCCCGTAAATCATACGACGCATCGTCATTTCCCCAGCAGGAGCGAGTTCGGACGTCGCTCGATGGTCGCCACGAGGGCGGAGATGGCACGGGCGGCATCGCGAATCTCGCGAATGGTGGTGATCGCCTCGTAGTTGAGTTCCGACCCCACATCGAATTCCGAGAGCACCGAATCCGCTCTGGCGGCGAGGCCCGCGACCTGCGGCAACACGGCATTGAGATTGGCGGACAGCCCCGTGAAGGAATTCGAGGCGGCATTGAACGAGAGGAGCGTTTCGTTGAAATTCGCCGGTACATTGCGGTTCTGGAGGTCAGCCACGGTGATGCGAAGCTGATCGAAGGCGGCGGTGACACTGCCGGGCAGTTGCTCGGCACCGGGCGCGCGCAGGATGCGGTCGATATCGCCCAGCACCTGATTGGCCCATAGAACCGTCTCGTCCAGCGGCAGTTCACGGATCTTCGCGGCCAGCGCCTCGATCTGGCCGAGGACGGCGGGCATACCCTGCGCGGCGGCGGTGATCGAGCCTGCGGTGCCGGTGGCCGCGTCAAGGGTCATGGCGAGGCGGGCCGTGATCTCGGCCTGACGCAATTCGGAAAGCAGGATGTCGATATTGGCCAGCGTGGAACGGATGGAGAGGGGCACGCCGCGCACATCATCGGAGCGGATCAGATCGCTGACATCGCGCATGAGCGTATCGGTCGAGGCGATCACCTGATCGAGCGGCAGGGCTTCGGCCTGCTTCGCGACATTGGTGAGGCGGGTCAGGAGTTCGGGCGTCAGTCTGGCGGCGGCATCAATGGAGGCGGCGGCCTGCCCCGCCCGCTCCAGCGCGAGAGCAAGATTGCGGGCGGCCCCGGCCTCGCGCAGATCACCGAGCAGAATGCGGACATCCCCCAGCGCGGCGGATACATCATCGGGCAGTCGGGCAATGCCCTCCGACCCGACAAAGGCATCGGCATTGCGTACAAGCGTCGTGGCCGAACCGATCAGTTCATCGAGAGGCAGGTCATTGGCTGTCTCGCTGAGATCGGTGAGATTGGCCATGAGCGTCGGGGCATTGTCAGCGGCGGCGCGGATCGATTTCGCGGCCTCGCCCGCCTCGGCCAGCGCCGTGGCGAGATTGGACGCCGCATCGGCCTCGCGCAGGTCGCCCAGCAACGCGCGGATATCCTCCATCGTGGCGGATATGCCGTCGGGCAGGGCCGCAACGGCCTCCGATCCGACAACGGCATCGGCGTTCTTCACGAGGGCCGTGGCCGAGGCGACGAGATCATCCAGCGGCAGGGCACTGGCAGTCTCGCCGATATCGGCGAGATTGGCCATGAGAGCCGGGGCGCTGTCGGCGGCGAGGCGGATGGATCTGGCGGCCTCGCCCGCCTCGGCCAGCGCGGTGGCGAGATTGGACGCCGCATCCGCCTCGCGCAGGTCAGCCAGTAACAGGCGAAGATCGGCGACAGTGGCGGCCAGATCGGCAGGGATCGCCTGCGTCTCGTCACTGGCCACCAGCGCATCGGCATTGGAGAGCAGTGTGGTGGCCGCGAGGATCATGGGGCCGAGCGGCAGATCGGCGGCATTGCCGCTGAACCGCGTGAGGTTCGCGATAAGGGGCGGGGTCTCGTCCATGGCCACACGCACCGAGGCGGCGGTTTCGGTGAGGGTTTCGAGAGCGGCCTGAAGGGCCAGCGCGACCTCCGCCTCGTTCACCGCCTCCACCGTCTCGCGGGCGGCGGCGAGGGTGGCGGCGAAGTCGGCGATGGCCTCGGTCAGCTTCGGATCGCCCGCCAGAACACGCACATCGCCGAGCAGGCCGTTGATCCCGCCGGGAATGGCGCGGGTCTCCTCGTTCGCGACGATGGTATTGACGTTATCGAGCAGGATGGTCGCCGTCTCCAGCAGTTCCTCGATGGGCAGGGCATTGATGCGGTTGAGCACGCCCTCGGCGGAGGCCGCGAGATCGTCGAAATCCGACACGACGCTGGGCAGGCGGGGATAGGGGCGGGCGGTTTCGTCGATTTCCTTCGTCGCCTCGCCGGGGCGGTCCACCAGCTCGACAAACAGCGAGGAGGTGATGAGGCTGGCACTGGCCAGCTTGGCGCGCATCCCGTTGCGTACCAGTGTCTTGAGGAAGGCAAGGCTTTCCTCCGCTTCCCCCTTGGGCAGGCCGAGCCGCGAGGGTTGCAGGAGAATGGTCACGATCAGCGAGACCGAAGGGCTGCCCGCCGTGTCGTCCACATCCGCGATCACGTCGATCACCTCGCCCACGCGATAGCCGCGCAGTTCCACCGGCGCACCGACATCCAGCCCCCGGATCGACCCGTCGAACTCGATGGAAAGCCGGATCTGCGCGCCGAAATCATCGTCGAAGATGCTGGCTCTGGCTTCCTGCTCACCGTCGAAAAGGCGGAAGAGATGGTATTCGCCCACCGGCACCCCGCCCAGCGCCACCGCATCGAAGGTGATGCCACCGCGCAGGAAGGACGAGAAGGATTCGAGTTTGAGCTTGGCCCCCTGCGCGCCCAGTTCGACGCTGACGCCGGAGGTGTTCCAGAACCGGCTGCCCTGGGTCAGACGGCGATCATGCGGGGCCTCGATGAACAGATCGAAGACCACGGCCTCGCCATCGGGGGTCAGGGTCTTGGCCTCGATCCGCCCGACCTCGATCCGCTTGTAGAAGACCGGTGCCCCCACCGACATTGATCCGCCGTCCTCGGCGATAAGGCGCACGCGCTTGCCGGGGGTGTCGGGCGGGGTCAGGGGCGGATTATCCAGCGCCGTGAAGCTGTATTGCGGCTTACCGATGGAGCTGTCCCAGGAAGCCTCGATATAGGAGCCGGACAGCACCGTCTCCAGCCCGCTGATACCCTCCAGCGTCACCTGCGGACTGACGACCCAGAATTTCGCGTCATCATCGATGAAATGCCCGAATTCCTTCTCGATCCGGGCGGAAAGCACGACCTGCGAGCCATCGGGCGTGAAATCCACATCCTCGACGATGCCGATCTTCACGTCGCGGCGCTTGATGATGGTCTTGCCCTTTTCCACGCCGGTCGCGGAATCGAGCAGGATCTCGATGACCGGGCCACGATCCGCGCGGGTCTTCCACGCGACCCCGATGGTCAGCACGAGGGCGATAAGCGGCACCAGCCAGACGAGCGAAAAACCGCTCGACGTGGTTTCGGCATCGTGGAAATCGCGCTCGTCAGGATTGGGCACGGGCTTGTGGCTCCTCAAGGGTGTCCCAGATCAGTCTCGGATCAAAGCTTTGCGCCGCCAGCATCGTGAAGACAACCGACAAGGCGAAGGCAACCGCCGCCGGGCCGGGATTGATCGAGGCGATGAAACCCAATTGCACCAGTGCGGTCAGGATCGCGACCACAAAAACGTCGATCATCGACCAGCGACCGATAAACTCCGTAATTTCATAGAGTTGCATCCGCCGATGGGCGGAAAGAGTCGAGCCGTAACGCACCCCGAGCATCAGCACGGCGATCACCACGAATTTCGCGACCGGGATGAAGACCGAGGCGACGATGACGACCACCGCCACGAACCACGCGCCGTATTCAAACAGCTCAATGGCCCCGCCGATGATGGTGCCCTCGCTCACGCGCCCGAAGGTGTTGGTCAGCAGCATGGGATAGAGATTGGCGGGAATATAACAGATGACCCCCGCCAGCCACCATGCCCAGACCCGCTGGGCCGAATTCGGGCGGCGGCTGTGCAGGGCGGCTTCGCACCGCGCGCAGACGGGCGATCCCATCGGCGCGAGGGTGCCGCAATTCTCGCAGGAGATCAGACCCGCCTCGCGGGCCGTTATCGTCTCTTGGGGTCCAGCAGTCGCCATACAGTCCATTCACACAGGGTAGAGTTCTCGAACACAACGACCACGATCAGCGCGGAGAAGGCCCAGAACGCGGGACCGAGCGATACATCCGCCAGATCCGTGACCTTCACCAGCGCCACCGCGACGCCGACGATAAAGATTTCTGCCATGGACCATGGCTTCAGGGCCATTGCGAGGCGAAAACTGCGCGCGGCTCCACTGGCGGGCCTGCGCCCCAGCCGCAGGGGCAGCAGGGCGTAGATGAGCGCCGTGGCGCGCGTAACGGGAATGACCACGATGAAGGCGGCGACCGCGATGGTCAGCGGCGCGCTCCAGCCCTCGGCGAAGGCTCCGACAGCATCCATGACCGAGGCATCACGGTGCAGCCCCGCCTCATCCAGCGCGATAAAGGGAAAGAGGATCGCCGCGATCATCAGAATCGCCGTCGAGACCGCCCCCGCCAGCGTATTGTCGATGACATTGCGCTTGTTGGAGATCAGCACATGGTGACAGCGCGGACAGCGGGCCACCTTTCCGGGCGGCGGAATCACGCGGTCGAGCAACAGGTCGCAGGACCGGCACGCGATCAGGCTGTCGAGGTTTTCCGCGATGGGATGACGGGTCAGCATGGGAAAGAGAATAGGGCAGGCGACGGGACACAGGAAGGGCCTTCGCACATGATCACCCCGAAAGCGGTGACCGGGCCATTTACGTACAGCGTCAGGGCCGAAAAATGATTTCATGCGCGTCGCACTGCTTTATCCTGCGACACTTCCGAATGACGATTTGCGGATCGATCCTGTGATGAACCTCGTTGCCGCCCATTCCGTCGATGCCCTGCTGCGCGGTCCCGCCCAGGGGCGCAGCTTTGCCGATATCGGCGCAGGCTCAGCCGACACGCAGGGCGTGACGACAACAACGGGGGGCGGCATCGGGGCGCAGCGGGCAGAGGCGCTGAGGACGGTTTCCTCGAACCGGATCGACCCGCCCTCCACCGGCGGGGCCATCCCGAGGCCCGACGAGGGCGCAAAGGCGATGGAGAAGATGTCCGGCTTCGCCCGCCTCCTGACCTGATGGAGGGCGACTATGGCGACAGCGATCACGCGAACGGACATGACGGCGCAGGTTGGCGCTATTCCAACAGCCCCATGAGACGGAAGATTAGTTTTAGTCTGGCTTTTTGCGGGGTCAAACCGGCATAGGGCGCGATCTCCAGCCCCATTTCTTCTAAAAACGCGGCATATCCCGGATAGAATAACTGTGGTGACGGGGTGAATGAGACGCAGCGGCTTGCCAAAACGACGGGTCGCTTAGCTTCCAGCATGGGTTTCAAGTCTTCGAGAAATGCCGTTGGCAGCGAATGTGCGCCCGGACAGGAAATGACCAAACCGGCAGGCAGGCGCTCGAGATCATGCGGCCAGCGACAGCCAAGCGATACATTGACCAGATCGACGGTCGGTACGTCCTGCAAGAGGTCCATTTGCGGGGCGGCAACTTTTGGGCATGAGGTGACCGCCATACCCGCCACAATGCGCTGCGCCGGATAATCTGGGCTTGTCGACATAAAGCCATCAAGGCGGGTCGCGTTTTGTTTGAAGACATGGGCGGCGGAAAACAGGTGATTTCCAATGGCGGCAAACACGCCGCCCTCCTCTGGTGCGACCGCTCGGCAGGCGGTGAACGCATCTTCCAGATTTGTGACCCCGTCATAGTCGTCCATATAGGGCGGGCGCATGGCCCCGGTCACGATCACCAGAGCACTGGAGCCAAGCAGACAGTGCAGTCCGTAGGCGACCTCTTCCAATGTGTCAGTTCCGGTGGTCAAAACAAAGCCGCCATGTTGACTTGTCTTGGATTGAATCAGACGCGCCGCTGCGATGAGATCCTCTACGGTCAGATCAGCGCTGTCCTTGGTGCGTAGGCTAATCGTTT
>CAKZUT010000052.1 GCA_937922185.1 uncultured Neomegalonema sp.
CCGCGTCGCATGATCCCGGCATTGTTGACGAGGATATCCAGACCGCCCAGCGCCTGCGCCGCGCGCTCGGGCAGGCCGTTCACATAGCCGCTGTCAGTCAGGGTGCCCGACATATGCGCCTCCGCCTCCAGCCCCGACGTATCGAGATCGGCCACGGCGACCGACGCCCCCGCCTCACGCAGCATCCGCACGATGGCGAGGCCGATGCCGCCCGCCGCGCCCGTGACCAGCGCCTTCTTACCCGTGAAATCCATGGTGTCCTCAAATCCCTTGAATGACGGGACGCTAAGAAGTACCGATTTTGTATACAAGATGTATTTTCAGTGAGTCGCCGTGAAGAAATCCGCTCTCTTCGATGCTCTGCGCGCTGGCATTCTCGATCTGTCGCTGGCACCGGGCAGCGCGTTGGACGAGGTGGCGCTATGCGAGACCTACGGCGTGTCGCGCACGCCCTTGCGCGAAGTGCTGCAACGGCTCTCCGGCGAAGGATATGTGACGCTGGAGGCCCATCGCGGGGCGGCGGTGTCCTCGATGGATTTGCCGGTCATCCGCAGCCTGATCCAGACGGCCCCGATGATCTATGCCGCCGTGGCGCGGCTGGCGGCGGAGAACGCTTCACCCGACGGGATCGAAACGCTCAAAGACGCCCAGCGGGATTTTCGCGATGCCAGCACTCCGGCGGATATGGCGATCCATAATCACCGCTTCCACGAGGCCATTGGCACAATGGCGGACTGTCCGTATCTGATACCCGGCCTCAAGCGCCTGCTGATCGATCATACGCGCATGAGCCAGCGGTTTTACGACGCGCGCACGGCCACGGAGCGCGCAACGATCCGAAAAGCCCGCGACCAGCACGATGCGATGATCGCGGCCTTCGAGGACCGTGCCCCGGCGGAGGCGGTCAGACTGACTCTGGATCACTGGGCATTGTCGCGCGACGGTATCGGGCGGTTCGTGATGCCCTCTCCCCTTCCACTCGACCCCACGCAGGAGATCAGGGATGCAGTTTGAAGGCATCTATACGCCGGTCGTGACGCCCTATTTCGAGGATCATTCGATCAATGAAGCCGGGTTCGAGGCGGCGATCGAGCATCTGATCGCCGCCGGAGTCCACGGCATCATCGTGGCGGGGACCACGGGCGAATACTACGCCCAGACGACCGGGGAACGCATCCGCATGATGCAACTCGCCAGGAAGATCATCGGCAAGCGCCTGCCGCTGATCGTCGGAACGGGGGCGATTCGCACCGAGGACAGCATCGTCTTCGCCGAGGCGGCGAAGGAGGTCGGGGCCGATGCCCTGCTGATCGCGACCCCGCCCTATGCCTATCCGACGGGGCGCGAGATCGCGCTGCACGCGCTGGCTATCGACCGGGCCGCGAACCTGCCCGCCATGCTCTACAATTATCCGGGGCGGATGAGCGTGAACATGGACGAGGAAACGCTGGACCGCCTTGGCCGCTCGCCCAATTTCTGCGCGATCAAGGAAAGCTCCGGCGATCCGAACCGCCTGCATATGCTGGCGCGGGATTATCCGCATATCGCGCTGTCCTGCGGGATGGACGATCAGGCGCTGGAGTTCTTTGCCTGGGGGGCGCGCAGTTGGGTCTGTGCGGGATCGAACTTCGCGCCGGAGGCCCATATCGCGCTCTATCGCGCCTGTGCCGTGGACGGCGATTTCACCAAAGGCCGCGCGATCATGTCGGCCATGCTGCCGATGCTGAGCGTTCTCGAACAAGGGGGCAAGTTCGTGCAGTGCATCAAGTATGGCCTGACCCTGCGCGGCATCGATGCCGGTCCGCCCCGCCGTCCGCTGCAACCGCTGAACAAGGACGACAAGCGGGAATTCGCCGAGGTCTGGCGCACGATGAATGTCGCCCTCGCGGCCATCGAAAAGGAGTATTCGACATGAGCGATCTGCTGACCCGCGCCGAATACGCCGCGATTGCCACCAGCATCGACTTCCCGCGCGCGCCCTTCATCGACGGCAAGTATCGCAAGGGGTCGGGCGGCACCATGGCGACCGTGAACCCGGCGACCGGCGAGACGATTGCCGAAATCGCCGCCTGTAACGCCAGGGATGTGGACTTTGCCGTGGGCAAGGCGCGCGAGGCGTTTGACCGGGGGGGATGGGCGACCCTGCACCCGTCCGGGCGCAAGGATGTACTGATCCGGCTGTGCAAGCTGATTACCCGCAACCGGCGCGAGTTGGCGGTGATGGAGAGCCTCGATAGCGGCAAGCCGATCCGCGATTGCGAGATGATCGACATCCCCGAGACGATCCACTGCATCAAGTGGCACGCCGAGGCCGCCGACAAGATCTACGACCAGACAGCGCCCTCCGGTGACGACGCGATTGCGATGATCGTGCGCGAGCCTGTGGGCGTGGTCGGGGCCGTGCTGCCCTGGAACTTTCCGCTGCTGATGCTGGCCTGGAAGATCGGGCCTGCGCTGGCGGCGGGAAATTGCGTCATCGTCAAACCCGCTGAACAGACCAGCCTGACCGCCCTGCGCGTGGCCGAACTGGCCGCCGAAGCCGGGGTGCCGCGCGGGGTGTTGCAGGTGCTGCCCGGTGATGGGCCTTCGGTGGGCGAGCCGTTGGGGATGCATCCGGGCGTGGATATGGTGTCGTTCACCGGCTCGACGGAGACGGGGCGGCGATTCCTGCGCTATGCAGCGGACAGCAACCTCAAGAAGATCGTGCT
>CAKZUT010000053.1 GCA_937922185.1 uncultured Neomegalonema sp.
CAAGACCGCAGGGATCAAGCACGGCCCCCGAAAGGATATGCGCGCCGACCTCGGACCCTTTTTCGAGTACGACGACGGAGAGGTCGGGGTTTACCTGTTTCAGCCGGATAGCGGTGGACAGGCCCGCCGGGCCTGCCCCCACGATGACCACATCGTATTCCATCGACTCCCGTTCGATCGCGTCAGTCATTCGTTCCGTCCTCTTGCGCGCATAATGCCGAATTCCCGCATCTTATGCAGGAGGCGGTGCGAAGGGGTCAATCGGGACGTAAGGGAAGGATCGTCGCGCCGACACGCTACTTCTTCGGGGCCGCTGCCGCCGGGCGGGCGGGGGTCGCTTGCGGCGCGGTGCCGAACAGGCGGTCGAAGAAGGATGTCGGGGTCGCTTGCGACGCTTTCTGCTTGCGCGATTTTGCCAGCTCGGCGGCGAGGGCTTCCTGTTGCTCCTGAAGCTCGGAGCCACCTTTCGCGGCGGCGGGCGGCGAGGAGATCAGTACGGCGGACAGGGCGAATACGGTGACCAGTGTTCTGACAATCATTGTTTCCTCCATTCCTGAGATAACAATGATCTGTGGGCGCGGCCCTGCGATGTCGCATCACAGGTATGCACGCTTTCGCCATGATCGCGCGATCAGGACGAGAGGCGATCAACCGCGCTTTACCGGGTGTTCAATTCCCGCCGCTACGATGACGGGGGAGGGGTGCCCATGAACTGCGAATATTGCGGGAATGCGTTTGGCGCGAATGCCATGGCCTGCGCCGGTTGCGGGTCGCCGCGCACGGTTGCCCTCGCCGAACCGGCGGGCACCGCCGCGACGATCTATGAACAGATCGGACGCGCCGTCGTGAACCGGGAGCCGAACGAGGCGCTTGACCGCCTCATCGCCGTGGGCGAGCGCAGGGACGCGCCGCCCGCCGAGCAAAAGGCCGCCCGCGCCGCCAAGGCGCTGTTCTGCCTGTTCGTGGTCTGGCAGTTCCCGATGATCCTCGCTTTCATCCTGCCTTTCGGCATGATGTTCTTCATGTGGATCTATCTGCCCTATATGGGGCTGAAACGGCTGCTGTCGTGGTTGTCTTCGTGACGGTGTGCGTTTGACGCCGTAGCATGGCGCTCCCCTTAATCAGGGAGCGCGCATCAGTTATCCAGGAACGACCGCAGCTTCCGCGAGCGCGACGGATGCTTCAGTTTTCGCAGGGCCTTGGCCTCGATCTGGCGGATACGTTCGCGCGTGACGCTGAACTGCTGGCCGACTTCCTCCAGCGTGTGGTCGGTGTTCATGCCGATCCCGAAGCGCATCCGCAAAACGCGCTCCTCGCGGGGCGTCAGCGAAGCCAGAACACGGGTGGTGGTGTCCTTGAGGTTCGACTGGATCGCGCTGTCGAGCGGCAGGATCGCGTTCTTGTCCTCGATGAAATCTCCGAGCTGGCTGTCTTCCTCGTCGCCGATGGGGGTTTCGAGCGAGATCGGTTCCTTGGCGATCTTCATCACCTTGCGGACCTTTTCCAGCGGCATCTGGAGTTTCTCCGCCAGTTCCTCCGGCGTCGGCTCGCGGCCAATCTCGTGCAGCATCTGGCGGCCCGTGCGGACCAGCTTGTTGATCGTCTCGATCATATGAACCGGAATACGGATCGTGCGGGCCTGATCCGCGATGGAGCGCGTGATCGCCTGCCTGATCCACCAGGTCGCATAGGTCGAGAACTTGTAGCCGCGCCGGTACTCGAATTTGTCCACGGCCTTCATCAGGCCGATATTGCCTTCCTGAATCAGGTCGAGGAATTGCAGGCCCCGGTTGGTGTATTTCTTGGCAATGGAGATGACGAGGCGCAGGTTGGCCTCGACCATTTCCTGCTTGGCCTGCCGCGCTTCCTTCTCGCCTTTCTGGACGGTCTGGACGATGCGGCGGTATTCGGGGATATCGACGCCGACAAGCCGCCCGACCTCCGCGATGCCCTCGCGGATTTCGGTGACCTTCTCCCCGTCGATCTCGACCATCTTGGCCCAGCCTTTGCCCTTAAGCTTGCCGACGCGCTCGACCCAGCCGGGATCAAGCTCGAAGCCCTGGTATTCGGCGATGAATTCGGGGCGTTTGACCTTGTGCTTGTCGGAGACCTTCACGAGCTGGGACTCCAGCCCCATCAGGCGGCGGTTGATGCCGTAGAGCTGATCGACCAGCGTTTCGATACGCTGGTTGTTGAGGTGCAGGCTGTCCACCTTCTGGACCAGTTCGCTCCGCAGGCGCTGATAGGCGAGTTCCTGCTTGGCCGTGAACTTGGAGGATTTCGAGGTGGCGGCGGCGAGGCGCTCCTGCTGCATTTTACGCAGGCTCTGATAGGCATCGGCAATCTCGCCCAGCGTTTCGAGCGCCTGGGGCTTGAGCTGCGCCTCCATGGCCGACAGCGAGAGGGTGTTGTCGTCGAAATCATCCTCGTCTTCGTCGGGCTTGGCCTCGGGTTCCTCGCCGTTCTCCGCGCGCTCGGCTTCCTTTTGCTTCTCTTCCTCTTCGAGACGCTTTTTCTCTTCTTCCTCGGCCTTCGTGCGCTCGGCCTCGACCTTGGCGTTTTCTATCCGCTGCGATTCGGGGATCGAGCCGGCATTGGGGTCTTCAAAGGTCTTGCCGAAGGTGGCGTCGAGATCGATCACGTCGCGGAGAAGAATATCTCCCTCGATCAGTTCCTCACGCCAGATGGTGATGGCCTGGAAGGTGAGGGGGCTTTCGCACAGCCCGCCGATCATGGTGTTGCGCCCGGCCTCGATGCGCTTGGCGATGGCGATCTCGCCCTCGCGGGACAGCAACTCGACCGATCCCATCTCGCGCAGATACATGCGAACGGGGTCGTCGGTGCGGTCCACGACCTCTGTGGTGCTGGCGGAGGTCGTCAGTTCGCGCGAGGAGGATTCGCCGGGTTTGTCGCCCTTGGGGGCCTCGTCCTCGCCGCTGTCCTCATCGACGACATTGACGCCCATCTCGGACAGCATCGACATGACGTCCTCGATCTGGTCCGGCGAAACCTTGTCGGGGGGCAGGACGCGGTTCAGTTCGTCATAGGTGATCGTCCCTCTGGCCTTGGCCGAGGCGATCATCTTCTTGACCGTCGATTGGCTCATGTCGAGGACAGGAGCCTCCCCGCCTGCGGGGGAATCGGGTTCTGCGTTGACGTCTTTAGCGGCCATGGTCACTCTCTCGTCATCTCGCCAGCGCCATCATCCCGGCGCGTTCCGCCGTTTCGGCGGTCGGTCTTTTTCTTGCGCTTCTTCCACAGTTCCCCGTCGATGAAGCCCTGAACGCTGCCGCTCTCCGCCTCGCTCACCACGGGCATAACCCTTTCGAGTGCGGTGCGATGGGCGGCCCGTGCCGCGACCATGCGCTGAAAGGCCCGTTCATCTCCGTCCCTTGAGAAACTGTGTTCCGCATCCCGCTTTTCCACTTCCCGCGCACAGATCGCGATGTGTCGATCCAAGGCTGACGTTAAATGGTCACTGTCCGATGAATCTCCCGTAAAGTCGGCCAGCCGCTCGAACAGAGCGGTGCAGTCGGGCTTCAGTCTTCGCCGGGTCTCCGCATGGAGTTTGGAGACGGTCATGCCGGTCTCCGGGGAGGCGATATCGAAGAAGGCAGATATGAGGGCGGAGCGAATCGAGTCAAGGTCGCGATTCGCGAATTCCGACTCAGCGAGCGAATCACCGCAGGCGGCCATGGCCTCGGGAGAGGCGAGGGCGAGACGCAGGATCTGCTGTTCGAGGGCATACCGCAGATCGGGTCCGCCGCCTGTCACGAGGGCCGAATGACGGGTCTCCGTGCGCGCCGGAGCGGGGGGCGCGACTTTGCTCCAGCCTTTCCGACCCCCCGGATTCTGCGGCTTCCAGGCATCTCTGGTTGTCGAAAACAGATCGTGGCGCCATTCCCTGAACTGCGTCTCGTAATGGTGCCGCACGCCCTGATCGGTGATCCCGCCGAGCATCGTTCGGACCCGGTTGTCGAAGGCCGCGCGCCGTTCGGGAGTATCGAGAGATTGTTTCTCAATTTCACAGCGCCAGAGAAAAC
>CAKZUT010000054.1 GCA_937922185.1 uncultured Neomegalonema sp.
CGGTCTTCGGGCTGTTCGATCCCCGACATAAGGTCGGGAAGAAGCGTCAGCGCGGTCGCCGGGCGCAGCCGGGGGTGGCGTTCTTCGATGAATGGTCGCCGCCGGAACAGCCTGCCGTGCCGATGGATGAGGATGAACTCAACGCCGATGCCCTGCGCCGCCGGATCGCGGCGATGCGGGGGGCGCTGGATGATCTGCCCGCGCAGGCGCAGAGATTGCTCAGGCTCGTGGCGCGCCGGAAGGCGGCGAAGACTCTGAAAGTCAGGCCGATGCGGCCCGGCAGGCCGCCGGGTCACCGGAAACGCGGAACGCGCGAGGTGGACCGGATGCTGTTCAGCCTGAACGATCTGGCGCGGGCGGTTCTGGAGGAGCCGCCGCCCGACTGGGTGGTCGCGGATGGTGTGCCGCTGATCTCTCCGTAAGGGGAGGGTCGGTGTGCGCGGAAGGTGGCCCCACCGCTACGCGGCACGAAAAACGCCGCGCCCCCGTGGACGCGGCGTGGATAGTGTTCGGTGAGGGAAGGTCAGTTCACCGGACGCAGATTGCTGATGGCAATGGCCGTCTCGAAATAGCCATTCGCGCTTTCCCACTGGCGGGCGCTGCGCGCGCCTTCGGCCTTTTTCGCGAAATGCTCGCGCAGGGTCGTGATGCCCGCCTTGGCCTGCTCGTTCGTGGGATGCAGCGACAGGGCCTCGCGATAGGCATCATAGGCATTGCCGTCCGAGGGCGTGATATAACGGCGACCGGCCAGATGCTCGTCGCCCTCCGCCACAAGCGTCCGGGCCTTTTCCAGCGCCTCCTCCGGGGAGAGGCCGTTATTGGCCAGACGATCCCGCAGGCCCGCGACCTGACCGGAAGCCGCCGCCAGCACACCGCCGACCTTGTCGTTGCCGACATTGCGTTCGCCCATGCCGAGGGCCTTGTCCACCAGATCGAGCGCGCCCTTCGCCAGATTCGCGGCAGGAGCGGGAATGGCCCGTTCAGTAAGGGCCGGACCGGCTGTGCCGGGGGTGCCGGCGGCGCTGGCGGTACGAACCGGAGCCGCCGGAGCCGGTTCACCGTCCTCATCGGCGACCACGACCCGAGCACCCCAACCGCCGGTGGAGGGCGAACGGGTGTTTTCGACCGTCACGGTCACCGGCTGCGGAATATCGGGGAGACTGTCGGTCGCCGCGATGCGCGGCATTGCCGGGGCCTGCGGCACAGGCAGAGGCGGTGTGGCCGCAGCCATTTGCGCGGGCTTGGACATCATCCCCTGAACGGCAGAGATCACCGGCTTGTGGGCGGCATAGCCGATGCCCCCGACAGCGACAACAGCGGCAGCCATGGCGGCCATTTTGCGTTTTTTCTCGCGGTCACCCGCAACGACAGCTTTCGGTCCCCGCTTGGACGGGGCCGCAGCGGCGACGACGGGCTTGTCCTTCTTGCGGCTGGCACCCATGACCTTCGCGGTTTTGTTGCCGCCGGGTTTTTTCAGGCCCAGCTTCGTGAGGAAGGACGCGCCGCCCTTTCTGACCGCCGGTTTGCCTTTGGTGCCGGTCGTGCCGTCGAGCACATCCAGATCGTCGAATTCGTCATCCCCGAGGTCGTCATCATCCTCATCATCATCGAGAACGCGATCAAAGGCGGCATGGTCGAATTCGGCGAAGTCATCCTCCGCGTCGGTATCGCTCGCGGTTGCCTCGTCCTGCACCACCATCTTCTTTCGCAGGGGCCGGGCCACAGCGGCGTGGTCGGGGGCGTAAAGGCCGTCATCGACAGGGGTTTCCTCCTCCGCCGGATCGGAGGCGGTATCCGACATCCCCTCCCATTCCTGTGCCGGAGACCCGGACGGGACCGGGCTGTCGGGGGCGTCGGTGGAGTAGATCGTCTCGGTATCGGAAAACTCCGGCAGGACCGGCTTCTCCGCGCTCCGGGGGGTCTCGCCGGACAGATCGGCCTCCGAGAACGGGCCTGCGGCGGCCTGAAGATCGTTCGCCTCATCGGCGAAGGGATTCTCGACGGGCGAGAGCATGAGGGCTTCGGCGGCCTCCTGCACCATCTTCGCGTCGATGGACTTGCCCGGATTCTCGGCGGCGAAGAGCATGGTATGCGAGCAGATCATGCCGATCAGGCGCGGACTGCCGCCCGTGAAACGGCCCATCTCCTCGACGCCGTCATCGGTGATCGGCTCATCGGTCATGCGGGCGATGGGGGCAAGGCGCTTCTTGAGGAATTGCTTCAGTTCGGGACGGGTGAAGAAACGCAGGGTATGATCGACCGTGACCTTGGCGCGCACCTCGTCGAATTCCGAATCGGCCATGATCTCGCGCAGATCCTCGCTGCCGATGAGCACGAATTGCAGACCCACGACGCGCCCGTCCTCCAGCGTGTCGAAACGCGCGAGTTTGGGCAACATCTTCAGCACGTCGGGTTCGAGATTATGGGCCTCATCAATGAAGACAACGCCGGTCTCGCCCCGCTTGGCCTGAACATAGAGGAACTCGCGCAGGGCAACGGCCTTGTTCGGCGAATCCATCACCTCGTCCTCGACCCGCAGGGATGTGTGCAGGAAATTGACGAATTCACGGAAGTTCAGGCTGGCATACTGAAGAAAGAGGCCGGGAGTGTTCTCCTCCAGCCCCTCGGAGATCGCGCGCATGATCATGGTCTTGCCCGAACCGGTCGGGCCGGTCAGAATCATCAGGCCCGCGCGCTCGCGAACCCCTTCCAGCATCCCGTCCACCGCACGCCAGTGCGAGGTATTGAAGTAAAACGGGCTGTTCGATTCGATTTCAAAGGAATCGTCGCGGGATTCAGATGCAGACATGGTCACACGGCTCCGGCTCACGGGGGGCGCGGGGGCGGTCAGATGCCCGCGCGCAGGTCAAGGGGCGGTCGAGAGAGCATCGGGTCAGCCTTCTGGCCGGGGAATTCGCTCCTCAATCCGGTGGTAACCGTAAGCGGGAAAGTTAAACGAAGGATGAGTCCCGGAGCGGGTCTTTTACCGTGTTTAGCAACGGCTTTACGGGCGCACGGGCATCGGGTAAGCCTCCGGCGCATCTTTCCAGTCTGCACGGAGCCGATCCCATGTCGAACCGATCCCTTCTCGTCCTGCCCGGTGACGGCATCGGCCCCGAAGCCATGGGTCAGGTCAGCCGCGTCATCGACTGGTTCGGCGACCGCCAGAGCGTCAGCTTTGACGTACAGGAGGATCTGGTCGGCGGGGCGGCGATCGATGCCCATGGCATCCCGCTGCATGACGACACGATGGCCAGAGCGCAGGAGGTGGATGCGGTTCTGCTCGGCGCGGTGGGCGGGCCGAAATGGGATGATCTGGATTTCTCGATCAAGCCCGAGCGCGGATTGCTGCGTCTCCGCAAGGAAATGGAATTGTTCGCCAACCTGCGCCCGGCCATGTGCTTCGACGCGCTGGCCGATGCCTCCTCGCTCAAGCGCGAGTTGGTCGCGGGCCTCGACATCATGATCGTGCGAGAGCTGACGGGCGGCACATATTTTGGCGAGCCGCGCGGCATCACCGATCTGCCCAACGGCGAGCGCCGGGGTGTGAACACGCAAGTCTATGACACCCACGAAATCATCCGCGTCGCACGCGCCGCGTTCGAACTGGCGCAAAAGCGCGGCGGGCGGCTCTGCTCGGTCGAAAAGGCAAACGTCATGGAGTCAGGCGTGCTCTGGCGTGAAGAGGTCACGAAACTGGCCTCCGAATACCCGGACGTAGAACTCAGCCACATGTACGCCGATAACTGCGCGATGCAGTTGGTCCGCGAACCCAAACAGTTCGACGTGATCGTCACCGACAACCTCTTTGGTGATCTGCTATCCGACTGTGCGGCGATGCTGACCGGATCGCTCGGTATGCTGCCCTCGGCCTCGCTCGGCGCGGAAGATGAGAATAAGAAACGCAAAGCCATGTATGAACCCGTCCACGGTTCGGCCCCCGACATTGCGGGCCAGGGCAAGGCAAACCCGATTGCCTGCATCCTCAGCTATGCCATGGCACTGCGCTACAGCTACGACATGCCAGACGCCGCTGATGCGGTCGAAAAGGCCGTCGAAGATGTCTTGTCCGAGGGCTATCGCACGGGTGACATCATGCAGCCCGGCATGAAGCTGGTCGGCACGACCGAGATGGGCGATACGATCATCGCAAAATTGAAGCAGGCCGCGTAATGGACGCGGTTC
>CAKZUT010000055.1 GCA_937922185.1 uncultured Neomegalonema sp.
GGGCCATTTCTCGAATGGTTTGCCTGCCATCTCGATTGGCCCGTTCTTCGGATTGAGCCAGACCACCAACTGCGCCGCACCGCCGAAGCGTTTGGCGAGCGTGGCAAATCCTTGCACGGTATCCTGTAGGTCAGCTCCCCCGGAAATGACGGTATGAAGATGCACATTGAAGCCCGCATCGCCGAGGACCGCGAAAAGATCAATCTCGTCGATATAGGCGAGCATGGGGTTGAAGGTTGAAGCGCCGCAATCGATGACAACGGCGTCGCTCGTACCGAGAACCGCCTCGACGACCGCGTCGAACTTGCGCGGGTCGATCAAATCCCCATCCATGATCTCGCTCGCCGTCGCCTTGAGGGCTTTCACCGCAGAAAAGCTTGGATTGACCGCATCGAGATCGAAACAGGTTGGAGGCGCACCGTGATCCAGGAGGAATTCCGCGAGGAAGCGGGCCACCGTAGATTTTCCTACCCCACCCTTGCCTTGCATGATGATGTGAAGCGCCCGTTCTGTACCTCCGCGTTCCTTTTCCATGCCTGTTTTCCTCTCTCGATGCTTTGCTGTTTCGAGGACATGGATTGCGAAGGGGATGCCAATCGCTCAGGATTCCCCGGTCAGGACGACGCCGTGCGTTAAGGCTCGCCCACAGAATTGCCATGCTCGTCGACGCCGAACAGTTCTTCGATCGTGTTTTCGCGGGGATTATAGGCGGGCTGGCGCTTCAACCGGTCGAAGGTGCCCGGTGCTGCCTTTGCCCGGATCGCGGTACTGATCGGATCGTCCGCATCAGAGGGTGGTGATTCAGACTGAATCACATTGTGTTTCCCGCTGTCCCGATCTGAATCGACGGCAAGGCTCTGATTTTTAGCGGTATAGGTTTCCATCGCGCGCGCTGCATGTCTACAGAATGTCCGGTATTCCATTGGTGGCGCAAGATCGCGATAGACGGCAACGAGCGGTTCTCCATCTCCGATCCGGCGGCATACATCGTCCTTGATGACGCTGAAATTATGTCGCGCGGATCCCCACGGACGACGCCGTAAACTCTCTCCCATGTCTTTTCCATCCTGATCATCGCATCCAAAACTGGGTGTTGAAGAGCAAGGGGCGTGCAAATCGTCTTCTCCTGCCTTTTGGCCTGACCTTGCCTATGTTTGCCTGACAAAAGCGATGCGATGATCTCCTTCAGCCTAAGTTGGTCTATTCTGGTCTAATGTCGTCCGGTATAAGTAGATTTCGGTCTAAGTTTGCCTTTTTCGGCCTAATTGAGCCTATTCATCGGTAATATAGATAAATACACCATGTCTAATTATTTAGGGATGGTGGCGGGATAAGCCCTTTTGTGTTACAAAATGGCGGTAAGCATCGCGGCGCGATCATCCAGACGGGTTTTGATTTGAAGCGTGCAATGTCCGTTATTCTATTTGAGGGTGTAGTTCATGAGTGATAGCGATGAGGCCATCGTGACGGCACCCATCAAACGCCCCCGCAAATCGGAAGTGATCCATGTTCGCGTCACCAGCGGTGAGCGCGCGGCGTTGGATACGGCAGCGTCATTGCGTAGGGAGAAGCTGTCGACATTCCTGCGGGTCGCCGCGCTGTGGCAGGCAGGTGCGCCGGGTCAGGTGGATGTCGAGACGACGGAGATGCGATCAGCGGTCAAAGCGCTTGCGGGAGCAACGAACAATCTGAACCAACTGGCGAAGGCGGCGAACCGGGGTCGGATCAGCATGAGTGAGGCGGATCGGCTGATGCTGCTCGAACTCCGCGATGCGATCCGCCAAACGCGGGGAGCGTTCGATGTTTACACAAAGGCCGCGGGCAGTAGGGCAGGGCGGCTGCCCGTTGCGAAGCCAGCAGTGCGCGTCGATGCGAACGAGCCTGTTTCCTGATGGCCGAGACGACCACCAACGCGAAACGCCCCGACTTCGTCACGGCGCTGATGGGCGACCAATGGCTGGAGATCGAATGGCGTAAGGCGATTGGCGGCAAGGCGGCGGCACTTCGGGACGGTGCTGGAGGTGGAGGAGGGCGGTATGCCGCGTCCCTGAATGACCGTCAGCGCATCGGCAATGCCCTCGGTGCACCCCAGGCCGTGGTGAAAGTGATCTCGGGGGGCGGTGTCTCTGATCGCGGGGAGTTGACGGCGCAGCTGAAATACCTTTCTCGCGATGGCGATCTGGAGCTGGAAGAGGCCGATGGCGATATCCGGGGTCTTGTCGAGACGCGGGACGAAATCGAAGATATTGCCGCCGCCTGGTCCGAAGACTGGAAGCAGGCCGCTGAGCAGGACGGACGCTTTGCCCGGGCGAAGACGAACACCTTCCATCTGCTGGTCAGCTTTCCCGAAGGAACAGATACCGTGCGCGCCAAGGCTGCGGCCTGGACCTTTGCGGATCGGCTCTGCCATTCCGGGGATTATGGCGATGAATGGCGCAATGTCCGGGCGTGGCACGAGGACCGGGCGCATCCGCACATGCACCTCGTGATCGACCGGCGCGGGGAGTCGGGGCGGATGATGAAGATCCACCCGGCGGCGGAGATTAACCCGAAGGTTCTGCGGGCATTGCAGGTCGATGTTGCTGCCGAGCAGGGGATAGCCTTGAATGATACGCCCCGGTCATCGCGCGGCCTGACGCGACAGCCGGAAAGCTCACGCGAATGGCGTGCCGAACGAGGCCCTCAGCCGAGAGGCAGGACGCAGATGCGGGATCGCTATGCCGATCTCGTCAAAGGCTTTGCCATGGATACGGCGCGCCGCGAGGCGGAGGCGCAGAAGGAATTGGCCGTCCGCTTGCAATCGAGAGGGCAGACCGGGCTGGCCGATACGGTTAAGGGCGCCGCCCGTACACTTGAAGCAGGCGGGGAACTGACGATCATGGATGGCGAAGCGGCGCGGGAACTGACCCCGGAAGATCTGCAGGCGATGGATGCCGAAACACTCTCGAAGACAATTTCCGATACGGTTCGCGAGGCCGAGGAACTCGCTCCACAGATGACGGATGAGACCGAGCGGGCGGCGCTTGAGGTCGAAACTGGCAAAATCCAACGCGAGTTCGCGCATCTTTTGCCTGAGGGCGAACGCCCCGAACACTCCCGCGATGTTGGCCAGGATCGGATGCGGGATCTGCTGGGTCAGGAAGCGGCAATCGCCACACGAGGACGTCTCGGGGAACACGAACCCGATGGAGACGCGAACAGTCCTGATCTGAATCATGCGTCCCGAACTGAATCGCCTGATCGAGAGACTGCGGACCCTTGGGCGCAGGTCGAGGCGGCGGATGCCAAGGTCGTCGAAGCGTATGAGGCGAAGGGCCTGAACGGGCAGCGTGCGCTGGCGCGGATTATCGGTGGTAGGCAGGCGGAACCCGAAACCCTGGACTACTGGCGGGAGGAAGAGATCAAGGAACTCATGCGCGAGGGCGATCTGCCCAGGACCGTTGCCACGCGCGAGATCGAAGATCTTCAGAAATTCGCGTCCGGGACGTACCGCGAGGCGGAACGACAGATCGAGCGTGGGCTTGATCGGGAACCGGACCGGGAACCGCAGAACGAGATGGAGCGCGATAGGCCCGATGATGCACGCCGCAGTGCCGAGCGCGAAGCTGTGATCGCCGATCACGGGGAACCGGAAACGGAGCGTGAAGCGCCGGACCGTTCCCTTGACGTTGTTCGGGTCGATCCCGATACCGGCCTGGGGCTTGTCAGTTCGGAAGCCCTTCGGGCGCAGGTTCAGCGTGACGCGACAGAAATTGCCAAAGTGCAGGCCGAGAAGAACCGCGAGCGCGGCGTTGAACGGGGTCTCGACCTCGATTTTGACTGACCGGGGGAATTGCCATGAACCGGTCCGTTCCGATGCCCTTCCTCACGGGGCTGATCCTGATTTGCGGCATCGCCGTATTTTTGGCCGTTCTCAATGGCTGGGTTGCCTTGAGTTTTCATCAGCCGCTGGAGAGCGTGCGCCCCTGGACCTGGTTGAATGCCCCGGCGGTCTGGCGAGCCGTCAATCCCGAAGCTTTCGAGGAAGCGCTTCGCTATGCGCTCTGTAGCGGAGGTGGTTTGACGGTGGCCTTGTTGGCGCTGGCGCTGCGACCCGAGCCTGAAAGCCCACATGGTGATGCGAGATGGGCGACGCAGCGCGAGATACGTAAGGCTGGCCTCGTCGAGGATCTCGGCGTCATTATCGGTAAGTTCGGGGGTCCGCGCGCCGTTCAGCCTTTTCTGCGCACGAAGCGCGAGGATTATTCCAACATCCTGCTTGTCGCTCCACCTGGCGCAGGCAAGGGCGTGGGCGTCGTGATCCCGACCTTGCTGACCTATCCCGGATCGACCATCGTACTGGATGTGAAGGGCGAGAATTTCGAGGCAACAGCACGACGGCGTGTGGAGATGGGCGATGCGGTTTTTCGGTTCTCTCCCTATGACGAGAAGGGGCAGACCCATCGGTTCAACCCTCTCGATCAGGCGCGGGTTTTCAAAGACCCGGATCGCCGGTTCACGGAACTGCGCCGGATCGCCAGCCATCTGTTGGTATCGAAAGGGCGCAGCGACGAGCCGTTCATCAGCGGCGTGCGCGAGCTCTTCTCGGCGCTGGCCTCGGTGGCCTTGCAGAGCACGACCCCGACCATTGGCGAAATCTATCGCATGCTCAGCCCGCAAGGGGTGGGTGACAACACGGGCACTGGAACGCCTGATATGGCGGCAACGCTGGCCGGGCTGGCCAGACAGGCAAATTACGCGACCGCGCGCATCGTGCTGGGCCAGTTCGCGGCCTATGACCAAAAAACCCTCTCGACCTATCTCTCGGTTCTCAAGGGAACCGGGCTGAACGCCTGGGGCGACCCGGCTGTGGACCGCGCGACTTCGGGCAGCGATTTCGACTTTTCCTCGCTGCGCCGAAATCCTGCCTCCATCTATCTCGTCATCGGGTCGAACGACATGGAAACCCTTGCGCCGGTTGCCCGGCTGTTCTTCCAGAGTGCGATTGCGGCCCTCCAGCGCAGCATGCCCGAAAAGGACGACCACTTCCCGGTGCTGCTGGTACTCGACGAGTTCAGGAGCCTGGGGCGCATGGAGGCCATCTCCAACGCGGCAACGACCTTGCGTGGCTATGGGGGGCGGATGCTGATCGTCGTGCAAGGCGCGCCAAACCTCGAAGAAATCTATGGCCGTGCGGGCCGTGACGGGTTGATGAATGCCTGCCAGCTGCACGCCTATATGTCGCTCAACGATCCGGGCACAAGGGAGATGGTCTCACGCTCGCTTGGGACGCGCGAGGTGCGCAGCACCAGCGAGAGCACCAGCCGCACGACAGGCCGGATGGGCTTCAGCCGTACGCGATCGGAGCAGACCCGGGCGAAGCGGCTTCTGTCCGAAGACGAAATCGGGCGGCTCGGAAACGACGACCTGCTTGTCATCGCTCAGAACCTGCGTCCGATCCGGGTCCGGAAGGTCCGCTACTATTCCGACCGGAAATTGAGGAAGATTTTCCGGGGCCAGAGCAATCTGCCTGATGTCGAGATCCCGGATCAAAGCAAATCAGTGCTCGCGCCCTTGTCCCATGATGGTACCGTTGTCGGGACACCGAAGGAACTCTCGGACTCCGATGCCGAAAGGCTCGCCAACTTTGCCAAAGGGAACGCGAAGGCTCGGGATAGCATTAACGCCAGTGCAAGGGGTGGCCAGCAGGAGGAGGTGGTTCACACCCCGGTTGCAGGTGAGCCGATAATCGATATCGCCGATGCACAACGCATCGCCGGATTTGTCGATCATATCGGGCGGGTGAAACAGAATGTGCCGGCCCAATGACAGCGGCCCAATGCGTAGGTCACTTTCAGATGGACGACGCTTCACTTTCAATAGGAATGGCGTCATCCCAGTTCGGCAAGTTCCTCTGCGAGTTTGGATATCGGCATCACGTCGATATCCTGCGCGCCCGAATAGGCGTCTGGCCCCGGATAGGCGATGATCTTTCGGGTAGCACGAACATCCTCGGCGGCATTCCAGAACCCTTTCCCGACTTTTGGAGCTGTGGATCGCTTGATCTCGATTACCCAGACCTGTGCATCGGGCAGTTCCAGAACGAGATCGCATTCTGCCCCGGCCGCCGTTCTGTAGAAGCTGGCCCGAGTGCCATCCGGTGCGCAGAGGAGGGCGCTTTCGATAA
>CAKZUT010000056.1 GCA_937922185.1 uncultured Neomegalonema sp.
CGGAACTCGGCATCTACCCGGCAGTGGACCCTCTCGACTCCACGTCGCGTATTCTCGACCCGATGGTCATCGGTGAGGAACATTATGCCGTGGCGCGTCAGGTGCAGGAGATTCTCCAGCGATACAAGGCGCTTCAGGACATCATCGCCATTCTCGGCATGGACGAACTGTCCGAGGAAGATAAGCTGGCCGTGGCCCGCGCCCGCAAGATCCAGCGTTTCCTCAGCCAGCCGTTCCATGTCGCGGAAATCTTCACGGGATCGCCGGGTGTTCTGGTGTCGCTTGAGAAGACCATCGACGGGTTCAAGCGCCTCTGTGCCGGTGAGTTCGATCATCTGCCCGAAGCCGCGTTCTACCTCGTCGGCGATATCGACGAAGCCGTCGCGAAGGCGGGCAAACTGGCCGAGGCGGCCTGATCATGGCCGCGACCATGAAAGTCGAGCTTGTCTCGCCCGACCGCATCCTCGCATCTCTCGATGCGGAGAAGGTGCTGTTGCCCGGTGCCGACGGTGATTTCACCGCGATGCCGGGGCATGTTCCGATCGCGACATCCCTCAGCCCCGGAACCGTTCGCATCATCAACGGTGCGGATGAGCAGCATTATCTGATTGCCGGTGGTTTCGCCGAGGTTTCCGGCGAAGCGATCTCGATCCTCGCCGAGTTCGCGTCTCATCGTGACGAGGCGACGGCGGAGATGTTCCAGTCCTCGCTGGAGGCCGCCGAAAAGGGCCTTGAGGGTCTGGAAAAGGATGCTCTGGCCGAAGCGACCCGTCGTTACAGCAATCTGAAGATGATGGTCGAAACGCTGGGCCGCGCGGCCTGACGTTTTTCAGGGCCGTTGATGTGTTGGAAAAGGGGGCGGGAAACCGCTCCCTTTTTTCCGTTCAGGTCGGGAGAACGGTCCTGAAATCCTCGAAGACCGCGACATAGAGGTCGCGCTTGAAGGGCACGATCTTCTCGATCAGGTCGGCGGGTTTCATCCAGCGCCATTCGCAGAATTCGGCATGATCGGTTGCGATGTTCACATCGGCATCGGTGCCGAGAAAGCGCATGGCGAACCACATCTGCTCCTGCCCGCGAAACTTGCCGCCCCAGATTTTGCCGAGAAGGTCGTCGGGCAGGTCGTAGCGCAGCCATTCGCGCGTCTGGGCCTCGACCGTCACTTTGGCCGTGGAGACGCCGGTTTCCTCGCTCAGTTCGCGCAGGGCCGCTTCCTCGGGCAGTTCGCCGAAATCGATCCCGCCCTGCGGCATCTGCCAGGCATCGACGGGATTGTCGATCCGCTTGCCCGCGAAGACCATCCCGTCATCACGGAAGAGGACGACACCGGCACAGGGCCGATAGGGCAAGGTGTTCGCATCCTTGACGGTCTTCCCTGCCATATGTCCGTATCCTATCCGGCATCCGCGATCCGTGTGACCGGTACGAAGACGATACCACGGCGTTCCGCAGCCGCGACCCATCGTTCCAGCGCGTCGATACTCTCCCGATACGCGGTGGCGACGCCTATTGCAACGCCGTCGCGCCTCGCCTGAACCTCAAGGGCCGAAAGACGGTCGAGCATCCGCGCGCTGCTGCGGTCGGCATCGATTGCCTGCCTGCCCGCAGCGTAGGGTACGTCGTTCGATTTCGCGAGGGCACTGAGTCGGCTCTGCCCGCCGGGCTGATTCTCGAACAGGAATAATCCGCGCGACGCGATCTCGCCGATGACCGGGCGGGCGGCATCTTCCGAGCGGCTGAATTTTGCTCCGAGATAGCTGGAAATGCCGGAGGCACCCGGAACCCGCGCGATGGCCTTGTTCATGCGCGCGATATTGGCCTCGCTGCTGTTGCTGACACGCAGGGTCAGAGGTTCGCCGGGATCGCGGTTCGGATTGACCGGCTCCATCGGAATTTCGGCGAGGATGGTATGGCCGTCGGCAAGGGCTGCTTTCGCGAGGGTGTCGGTTTTCTTGCCGATGGGAGCAAAGGCGAGGGTGATGCCCTGGGGGAGCCGGTCGATAGCCTGCCGTGTCGTGCTCTCGTGCAATCCGGCGGCGGTGATGACAAGGGCGATGCGCGGGGCGGGGGCGTTGGATGGAATCGCGGGGCGTTCCACAATGGCGGGTTCCTCGATGACGGCCATTTCGGGCAGGGCTACGGCAATGAGTTCCGTGGGCGGCGGCAGCATCATGGTTTCGATGGCAGCTTTTCTCACCGGCTGTCGCCGCGCAGGCTTTGGTCTGGGGTCCGGCATGTAGCGCTGCACTGTCGGGGCGTTGGCCACGAGCGGGGCTATGGCGGGGGCCTGTGCCGCTGTGATCGACAGTCGCGCGATATCGAGGTGCGGGGCGGCGTCCGGCATGGCGAATGGCAGGCGCGGTGGCGTGATGATGCGGGGTGCGGCGGGGCGTGGCAGGACGGGCTGTGCCTGTGCAGCCTGTGCCATACGGCGCTGAGCCTGCAAGGCCGCCGCTTCCTTCAGCAGGCGATCCATGGGGCGCTCGGATGAAATATAGGCGCGGGTGGCTTCGACAGTGCCATCATCGCCCCTGCCGAGATTGTACGCCAGGGGCACGGCAACGGCCACACAGCCGAGAACCGCCAGAACCACCGAGACAGGCGGCAGGGTGCGGGGAAGGGAAGGGCGTTTCATGGTCTGGTCATCCCGGTCGGTGCAGCGGACACCGTGCAGAGAAACATATCGCTCTTGCCATTCGGTGAAGTCTGCAACGATGGAGGGGCGGTGACCCCTCTGCCGAAACGAAAAACGCCCGCCGGTGAGGGCGGGCGCTGTGTCATTCGGGGGAGGGGCGGGATCAGTTCTCGTCGTCGAGCGACGAGTAGACCGACAAACCCTGCATCAGATCGAGGGCATAGGAGAGCTGGTAATCCTCCTCGCGCAGTTCCAGCCGCCGCTTGTGCAGGGCCTCGTCATCGGCGCGCTGCTTGATGTCCTCTTCGGTGAGGCTGTCATTGCTGAGCGAGCCGCGTATCTGCGACTCGGAGTAGCTGCGACGGTTCGATTTCTTGTCGTCATTCTCTTTCAGCTCGACCTGTTCGACGATGATATCAGGCTCGATGCCCAGCGCCTGAATCGAGCGGCCCGACGGCGTGTAGTAACGCGCCGTGGTCAGGCGGATCGCGCCTTTTGAAGCCAGCGGCATGATCGTCTGGACCGAACCCTTGCCGAAGGTTTTCTCGCCGACGACGATCCCGCGACGGTGATCCTGAATGGCACCGGCCACGATTTCGGAGGCCGAGGCCGATCCACCGTTCACCAGCACGACGACGGGCTTACCATCGGCCAGATCGCCTTTCTGGGCATTGTAGCGGTCGGCATTGCGCTGTTCGCGTCCACGGGTCGAGACGATCTCGCCCTGGTCGAGGAAGGCGTCGGAGACCGCGACCGCCTGCGTCAGCAGGCCGCCGGGGTTGTTCCGCAGGTCGATGATGTAGCCACTGACCTCGTTTGCTCCCAGCTCTTCCTTGATATCGGCGATGGATTTCGCGAGGTTCTGGAATGTCTTCTCGGAGAATTTCGAGACGCGCAGGATGCCGACATCGCCCTCGATGCGGTGTCTGACGGCCTTGATCTCGATGACCGCGCGGGTCAGCTTGACGTCCAGCGGCTCCTCCTCGCCCTCGCGGGCGATGGTCAGTTCGATATCGGTGCCGACCAATCCGCGCATCAGATCGACGGCCTCGCCGATGGTCATGCCGAGGACCGACTCGCCGTCGATATGCGTGATGAAGTCGTTCGCCTTGATATCGGCTTTGGCCGCAGGCGTATCGTCGATGGGCGAGACGACCTTCACGAAGCCGTCTTCCATCGTCACCTCGATGCCGAGACCGCCGAACTCACCCTTGGTGTCGTCCTGCATATCGGTGAAATTGTCGGGGTTGAGATAGCTGGAATGCGGGTCGAGCGAGGTGAGCATTCCGTTGATGGCCGCCTCAATCAGCTCTTTCTCGTTCACTTCCTCGACATAGGCCGAGCGGGTGCGCTCGAACACATCGCCGAAAAGGTCGAGATATTCATAGGTCGAAGCCGCAAAGGCGGGCGATGCGAGGCGCGGGGCCCCGAACTGCGCCGTCAGTGCGATTCCGGCGGCGGCGCCGAAGAGGGCGGCGGTCAGGGTCTTGTTCATGGAGATTCAACCTTTCGGATCGTTTGGCTCCCGGACGGGCCGAACCACACACCGGGGTCTATGGGCTTACCGCGTAAACGCATCTGGAGATAGAGGGATGCGACGGCATTGGCGGAGAGGGTGGATTGATCGGCGAGGAATTCCTCGCTTTCGGAAATGGGACCGGTAAGCGTCCCGATGGGTTCGCCGCGCTGAACGACGTCCCCTTTTTGGCGGATGAGGTCGGATAGACCGGCGAGGACGATCTGGTAATCCTCGCCGATATCCAGAACGGCCACGAGGCCGAAGCTGTTGACGGGGCCTGCATAGGACAGCGTGCCGTCCCATGGTGCGTAAACGAAGGCGTAGGGCTTGGCGTCGAACACCATGCCGAGCGCCTCGTTTCCGGTCGCCGCCTGATCGAATTCCTGTGCGACCTCGCCGGTGACGGGCCAAAGGAAATTACCGCGCGCCTCATGCAGCGGACGGGGGGGCGGCAGCATCCGCTGGGTGGGCAGAACCTGCGCCTGTCGAACGGGTTTCGGCGGGGGGGTGGGCGAGCGTTGTGTCAGCCGCTGGAGGCGTTTGGCGCGCTGGGTCAGGTCTTCGGCCTCTTTTTTGAGGACTTCGGCCTGCTCCATCGTTTCGCGCTGCAACTCCTTGCGCTTGCCGACGAGCACCCAGAGTTCGCGCTCCCGGTCGCGCAGGGCTTCGATGGAATCCTTGGTTTCCTCGCGTGCCGCTTCGGTCTGGAGGCGCAGATCCTCGATCCGTGCAACCCGCGCCAGCGTGGCCTGTGCATCGGTCCGCAGGGCATCGCGCAGCCCGGCCAGAGCACTCGCGCCCCGTGCGGCCACCAGCGGATCGCCGCCATAGGCGACCAGTTCGGGGGCATTGGCTTTTGACAGGGCGACCATGGCGGAGAAGGCGGCGGCATTCTGGCGGCGGCGAACGCGCAGGGCCTCGGTCGCCCCCGCTTCTTCATTGGCCAGAGCGACGAGTTCAGCGCGGGACAGGGATACCTCGGTTTCCAGTCCGGCGATTTCCTTCTCGATCTCCTCGATCCGTCTTTCGTCGCGTTTGGTCGCGGCGGCAGTGGCGAGGGCCTGCTTCTCCATTTCGGCGGCGCGCTGGGCGCTGATGCGGGAACTGCGCTTGAGAACCTCCGCCTGTTCGGGATCGACATAGACGCCACCCGGCTGTTGCTGGGCGGAGGCGGCCTGCCCGAGGCCAAGAGTGCAGATCGCGGCGAGGAGGAGAGCGCGTATCATGCCGACCCCTCCACGATCAGCGAGCGCCCGGTCATCGCGGCGGGTTGCTCCAGACCCAGAAGGGCGAGCAGCGTAGGGGCGATATCGGCGAGACGTCCGTGCCTCAGCGCGGCCCCCTCCCGTCCGACCAGCCAGACCGGCACCTTGTTCAGTGTATGGGCCGTGTGCGGCCCTCCCGTTTCCGGGTCGATCATCGTTTCACAATTCCCGTGATCCGCGCAGACCAGCATGGCACCCCCCGCTTCCCCGATTGCCGCGACCACTTTCCCGAGACCGGCATCCACCGCCTCGACCGCTGTGACAGCGGCGTTGAGATCGCCCGTATGACCGACCATGTCCGGGTTCGCGTAATTTGTCACGATCAAGTCGTAGTTACCCGATCCGATGGCGGAAACAAGGCGAGCCGTAACCGCAGCCTCTGACATCTCCGGTTGAAGATCGTAGGTCGCGACCTTCGGGCTGGGGGCCATGTGGCGCTGTTCATCGGGTTCGGGGGCTTCGATGCCGCCGTTGAAGAAGAACGTGACATGGGGGTATTTCTCGGTCTCGGCGAGGCGAAGCTGACGCAGGCCCGCGCGGGAGACGGTCTGTCCGAGCGTATCGACGATTTCCTCATCGGCGAAGACGGCATCCATATAGGCGCGGTGATCCGCCGAATATTCGACCATGCCGGTACATACGGCAAAGGCCGGGTCGGGGCGTCCGAAAGCGGTAAAGGCGGGATCGGCGAAGGCGGCCATGATCTCGCGGGTCCGGTCGGTGCGAAAGCTGGTGCAGAACAGGCCGTCGCCGGGGTTCATGCCGGTATAGTCGCCGATCACCGTGGGCAGGATGAACTCGTCGGATTCGTCCCGTGCATAGGCGGCGGTGATGGCGTCCTGCGGGCGGGCGGCGCGTTCGCCCTGCGCCAGTGCCATGGCGCGCCATGCCTTTTCGACCCGCTCCCAGCGATTGTCGCGATCCATGGCGTAGAAGCGGCCTGACACCGTGGCGATGTCGATCCCCGGTACGCCGTCGATATCGGCCATGAAGGCCGTGAGGTAATCCGCCATGCTGCGCGGGGAGACGTCGCGCCCGTCGCCGATAAGGTGCAGGCAGACCCCGATCCCCTCGCCTGCGATCAGTGTGGCGATATGGGCGAGATGCCGCTGATGGGCGTGGACACCGCCGGGGGAGAGCAGGCCGATCAGGTGGCAGACGCCGCCGCTGTCCTTGAGGGCATCAATGTGCGCGCGCACGGCCTCGCGCGTGTCGAACGAGCCATCGGCGAGGGCCGTATCGATCTTCGGCAGGTCCATCATCACGACGCGCCCCGCGCCGATATTCATGTGGCCGACCTCGGAATTTCCCATCTGCCCCTCCGGCAAGCCGACATCGGGGCCGTGGGTTATCAGGGTCGCCATCGGGCAGGAGTCGGTCAGGCGGTCGAGGGTGGGTGTATCGGCCAGCGCAACGGCATT
>CAKZUT010000057.1 GCA_937922185.1 uncultured Neomegalonema sp.
CCGGGGCAGCGCAATCTGGAAACGGTCAATCGTCAGGGAGATTGGTATCATTCCCGCGAAAGCGGGGCTTTCTCGTCGCTCAGGGAGATGCCCTCTTTCGAGGGCATGACGGCGCATCTAGGTCTCCCGTTTATGCCCATCGAGATCACGGCTGGCTTTGGCCTCTTCCCTCGCACGGACCTCGCGGTCGTGTTTCGAGACCCCGAAGCGGGCGGCGTTCGCGTCGCCCGTTTTCGCATCCCGCTCACGGGCTTTGCGTTTGCGGGCCTGTCGCAGATTGACGATTTTCCCGGTCATGCCGTGACCCTCTGACGGTGGAAGACGAACAGGCCGCTGCCGACGATGATCGCGATGCCGAGCCATGTCATCGCATCGGGGAAGTCGCTGAAAAAGAGATAGCCGTAGAAGGTCGCGCCGATGATCTCCAGGTATTGCAGTGGCGCGATCAGGCCCGCCTCGACCCGCCGCAGCGCGAAGATGATCGCCGTGTGGCAGGCAATTGCCACCGCCGCGATACAGGCCAGCAAGGCGCATTGCCGCATATCCGGCATCACAGCCTCCGCCGTGCCCGTCAGCTCCGCGATGAGCAGGACGGCCCCCAGCAGGGCCGTGCCCGAAATCCCCGCCATGGTCTGCATGGTCCAGGCATCCGTCGTGCCGGACAGGATTTTCGTGAGGATCATGTAGCCCGCGAAGCAGATCGCCGCGCAGATGGGTAAAAGGGCGGTCGCACCGACTTCCGCGAAGCTTGGCCGGATGACGATCATTGCGCCCGCGAAACCGATCGCAACCGCCAGCACCCGTCGCCAGCCTATGCGCTCCCCCAGAAAGAGCGCGGAAAACAGTGTCAGGATCAGCGGTTCGACGAAGAAGATCGCCGCCACATCCGCCATCGGCATGGAGGCCAGCGCACCGAAGAAGAACACGGTGGCCCCGGCTATCCCTGCCCCGCGCAGCATGTGCAGCCCGAACTGTGGCGGGTGCAATGCGGACCATCCGCCCCGCGCGACGATGAACGGGGCCAGCACCGCGAAGGTGATGACGAAGCGCGACCATGAAATCTGGATCGGCGACATCTCCGCCGACATGAGTTTCGCAATGGCATCAATGATCGGAACCACCAGCATCGCGACCGCCATGATGCCGAGGCCGGATACGATTCGGGTGGGGTCGGCAGGGGGGCTTTCGGCGGTCATGGTTTTCAGTAACGTGCCGAAGGCGGCTTGTCCTGTCCGAATGCGACATGGCCGGACAGGGTATTGCCCCTCACATCCTGAACATGCCGAACTTCGTGTCGTCTGTCGGCGCGTTCAGCGTGGCGGCGAGTGACAGGCCCAGCACATCGCGGGTATCGCGGGGGTCGATGATGCCGTCATCCCAAAGGCGTGCGCTGGCGTAGAGAGGGTGGGACTGTTCCTCGAATTTTTGCAGGATCGGTTGCTTGAAGGCGGCTTCTTCCTCCGCATCCCCGAACCCGCCGCGCTTGACCTGCGCCAGCACACCCGCAGCCTGTTCGCCGCCCATCACCGAGATGCGGGAGTTGGGCCATGTCCAGAGGAACCGGGGCTGGTAGGCGCGCCCGCACATGCCGTAATTGCCCGCGCCGAAGCTGCCCCCGACGATCACGGTGATCTTGGGAACGGCGGAGGTGGCGACTGCCGTGACGAGTTTCGCGCCGTCCTTGGCGATGCCGCCAGCCTCGTATTTGCGGCCCACCATGAAGCCGGTGATGTTTTGCAGGAAGACGAGCGGCACCTTGCGCTGGCTGCACAGTTCCACGAAATGCGCGCCCTTCTGGGCCGATTCCGAAAAGAGCACGCCGTTATTGGCAATGATCCCGCAGGGCAGGCCGTGGATACGGGCGAAGCCGCAGACGAGGGTGGTGCCGTAGCGGGCCTTGAATTCGTCGAAATGCGAGCCGTCCACCGTGCGGGCAATGACCTCGTGGATATCGTAAGGAGTGCGGAGATCAGCGGGGACGACACCCAGCATCTCCGCCGGATCATGGGCGGGATCTTCGGGCGGGGCGCGGTTGACACGGGCATAGGTGGGCGCGCCCAGATTGCCGACGATACGGCGGGCCAGCGCGAGGGCATGGGCGTCGTCTTCGGCGAGGTGGTCGGCGACCCCGGACAGGCGGGTGTGCGTATCGCCGCCGCCCAACTCCTCCGCCGACACTTCCTCACCCGTGGCCATCTTCACCAGCGGCGGACCGGCGAGAAAGATCGTGCCCTGCTCACGCACGATGATCGTTTCGTCGGACATGGCGGGGACGTAGGCCCCCCCCGCCGTGCATGATCCCATGACGACGGCGATCTGCGCGATGCCTTTGGCGGACATGCGGGCCTGATTGTAGAAGATGCGCCCGAAATGGTCGCGGTCGGGGAAGACCTGATCCTGATGGGGCAGGTTCGCGCCGCCGCTGTCCACCAGATAGAGGCAGGGGAGGTGGTTTTCCTCGGCGATCTCCTGCGCGCGCAGGTGTTTCTTGACCGTCAGCGGGAAGTACGCGCCGCCCTTCACGGTGGCGTCGTTCGCCACGATCATGCATTCGCGGCCCATGATGCGGCCCACGCCCGCAATGGCTCCGGCGGCGGGGGCATTGGTGTCATAGACCCCATGGGCGGCAAAAAGGCCGATCTCCAGGAAGGGCGATCCGGGATCGAGAAGCTGTGCGATCCGCTCGCGGGGGAGGATCTTGCCGCGTTCCCTGTGACGGGCGCGGTTTTTCTCGCCACCGCCCGCAAGCGCGTTTTCTGCGGCGGTCTGCACTGTTTCAAGCTGCGCCTGCTGTGCCGCCTCATTCGCGCGATACGCATCGGAGCGGGGTGAGATGGTGGTGGTGAGTTTCACGGCGGCAACTCCTTCGGCGCAGGTATTGCCTGACCCTAGCGCGATGAATGCATCGCGTCACCCTCGCTGCATTATGATCGATCCTCGATTCGTCAGCTCTCACCTGTCTCGAAAGACGGACGATTTGGGCTGACCTGGCGGCGTGAAAGCCCTACATCTCGGCGTATGAGCCTCGTTGCCGAAAACCTGACCGTCACGCGCGGATATCGGACGGTCTTTACCGGGCTGGGCTTTGCCGTGCCGGAGGGCGGGGCGCTGATCCTTGCCGGAGCGAACGGGGCGGGGAAATCGACGCTGTTGCGGATACTGGCCGGTCTGTTGCCGGTGGAGACGGGCGAGGTCCGGCTCGGGGATGTCTCTCTGCGGGCGGAACGGGGCGATTTCATCGATCAGGTGCTGCACACGGGGCATCTGGATGCGCTGAAGCCCGCATTCACTGCATGGGAGACGCTGGCGTTTCAGGCGGATCTCTACGGGGCATCGCGGAAGCGGATCGCAGGGGCGCTGGAGGCGTTGGACCTTGGGTTTCTGGCGGACCAACCCGTGCGCGTGTTGTCGGCGGGACAGAAGCGGCGGCTGGGGCTGGCGCGGCTGGCGCTGGTGGAGCGGCCCCTGTGGTTGCTGGACGAGCCGACGGTGTCGCTGGATGCGCGCAGTGCCGCACGGGTGGCGCAGATGGCTCGGGAGCATTGTGCGGGCGGCGGCATGGTGGTTGCGGCAACGCATATCGATCTGGGGATCGAGGCGGCGGCGAAGCTGGACCCCGCCGCCTTTGCATCGGGGGAAGCGGTTGGTTTGCCGGTACGGGATAACGCTGTGCTGGACGGGGAGGCGTGGTGACCCCCTTCCTCGCCATTATCCGCCGTGATCTGGCCATTGCCTTTCGCACAGGGGGAGGGGGGGCGCTGGGCGTGGCCTTCTTCGTGATTGCGGCGACGCTGGTGCCGTTCGGGGTCGGGCCGGTGCCGGAGTTGCTGGCCCGGATCGCACCGGGGATGTTGTGGATTGCGGCGCTGCTAGCCTGTCTGCTGACGCTCGACCGATTGTTTCAGGCCGATGTGGAGGACGGGTCGATGGATGTGCTGGCGCTGTCGCCCCTGCCGCTGGAACTGGTGGTCTTGGGCAAGTGCATCGCGCATTGGCTGACGACCGGATTGCCGCTGCTGCTGGCCGCGCCGGTCATGGCGCTGACGTTGGGGCTGCCGGAGGGGGCGTATCCCGCGATGATCGCGTCGCTGGCACTGGGGACGCCTGCGCTCAGCCTGATCGGGGCCATCGGGGCCGCGCTGACGGCGGGGATGCGGCGGGGCGGGGTGCTGACGGCGGTGCTGGTGCTGCCGCTCTACGTGCCGACACTGATTTTAGGCGCACTGGCCGTAAACGCGAGCGCGATGGATTTGCCCGCTGCGCCGTATCTGATGCTCTCCGGCGCGATCACGCTCGCCGCGCTGCCCCTCGCGCCCTTCGTAGCGGCGGCGGCGTTGCGGTTGGCGATACGGTGACGTCAGACACTGTTATAATGTAAGCGTTCGGTCTCCCTGACCCTATGATGTGGGTTGGAAGTTCCACGGCATGAGGTCGTCGAGCTGGCTGGCGGGGTGATCTGCGATGGTGTCGATGACGTGGGTGAGCCATGCCTGCGGATCGACGCTGTTCATCTTGGCGGTCTCGATGAGGGTATAGGCGATGGCTGCGGCTCTGCCGCCTGCCTGCGATCCCATGAAGAGGTAGTTCTTCCTTCCGAGCGCAATGGGGCGCATGGCCCGTTCGGCGGTGTTGTTGTCGGGTTCCAGCCGCCCGTCATCGAGGTACGACCTGAGCCTGGGGATGCGCGCAAGGGCATAGCGGATCGCGGTGGCGAGCGGTGTCTTGCCTGAGATACCGCGCAGTTGGGCGGCGAGCCAGTGCTCCAGCTCGTCGAGGATGGGTCCGGCGCGTTCCTGTCGAAGGGCTGCGCGAATGTCGGGCGGCTGACCCCGCGCCTCGCCTTCGACGGCGTAGAGTTCGGCGATGCGCCTGATCGCCTCTTCCGCGATGGCCGCGCCGGTGGATTGCTGCACGTCGACGAACTTGCGCCGCACATGGGCGAGGCAGGCGACCTCAGTGGCCTTGTCGATGCCGAACAGTCCGTTGAATCCGGCAAATCCATCCGCGTGAACGTGGCCCCTGTAGCCCTTCAGGTGCTCAACAGGATGGCTGCCCTTGCGATCGGGCGTGAAGCGATACCACGCTGCCGGAGCGGCATCGCCCGACCAGGGGCGTTCGTCGCGGGCATATACCCACATCCGGGCGGTGGCGGTCCTGCCCTTTCCCTTCGCCTGCAGCTTGACGGGGGTATCGTCCGCGAAGAGCGCCGCCCCGGCCCGCACATGCGCGCTGACAGCATCGGCCAGTGGTTCCAGCAGCGAGCAGCATTGGCCGACCCAGCCGGTCAGCGTGGACCTTGGCAATGTCACGCCGTCGCGGGCGTAGATCTGGCTCTGACGATAGAGCGGGAGGTGGTCGGCGTACTTGCCGACCAGCACATGCGCGAGCAACCCCGGTCCCGGACGCCCGCGCTCGATGGGGCGCGACGGCAGCGGAGCCTGGTGCATCGCCTCGCAGTCGGCGCAAGCGCAGCGCGGGCGGACGATCCGGCGCACCTTGAAGCGACCGGGGATGTATTCCAACTCCTCGGTCACGTCCTCGCCGAGCTTCTTGAGCCGACCACCGCAGTCGGAGCAGGCTTCCCCTGCGGGCAAGGTCTGCGTCTCGCGCGGCAGTTCGGGAGGGAGGGGCTCGCGCTTCGGCTTCCTCTTCGTCCCGGCAGTATCCTTGCCCGCCCTCGCGGGCGTGATCGCCTCACCAATCTCGCGATCCTCGATATCGAGCGCCAGCTGGTCGAGCGTCTCGGATGTGGCCCCGAAGCGATGACGCCGGTGGCCCGCCAGTTGATGCTTCAGCTTCTCGATCATGAGATCGCGGACATGGATCTCCGCGTCCCTCGACACCACCATCGCCTGCAAGGCATCCACGTCCGTCGGCAATGTCGAGGCAGTATCTGTCATGCTCCGATCCTACAGGATCATCGCTTCAGACGGAATCCCCCGGAGGCGCAGGAAGCTGTTTTTGTTGGGCAATAACGGCACCCGTGGTCAGTGGCGTCCAGCTCCGCTGCGGGGTGCGCCAGTCGATCCCCTCCAGCAGCATCGCCAGCTGCGCTGCCGTGACATGGACCTTCCCCGATGCCGGAGACGGCCAGACGAAGCGCCCCTTCTCCAGCCGCTTCGAGAACAGGCACGCGCCCTGCCCATCCCACCAGATCACCTTCAGAAGATCACCCCGCCGCCCCCGGAAGACGAACAGGTGACCGGAATACGGGTTCTCCCGCAGCACGGTCTCCGCCTGCGCGGACAACCCCGCAAACCCCTTCCGCATGTCAGTGACCCCGGCCGCCAGCCAGATTCGCGTGTTGCTCGGCACCGGGATCATGCGGACAGCCGCCGGATCAGACCCGCCAGAGCCTCCGCGTCGTATCGACCGATCACACGCAGCCGGTGTCCGCCCACGAGATCGATCTCCAGATGACCAGTGGAAGTCTCGTCATGACCGACGACATGCCCATCCCCGTCACCGTCATCGCCGATGATCTCGACAGGCAAGAAGAGCGGTTCCTGTGTGGCACCGTCATCCGTTGTCGGGGCATAACGCGGATCACGCAGCCAGGTGAAGATCAGGTTCGCGTTCACCGCGTACCGCCGCGCCACCTGTGCGACAGACACTCCCGGAGCCGTCGTCTGGAAGCAGATCGACCGCTTCTCCTCGTCCGTCCAAAGCCGCTTCGTCCGACGGGCCATCCATAATTCCACCGTGTCCATTATCCGTAATGGACACTATCCCACACTCCCAACACGCGGCAGGTCAGGCTCACCGTACGCTTACCGTGAAGCAGTTTGGCCCGATCATCATTCGTTCAGGGTACCGTTCGCCAGCCCTGAACGACTTTGGGTTTCACAACCGCCTCATGTGCGGATCGAATGCCGATAACGCTGCGTTTCACATATGGGACCATCTCAGCAAGAGCGGCCACAAGGGGGCGGCGGCTTGTATTGTCGTCCCCGGTATCAAGCAGTATGAAACCGAGCTTGAGACACGGCAGGCATTTGCGGACTGGATCGACGCCAACCTCGACTACACTGGTGCTACGTTCTTCAAGCGCGGGCATTCGCTCAACATCGGGTGGAGTGAAAACCCCACGCGCAGCATCTACAACCTGCCAACCT
>CAKZUT010000058.1 GCA_937922185.1 uncultured Neomegalonema sp.
AATCCCCCCCTCATCCCCGACGACAGGCTGAATGCCGAAAAATTCGGCATCAAGCAGCCCCATCGCGGAAATCAGAGTATATGCGGCCACGTTGAGTTGTCGGACCGAATTCACCAGCGAGACCCGCGCGTTCAGCAATGCCCCTTCGGCATCCAGCACATCAATGGTCGCGCGCGACCCGACCAGCAGCTCCTCGCGGATACCGTCAAAGGCAAGTTTCGCGGCAAGAACCTGCTCCTTGCCCGCTTCGATAGCCCCGCGTGCGGTTACCAGACTCTGCCATGCGATATTGACCGTGCGCTGAACCTCGCGCACGGCGGCATGGTAGTCGGCGCGGCGCTGGCTGGCGAGATGCTGGGCCTGACGAATGCGGCTGTCCACCTGTCCACCCTGATAGATCGGCGCATTCAGCGTGAGATTGAGAGCTGCGGTAAGCTGATTGTTCCGGCGCGAACTCAGGCCCTCGGTCGTATCATTGAGCTGTCCGTTCAGCGAACTGCCGAACTGAACAGTGGGCAACTTGTCGGCATTGATGACGCGGATATTGTAGACCGCCGCCCGTTCGGCGGAGCGCGCGGCACGGATACGGGGGTGGTAGGCCAGACCGATATCCTCCGCAGCCCTTGCACTGGCGGGAAGTTCGGGCAGAAATTCGGGGGCATCCAACTCGCCGGGAAGACGACCCACGATAGCGCGGAACCCTTCCGCACTGGACCGCAGGTTCCCGTCCGCCTGAATGACATCGGCATTGGCCGCCGCCACGCGCGCCTTGGTCTGAGCGACATCCGTTATGGTCACCTCGCCCACCTCGAACCGCGCTTCGCTCGCCCTGAGTTCCTCGACGAGAAGCCGCAGACTTTCGACTGTCAGATCCCGCACTTCCTTGTCGCGCAAGACGTCGAAATAGGCACTGACGGCATTAAGGATCGTCGTCTGCTCCTGAGTCGCAAGCTGTGCGTAAGCGGAATCGACATTCGCGCGGGCCTGACTGACATTGTTTGCCGTGCGCCCCCCGTCATAGAGCGGAATGCTGCCATTGATGCCGAGAGAAAGCGGAGCCGTGGTGTCATCGTCCAGAGGTTCGGGCGCCCATCGCCGACTCACCTGATATTGCGAGGTCAGGTTGACCGTGGGCAGACGTCCCGCATTCGCGATGGAAACACTTTCGCCCTGCGCCAGCAAATTGGCCCGTGCGGCATCAATGGTCGGGTTGTAGAGGTATGCATCCTCGACGATCCGGGGAAGTCCCTCGGCGAATGCCGGGGCCACTGCAAACAGCGCAAGCGCATGAACCGCCGCCCGTATCAAACCCGTATCATGCATATCGCCTCCCCGCCCTTCAGAATGCGAAAGACGGTGTGGCCTCGAAACCGGGCAGTATCGGGGCAGTGGCGTCGAAGACCCACCGGGTTGCGACATCATCCCCCGATTTGACGGATAGTCGCGCCTGACCCGTTCCATTCTGCATCCAGATGGCGATCAGCCTTCCATTATCGGCAAGCTGCCCGTAAAGCGCAGCAGGCGGGGCCGCGATTCCGCCCGAAACAACAATCACGTCATAAGGGCCTTCGCCGGGCGCTCCCTCGGCCAGAGGCACATTCAGAACCACGGCATTGTCGATGGCAAGGGCGGCGAGATTGGCCTCGGCGGCATTGGCCATGGTTTCATCCTGCTCCACCGCGATCACGCCACGGCAGAGACTCGCGATGATCGCGCTCGAATAGCCGAGGCCGCATCCCACATCCAGAACCGTCTCGGAGGGGGCAATCTCCGCAGCGTCGAGCATCTTCGAGAAGGTGCGCGGGGCCAGAAGCGCCCGCCCCTTGCCCAGAGGCACGTCGCGATCAACATAGGCCACCGACCGCTGCCCGGCGGGCACGAAGGTCTCGCGGGGAATGGCCAGCATCGCGTCGATGATATTATGTCGAGTCACGTCGGAAGGCCGAACCTGCCGGTCAACCATCGCCTCGCGCGCTTCACTGAAATCGAGCATCGTCTTTCCCGTAAGAAGGCCGGTTTTGCGCTGACCATAACGATTGCCGCCGCGCCATTCCAGCAGGGATACGCGATCCGCGACAATCGCGATACGAAAGACACTTTTTGCAGGAAAAGAATATGAAACGCGATGCCCGCAGGCGATAACGCCGCCTGTATGAAAAGTCTTGCCGATCTGAACAGAGAGCAAGGGGTGGGCATGTCATTGCGCCCCGTCGCCCGGATACCCATCGCCCGCTCATGCTCCGCGCCGATCCGGTGCGACCCCGAGGAAGCCCGCCATGACCACGCCCGTCGAAGAGCATCTCGCCCATAACACCGCCGCCATAGACGATATGTCGGCACAGATGGCACAGCAATGGGCCGCGATCCGGCGGCTGGAGGCACAGGTCGAGCGGTTGGCCGGGTTGATACAGGCTATCGGCGAGGACGGGCCGTCCGCACCGGATGACATGCCGCCGCCGCATTACTGACCGGCATGAAGATCGGACAGGAGCGACACGAATCCCGCCCCGCCTACTCCGGGTCGGTCAGGATCGTTTCGCCGTCGCCCCGTACCGCCGTATAGAAGCATGAACGGCGATTGGTATGGCAGGCCGGGCCGGTCTGATCGACAGACAGTAACAGGCAGTCGCGGTCGCAATCGAGACGCATCTCGATCAGACGCTGGATATTGCCCGAGGTTTCGCCCTTGCGCCAGTATGAACGGCGCGACCGCGACCAGTAGGTGACACGGCCCGTCCGCAGGGTTTCAGCGACGCTGTCGGCATTCATCCAGGCCAGCATCAAGACCTCGCCGGTATCGTGCTGCTGCGCGATGGCAGGGAGCAGACCGTCAGAATTGAAGGTCAGGGTTTTCGGATCGAAGGACATAGGGGCGCTCCCGGAGAATGGGTGCGACTTATAGCCGTGTCTTCCCGAAACGCCAGCGCCGCGCTATATAGAAAGGCTGGAAAACGGGGAGGCGGCCATGGCGGACGCGGCAGACCTTATCAGTCTCTACTCTAAACGCATTCTCGCACTGGCGTCGGATATCCCCCATGCCGAGCGTCTGACCGATCCGCAGGGAAGCGCGATGAAACGCTCGCCGCTATGCGGTTCGACCGTGACCGTGGATGTACGGATGGACCGCAACCGGGTCGCGGAATACGGACAGGACGTCAAGGCCTGTGCGCTCGGGCAGGCATCCGCCGCCATCCTCGCCGAGAAGGTCGTCGGCGCAAGCCGTTCGGATCTGATCGA
>CAKZUT010000059.1 GCA_937922185.1 uncultured Neomegalonema sp.
CCGTGGATCAGGCCCAGCGTTACCCCCGCATAGGCGGGGTGATAGAGCGATCCCTGCCCCTCCACCAGATCCCAGTGGTCGGGGTCGTTCGCCGGGGCCAGCGTCTCGACCGCACCGGAGATGAAATCCGATACCACCGCATCGATGCTGACCCCCTCGCCGGTGATCAGGATGCCGGTCTGGCCCGTGGCGCGGAAGGTGGCCTTCATGCCCCGGCCACGCATTTCCTTTTCCAGCGCCAGCGCGGTGTACATCTTGCCGCAGGAGCAGTCGGTGCCCACGGGCAGGAGGCGCTTGCCCGCCCGCTTTGCGCCGCTGCCCACGGGATAGCTCTGCGTGGGGTGGCGCACGTCATGCAGCTCACGCCCCAGCCGTTTTGCGGCCTCGGCCAGCCGGGGGACATCGGCCAGCCTGTTATGCAGTCCGGCGGCCAGATCCATGCCCGCCTCCAATGCCTCGACCAGCACATCGACCCATTCCCCGGCGATAAAGCCGCCCCGGTTCGCCACGCCCACGACCAGCGTTCGTGCGCCTTTGTCCATCGATTCCGCGATCGTCATGTCAGGAATGCCCAGATCGGCGACGCAGCCCGGCAGGCGCATCTGTCCCACGGCATTTTCCGGTCGCCAGTCGCGAATGCCCTGCGCGACCTTGGCGGCCAGCGCATCCTTCGCATCGCCAAGGAACAACAGGTACGGTGTTTTCAGCATGGTCGGCTCCCCCCGCGAAAATCTGTCATCACAACAGACATGAGGGGCCACACGGCGTCCAGTAATTTTGCCGGTGATATGGGGTGTCTGCTCGAAAGCGGTTCGGCAGTGTCTTTTCGTTATCGGCACGATTGCCATTTTGTATCCGGTTCCGTAACCCTCCGCGCGGAATTCTTATGCAAGCGACTTTACGGATGGACGAACGACCATGACGGAACGGACGACGCGACACGGACTCGAAATCGATGCAGGACTGGCCGCTTTCGTGGAGGGCGATGTCCTGCCCGGCACGGGGATCGAGGCCGACAGCTTCTGGCAGGGCTTCGCAAAGCTGCTGCACGAGTTCACGCCGCGCAACCGCCTATTGCTGGACAAGCGCACGTCGCTTCAGTCCCGGATCGACGACTGGCACAAGGCGCAGCGTGGCCAGCCCCATGACCACACGGCCTATAAGGCGTTCCTGAACGAGATCGGCTACCTGCTGCCCGAAGGCGATGATTTCGAAATCGACACCACCGGGATCGACCCGGAGATCGCGACCGTGCCGGGGCCGCAGCTCGTGGTGCCGATCACCAATGCGCGCTATGCGCTGAATGCCGCCAATGCGCGCTGGGGCAGTCTCTACGATGCCTTCTACGGCACTGATGCCCTCGGCACGTCTCCTGCTCCGGGCGAGTATGACCGGGGCCGGGGGGCGCGGGTCGTGGCGCGTGCCAGGGTGATCCTCGATGAGGCATTCCCGCTGGAAGGCACCAGCCACGCGGATGTCAGCCGGTATCATGTGCGCGGCGGTGCCCTCATGGCCGATGACATGCCCCTGGCCCAGCCGGAGAAATTCGTCGGCTATCGCGGCTCGGCCATGGCTCCCGATGCGGTGGTCCTGTGCAATAACGGTCTGCATGTCGAGCTGGTCTTCAACCGGGCGCATCCTATCGGCAGCCGGGATCAGGCATCCCTTGCCGATGTGCAGATCGAATCGGCGATCTCGGCGATCATGGATTGCGAGGACTCGGTCGCCTGCGTCGATGCCGAGGACAAGGTGCTGGCCTATCGCAACTGGCTCGGCCTGATGAAGGGGGATCTTGAGGAGACGTTCGAGAAGGGCGGCGAGACGATCACCCGCGCCCTGAACCCCGACCGCATCTACACGGCCCCCGACGGGGGAGAGGTCACGCTGAAGGGCCGGGTGCTGATGCTGGTCCGCAATGTCGGGCATCTGATGACCAACCCCGCAATCATGGTGGATGGTGCGGAGGTCTATGAGGGCCTGATGGACGCGATGATCACCACGGCCATTGCCATGCATGACCTGAACCGGGAGGGCGGCAACTCCGTCGCCGGATCGATCTATGTGGTCAAACCCAAGATGCACGGACCCGAGGAAGTGGCCTTCGCCGACGAGACCTTCAGTCTCGTGGAATCGGTGCTGGGCCTGCCGCAATACACCGTGAAAATCGGCATCATGGACGAGGAGCGTCGCACCAGCGTCAATCTCAAGGAATGTATCCGCGCGGCCAAACACCGGGTTGCCTTCATCAATACCGGCTTTCTTGATCGCACCGGAGACGAGATCCATACCTCGATGGAGGCCGGCCCGTTCAGCCGCAAGGACTTCATAAAGCGCAAGGCATGGATCACCGGCTACGAAAACCAGAATGTCGATATCGGCCTCGAATGCGGCCTCGCCGGACGGGCGCAGATCGGCAAGGGCATGTGGGCGATGCCCGACCTGATGGCCGCCATGCTGGAACAGAAGATCGAGCACCCCAAGGCGGGCGCGAACTGTGCCTGGGTGCCCAGCCCCACGGCGGCGACCCTGCACGCGCTGCACTACCATAAGGTCGATGTGATGGCGGTGCAGGAGAAATTGGCGAAGGGCGGTCGGCGCGCCTATGTCGATACGCTGCTCGACATTCCGCTTGCCGCCTATCGGCAATGGAGCGCGGACCAGATCATCCGGGAAGTCGAGAACAACGCCCAGGGCATCCTCGGTTATGTCGTGCGCTGGGTCGATCAGGGGGTCGGGTGTTCGAAAGTGCCCGATATCAACGATGTGGGCCTGATGGAAGACCGCGCGACCTGCCGCATCTCGGCCCAGCACGTCGCAAACTGGCTGCACCATGGGGTGATCAGCCGCGAGGATGTCCAATCGGCCATGCAGAAGATGGCCGCTGTCGTCGATCGCCAGAACGCCGACGATCCCGAGTACATCGCCATGTCGCCCGGCTTCGACGGCCCGGCGTTCAAGGCAGCGTGCGACCTGGTGCTGTCCGGCACCGAGCAGCCGTCGGGCTACACCGAGCCGATCCTGCACGCCCGTCGCCTCGAAGCAAAGAAGCTCCGCTCGTGAGCACGCACTCGCTCTTCCCGACCTCGGACCGCTTCCCGAAATATGCGTACTTCTCGCGCTTGACGCGTGGAAAGCGCACAGATTTCGGATCGGGAGGGTGACCTGATGGCCGGGTTCTTGTCGTCGGTGAAGAAGCGGCTCAACCTTGAGCCCGGCAGCAATTCAGGAAGCGGCGACCCCGTCGTCGAGGCGCTCCGCCGTGCGCTGAGCCCCGACCGGGTTCGCTACGACGGGGCCGAGCGTTCGCTGCTCAGCCACGACGCGTCGATCTATGACGGGGGAGTCGCCGGTCCGGTCTGCTTCCCGATCACAGCCGCCGAGGTCCAGGCCATCATGCGCATTGCGCTCAAGCACGAGCGCAACGTCGTACCCCGAGGCGCCGGCACCGGCCTGGCCGGTGGCGCCATTCCGCTCGGCGCTCCCATCGTCGTCACCGTGACGAAGATGAACGAGATCCTCGAGATCGACACCGACAACCGGATCGCCTGGGTCGAGCCGGGCGTCGTGAACTTGGATCTCACTCGGCATCTGACGCCGATGGGCTTTCACTTCGCGCCCGATCCGTCGAGCCAGCAGGTGTGCACGATCGGTGGCAACGTCGCCAACAACTCGGGCGGCCCGCACTGCCTGGCGTACGGCGTCACCAACGCCCACGTCGTCGCCGTCGAAGTGGTGCTTCCGTCGGGTGAACTCGTCGTTCTCGGCGGGCTCGAAGACGAACCCGCGGGCTATGACCTGCGCGGTGCGTTCATCGGCAGCGAAGGCACTCTCGGGATCGCCACGCGAGTCGCGGTGCGGTTGACGCCGAATCCGCCAGCGGTCAAGACCCTGCTGTTGTCGTTCGAGACGATCCGAGACGCAGCGAACACCGTGAGCCAGATCATCGCCGCCGGGATCGTGCCCGCTGCGCTCGAGGTCATGGAC
>CAKZUT010000060.1 GCA_937922185.1 uncultured Neomegalonema sp.
ATCTGGACCGCCGCAGCGGAAATCCCGGTGCTGAGCTATGCCGACCCGGTAAGCGGCGCGACGGTGGAGGCGGGTCGAACCACGTTCGCCGCGCGAATTGCTGACGGTCAGATGACGGTCGATGGACTGAAGACCACCGCACCCAGCCTCCACCTGCCAAACGAAAACCTCATCGCGACGGTCGCCTCGCTCTCGGTATCGGGCACAGCCGGTATGGGTGCCGGGCGCAGGGGATCGGCGAGGATCATGGCGCAGGGCCTTCAGGCCACTCTCGACGGGATACCGCTTTCCGCCCGCGCAGTATCCGGGTCAGTCCGACAGGACGGCGACATCGCCTCGCTGAATGACGTGCGGGTGGACGGTGCCGCCCTGCAATCGGACGATATCCGCATTGATCTCGCGGCGGCCATGGGCAGCGGAAAGATCAATCTCACCAGCGGCTTCGCCAGCATAGATACCGTCTCGCTCACCACCCTCAATGCGGCCCTGCCGGAAGAGAATTCGGTGGCCCTTGCCGATCTCACGGCCACAGCGCAGATCGACACCGCATCGGGCTGGGCGCGCGTGGTCGGCCTGCGCGCGGGTCGGGCGCAGCTTCGCCTGCCGCAATTCTACGACACTCCGCTGTCGCTGGCCGATATCGATCTCGATTTCGACCGCAACGGCACCACGTTCGCGGTCCCGAGATTTGCGGCAAAGGTGGAGGGCCTGCCGGTCACACTGCAAGCGAAGATGAGCCGGGCGGGCGATGCGACGCGCGCGCAACTCGACCTTACCACCGGCCCGACCGCTTTCGAGCGCATCCCCCGCCTCTGGCCCAGAGGTGTCGCACCGGGGGGATATCGGTGGGTTTCAAAAAACATCCAGGCCGGAACCGTCAGCGGCCTGGCCCTGAAGGCGCAAGTCGATACCGGCAATCCCGATCAGGATGCGCTTGCCCTTACCTTCGATTTCACGGATGCGACCGCCACCGCTGTGCGGGGCCTGCCACCCATCCTCCGGGGGCGGGGGAACGGACGGGTCACTCTGGACCGGATCGACGTGCATCTGGATGACGGATATGTCGCGGTCCCGCAAACGCCCGGATTCGCTCTGGGCAAATCCCGGTTCTCGATCCCGGATTTCGAGCCGGACATCCCCGAAGGACAGATTGCGCTGGACGTGAGCGGCCCCGTGCAGTCGGTGCTGCGGTTTCTGGACCACGAACCGCTGGCGCTCATCTCCCAAGCGGGGCTGGATATCGCCACGGCATCCGGCGACATAACGGGAAAGGTTCAGGTCAGGCTTCCCCTGTCCGCCGATCTCGATATCGAAGACGTCGATTTCCGCGCCAATGCCGACATACGCGAATACGCCCTGCTGGAACCGCATACGGGCATGAGGATCACCGGCGACACCATGGCCGTCGCAGTGGCACCCGATGGCCTGAAAATCCGTTCCGATGCACGGGTGGACGGGTTGTCTGCACGCCTTGAATACGAACAGGAATTTTCCAGACCCCTCCCCGGCGAGCCGGAAGGCACCATCGCCCTGCAATCCTACATGACGCGCGAGGACTTCCTGCTAAGGGCCGGGGTGGATCTGAGCGATCATTTCGACGGGGTCGCGGTGCTGGATGCAAAGGTCGATCTCTTCCCCGGCGGCGGAACACGCTTCACGGCGAATGCCGATCTCAGCAGTTCAACGCTGCGGATCGACCGGCTGGGCTGGACGAAGACGGACGGGGTGCCGGTAATGGTGACGGTCGAGGGATTCCGCAACCCCGACGGCGCGGGTCAGGTCCAGAAGATCGTGCTGCGTGGCACCGGTATGTCCGCAACCGGGCGCGTCGGCTTCGATGCGGGAGGAACAGTCCGCCTGATCGATTTCGACCGCATCGTCCTTGCCGATATGGTGGATGCGGGGATCAGCTATCGCAAGGGCACCGATGATTCCGGCAGCCGGATCGAGGTGGCCGGGGCCTATATAGACCTGCGCCGTGCCTTCTCGGACGCGATGGATACGACAGCACAGGACAAACCGGCTCCGCCCGCCGGAAACGGCACAATCACGGAAATCGCCATGCGCCTCGCACGGGTGAAGCTGCGCGATGATCTGGACATCACCGATCTGGACGGCGGATTGCGCCTGCGCGGAGCGCGGATCGACGCCACGAAGGTCGATGGTCGCCTCAATGGCATCGCCCCTGCCCGTTTTCTGGCCGAACGCCGGGAAGACGGGCTTGCCATTCGCCTGACCGCCCCCGATGCGGGGGCTTTCCTGGGGGCAGCCTCGGTCTTCGAGGGGGCCACAGGGGGGCAGTTACGTCTGGATGCACGCACCCGCGACGCCACGCTGCCGACCCGCATCGCCGGTCTCGTGCGCGTGGACGGCATCACGATCCGCAATTCCCAGACGATGCGCGAAATCCTGTCCGGCGGTGCCATCGGTTCAATGACGCAACAGATGTTGTCGGGGGACGGCCTGTCCTTCACGAAGGTCGAATTGCCCTTCTCCGGGATCGGGGGGCAATGGTCGATCAGGAACGGCCTCGCCTGGGGCAATGCCCTCGGCCTGACGCTCGACGGCACTTATGACATCGAGAGCAAGGGCATTGATCTGGCAGGTACCGTCTCGCCTGCCTATGCGATCAACGGCGCGCTCGGCTCGGTGCCCCTGCTGGGAACATTGCTGACCGGGGGCGAGGGCGAAGGGGTTTTCGGGGTCACCTATGCCGTACAGGGAACCACCGAAACGCCCCGTGTCTGGGTTAATCCGTTATCGGCTATCGCACCGGGTTTCCTTCGCAAGATCGTGTCGGGGGTCATGGACGGACGCGGCATTGCAAGCGCGACACCCCCACAAGGCCCCGGCGTGGCCGGGCTGGATCGCTGAACGGTTGTCCCGGCTTACCGACCTGCTTGACGGGACGACCGCGTAAGCGCATGGAATGCCCCGCGACAGGAGAGGGTCTTGGCGGATAGTCTGGAAGAGATACTGGATGACCTCGGCAGTTCGGGGAACGGCGAAAAGACGTCCATCGGCGAGATGCTGGACGCCTTCAAGAACCGTTCTCTGGGTGTTCTGCTGGCGTTGCTGGGCGCGCTTGCGGCGATCCCCGTCATCGGTGGCCTGCCCGGTGCGCCGCTGGTTCTGTGCATTCTGATCTTCATCGCCATCAGGCAATCGATCTTCGCCGAGGGGGGCCTGTGGGCACCCGAACGGCTGCGCCGGGTCGAGATCGACAGTGCGAAGCTCTCGAAGGGGATTGAGCGGGCAAAGCCCTGGGCGCGCAGAATCGACGGGCTGGTACAAAACCGTCTTCCATGGCTTGCCGAAGGAAAGATCGCCTATGTGGCCATCGTGACCTGCGCGACGATCCTCGCGCTCAGCTTCCTGCCGCTGTCCTTTGTGCCATGGGGTGTGGGTGCCCCTGCCCTTGCTATCACGGCCTTCGGCCTGGCCCTTCTGGGCAAGGACGGTCTGTTCGCCCTGTTCGGGTATATCTTCGTCGCCGCCACGCTCTATGTCGCGCTGGTCTTCCTGCCGGGGCTGTGGTTCATCCCCTGAATATGGTCCACAGCCGGTTGAGCGTCATCACTCCTGCTTCGAGACCTGCGCGTATTCCAGTTCCACGGGAGTTTCGCGACCGAAGATCGAAACGGAGACCTTGAGGCGCGCGTGTTCGTGATCGACATCCTGAACTTCGCCGAACATGGATTCGAACGGGCCGTCGATAACCTTGACCTTCTCGCCGACCTCGAAAGTGATCGTGGAGCGCGGACGTTCGGCAGAGTCTTCCGCCTTGTCCATGATCCGGTCAATCTCACGCTGGGGCACGGGCTGGGGCTTGCCACCATCGCCGAGAAACCCGACGACGCTCTTGGTATCCTTGACGAGGTGATAGGCCGGATCGGTCATATCCATCTTGACGAGGACATAGCCGGGGAAGTTCTTGCGAGGAACCTCGACCTTCTTGCCGCGACGAACCTCGATCACCTGTTCGGTGGGAACGAGGATTTCCTCGAAGGCTTCGGTCAGGCCCTTGCGTTCGGCCTCGCTGCGGATTGCTTCCGCAACCTTGCCCTCGAAGTTCGAATATGCGTGAACGATATACCAGCGATGCGCCATGTCCGACCCGTCTCAAAGGCATGGATCATCGCGCGCGCCCCTGATCTTTCGGAAGCGAGCGCCTGAGTCATGCGCCTAATTGCAGTTGATGCGCGGGTTGTACCGGGCGGGAGACAAAAATCAAGTCCCGAGGGCCACGATCATCTCGACCATGAAGTTCAGAACCTGATCCACGAGCAGGAAGAAGATCGCCGTCAGCGTGACCATGATGAAGACCATGATGGTCGTCGTGATGGTTTCCTGCCGTGTCGGCCACGTCACTTTCGCGGTCTCGGCACGCACCTGCTGGATGAATTGCGGTGCGTTACGGATCATCTGGATCGGATTGGCCATCTTGGTCTTTTTCCTCTCACCGCCCCGCACCTCCTCCCGGACACCCACAGCACACCCTCTGATGGGTTTCCTGAAGCGGGTACGGGGCGGTGGGCGGCACCGAAAAACAAACGCGCGTGGCAGGGGCGATAGGACTCGAACCTACGACATTCGGTTTTGGAGACCGACGCTCTACCAACTGAGCTACACCCCTACGCGCGAAAGGCCATTTAACGTATCGGCACAGGACGCGCAAGATTGCGTGGCGCGATTTTTGGCAGCACAGAGGGAAAACCTGCTCCGCACACCGGAAATTTCCACCATGACACTGTCCCCGCTCCTACGGGCTGCTCTGCTGATGTCAGCGGGAATGTGCTTCATTCCTGTCGGGGATACCGCCGGAAAGCTGCTTGGAGCAGCGGGGGTGGAACCGGTTTTCATCGCGTGGAGCCGGTTCGGGCTGGGTGCGATCCTCGTCTGGGCGGCCTATGGCGGACGCGGGTTCGACCCGAGCGTCTTCCGCGACCGGCGATACTGGCTGCGGGCCGTTCTCATCACGGTCGCGGTGACATGCATCCTGACGGCCCTGAAGACCGAACCGATAGCGAATGTCTTCGCGGCGTTCTTCGTGGGGCCGATCCTGTCGTATTTTCTGGCCGCATGGCTGCTGCGTGAGCGGATCACGGTCGCGCGCACTGCTCTGCTGTTCGCCGGATTCTGCGGCGTTCTGCTGGTGGTCCGGCCCGGCATGGAGACATCGGGCGGGCTGGGCTGGGCCTTGTTCGCCGGATTGCTCTACGGGTGCTTTCTGGTGGCAACGAAATGGCTGAGCGGCACGGTCAATCCCCGCAGCCTGCTGGTTTCGCACCTGACTATCGGGGCTGTTCTGCTGACCCCTTGGGGCGTGGCGGCAATACCTGAAGCAAGCGGAACGACCGCCATGCTTGTGCTGGCAAGCGCAGCGGCATCGGCGGTCGGCAACCTGCTGCACACAATCGCCACCCGCATGGCCGACGCCTCACGCCTCGCACCGCTGGTCTATGTGCAGCTCGTCTCGGCGACGGTGATGGGCATGGCCGTGTTCGGCGACTGGCCGGACAGGTGGAGCCTCGCAGGGCTGCTGTTGTTATTGGGGTCAGGATTTGGGGCGTTCTTCCTGCAACGGCGGTGAACATCCCGGAACGGGAACGTCATATCGTCTGATATGCTCATAGCCCTTCGGCACGGTCTCGACAGCGCGAGCGTGTTTCCATGTGACGGGCAGTTCCTGAGTTCCGATCTCTTTCAGCCGAACCGGAATATCGGGGGCGGCACGCAACTTTGCCAATCCGGTTTTGACCGAAATCTCAAAAACCGAGTTCACTGATAGCGCCTGTCGGCTACTTCGCGGCGATCATCATCGGTTCTTCTCCCGGATCATCCGTCAAAACCGGGCGCCCCCTCCTCGACATGCAACCGATCCCGAAAACGGTTCGTCAGCGGATAACGGCGCTCCAGCCAGAAGGCGCGGGGGCTGAGTTTGGTGCCGGGGGCCGACTGGAACCGCTTGAATTCCGAATTGCGGAGCAGATTCGCGATATGCTCCACCGTCTCGCGATCATGGCCCGCGCGGATGATGTCGCCGATCTTGGCATCGCCCTCGATCAAACGGAACAGGATGTCGTCCAGCACCTCATAGGGAGGCAGCGAATCCTCGTCCTTTTGATCCTCACGCAATTCCGCCGACGGGGGTTTATCGATGATCCGCGCGGGGATGACCATGCCCTCATTGCCGAGCATCCAGTCCCGGTGGTTGGCATTGCGCCAGCGGCAGGTCTCAAATACGCGGGTTTTATACAAATCTTTCAGCGGGTTATACGCACCCGACATATCTCCGTAGAGCGTGGCATACCCGACCGCCACCTCCGATTTGTTACCTGTGGTCAGCAGCAGATGCCCGAACTTGTTGGACAGCGCCATGAGATACAGGCCCCGCAGGCGGGACTGGATATTCTCCTCGGCAACACCCGGTTCGGTGCCCTCGAAAAAATCCTCCAGCGAACCGTTGATCGCCTCCACCCCCGGTCCGATGGGCAGCGAGACATAGGGTGCCCCGATCCGGTTCGCACATTCGGCGGCATCCTCCAGCGAATGCTCGGATGTGTAGCGGGAGGGCAGCATCACGCACCACACCTTGTCCGGCCCCAACGCATCGGCGGCGATCGTCGCGGTCAGGGCAGAGTCGATACCGCCCGACATGCCGAGCACCACACGCTCAAACCCGTTCTTGAGCACATAATCGCGCAGGGACAGAACCATCGCCTGATAATCGGCCTCCCACTCGTCCGGCACGGGCGCGCGCGGCCCCGCGTCACACCGCCACCCGTCATCGCCCCGCACGAAATCGCAGGTCAGGATCGCTTCCTCAAAAAACGGGGCCTGCAAAGCCAGTTCCCCCCCCGGATTGAGTACGAAACTGCCACCGTCGAAGCACTGATCGTCCTGCCCCCCGACGAGGTTCAGATACAGGAATGGCAGTTCCGTCTCGACCACCCGCGCCACGATGACGTTCATGCGGACGTCGTGCTTGTTGCGGGCATAGGGTGATCCGTTGGGAACGACGATGATCTCCGCGCCCGTCTCTACCAGTGTTTCAGCCACATCCGGGAACCATGCATCCTCGCAGATGGCGACACCGACCCGCACACCGGCGATTGTCACGGGGCCGGGGGCTGGGCCGGGCACGAAGAATCGTTTCTCGTCGAACACGCCGTAATTGGGCAGCTCATGCTTGCGAAAGACCGTATCGATCTTGCCGTCGCGCAGCAGATAGACAGCATTGAAGACGAGGTTTTCCTCATAGAGAGGGCAACCGATCAGGACGGCGGGGCCGTCCGCCGTCGCCTCGGCCAATGCGGCGATCTCTCGCCGGCAGGTCTCGATAAAAGCGGGTTTGCGGACCAGATCCTGCAACTGATACCCGCCGATGAACATCTCCGGCAGGACCAGCAGATCCGCCCCGTCCCTGCGGGCATCCTCAAGAGCATCGCGCGCGCGTCCGGCATTCCCCGCAACATCACCGACCGTCGCATTGAGCTGCGCTGCCGCAATTTTGATCCGATCCATCCGTTAGGTCTCCAATAGCGGCGGGTCCGAGAAGCGAAATGGGGTGATAGCCCCCGGTGACCAAGGCGGCAATGCCTGCGTGTGCCTGCGGCAACACGGGTATGGTAGCCGAACGGTTCATCGTTGCGTTGCGCCGGGGCAATCGAATAGGCTCCGAACCCGGAGAACACCGCCGCGCGGTTTCGTTAGGTGAAGGCAGAGAGACACATGAAAAACCTGCTGTTGATCGGAGTTACGGCCCTCTCGCTGGGTCTGGCCGGAACGACGGGCGCGAGCGCCGATACCAAGGCCAAGCCCCCCGAGCAGAGCCGGATCACCTACAAGGACGGGGGCGAATACACCGGCGATTTCGTCAACGGAAAGCAGCACGGCAAAGGCAAGTTCGTCCTGCCCGATGGATACGAATACGAGGGCGACTGGATCGATGGTCAGATCGAGGGCGAGGGGGTCGCGAAATATCCCAACGGTTCGACCTATACCGGCGAGTTCGTGGACGGCGCACCCCATGGTCAGGGCACCATCGTCTATGAGGATGGCGGCGAATATACCGGCGAGTGGGTTGAGGGCCGCATCGAGGGCATGGGCAAGGCCCGCTATGCCAACGGTGTCGTCTATGAAGGCGAGTTCAGGGACACGGTGCATCACGGCAAGGGCAAGATGATCACCAAGGCCGATTATGAATACGAAGGCGACTGGGTTGATGGTCTTCAGCATGGTGAAGGCACCGCGAAATATCCTAACGGCACGGTCTACACGGGCGATTTCCGAGAGGGTCTGCGCCACGGGGCCGGGTCGATCACCATTGCGGAAGACGGGTTCGAGTTCACCGGCACATGGCGCAAGGGCCTGATGCATGGCAAGGGCACGGCCAAATACCCCAACGGCGACAATTTCAACCGCTACGAAGGTGAATTCGTTGACGGCAAGCGTCATGGCTACGGCGTCATGCGCTATGCGACGGGTGAGGTCTATGACGGCTTCTGGGAAAAGGGCGAGAAGACCGGCAAGACCGCTGATCAGAAATCCGGCGACAAGGCCGCGCAATCAGACGGCGAAGCCGATGATGCGGACGGAAAGTCCGAAAAAGTCGAGGCTCAGAAAAAACCGGAAGACGAGGACAAGGTAACGAACTGAAACCGAAAATCCCCGTTTCCTGCCCGCTTTCAGGGCCATCATACGAGTGACGGAAGCAATAGAAACCCCGTATTACACATTTCTGTCACGGGGGGATGAAACAATTCCCACAGATGATACGTTGACTGATAAGCCGCTCTGGCCTGTCACAACTCATCTGGAGGTTTTATCCATGCTTCGGAAACTACCGCTTTGTCTGGCCGCCCTGCTCGTCGCATCCCCGGCGTTTGCACAGTCGGTCACGATTTCGCAGTCAACGCCACAGATCCAGCCGCTCTCACCGTCTCTCGGTGGCACGGAGTCGCTGGCTATCGTGACGCCGGCTCAGGCCGACACGATCATCGAATCGACCTCTATCGGTATCGAGAACGAGCCGTCGATCATCGACACCCTGCCCCGCATCACGCCTGCCATGGCCGCGACTCTCGTTTCAAACGACGCTGCGTCCGCCCGGAATGCAGCCCCTCTGGAAGAGGACGTGTCGATTTACGTCGTCGAGGACGGGACCATCCTGCCCGCCTCATCATGGGGTGAAAATGACAGCGCCGCGTGCAAGGCCTCCGGTGGTGTGGAGCTGCCGCTTCCCGCCGGTCGGATCGGTTGCTTCAAGCTGTAAGTCGCCGCTCGAACCACGCCGCGACGCGCAGCAATGTGCTGTCGCGGTAAGGCTTACCCGCCAGTTGCAGGCCGAGCGGCAAACCGTTCGGCCCCGTTCCACAGGGAATGGATATCGCGGGCAAGCCAAGCAGGGTGAAAGCCCGGTTCATGACCGGATCTCCCGTGCCGTCCGCATAGAGCGGTGCCTCGCCCGGCGCACTGGGCTGGACGAGAATTTCAGCATCCCCGAACAGCCTGTCGATCTGCTCTCTCGCCTGCATCAGGGCGATGCGATCATCGACATGATCGCGGGCCGATATCTCCTCCCCGTCCTTCATCAATTGCTGATAGGCGGGGCTGAGGCGGTCGAAATCTGTCCGAACCTCATGCGCCGACTCGCGCCGCATCTCATACCGCATGATCCTCAGTTGCAGGTCGATGAGCGTATCGAACGGCGCGCTGCGATCTGCCTGCCCGACATTCATTCCGGCCAGTGCGGCATCGACCACCGCATGGGCCGCATCGGTCGCCATCTGTGCTTCCGGTCCCCCGAACCGTGCAAGGCGAGGCGGCTCATCCGCTGCACTGCCCTGCCAGTGATTGCGCGTCATCGCGCCCGCCATGACCGCCACCTCGCCCACACTGCGCGCAAAGACACCGAGCGTGTCGAGACTGGGTGAGAAAGACTTCACACCTGCGAGGCTGATGAGGTTCCGGGTCGGCTTGAACCCCACGACTCCGCAGAAAGACGCCGGACGACAGACCGACCCCGCCGTCTGCGACCCGATAGCCAGCGGCACCATGCCCGCCGCGACCGCCGCCGCCGATCCACTGGATGATCCACCCGGCGAATGATCCGGGTTCAGGGGGTTGCGGGTTGGCCCTTGCGTAAAATAGGCAAGTTCGGTCGTGATCGTCTTTCCGAGAATGACGGCACCGGCACTTCGCAGACCCGCGATAACGGCGGCGTCCGTTTTCGGGCGATGCCCTGCATGGATCGGCGAGCCGTATTCCGTCGGGAAATCCATCGTATCGATGATGTCCTTCACCCCGACAGGCCGCCCCCAGAGCGGCCCGCGCCGATCCGGCGGGATCGCCGCGATCTGCGTGATCTGGGCCTCCACGGCATCACGGTCGAGATGCGCCCAGGCTTTGACTGTGCCTTCCAGCGCATCAATTGCGTCGAAAGCGGCGGCAATAATATCATGCGGGTTCGTCATGGCTCTCTCCTGGAGCAGTCGGCGGACAGAACAGGCATCGCCCCTGCATCATAAAGGCCCATCGCCAGCCCTGCGCTCTCGCCCGACACCACGATGCCGAGCACGTTATGCGACAGGATCGAGGGCGGCGATGACCTGCCTCCAGCGCGCCCCGGCATGGACGCGAGCAATGCCGGTGTCACAGTCGAGTTCTACCAGCCCGTTATCTGTAGGTTATGGTGTGCCAGGGTATCGTTCAATCTACGGAATGAACGACGGTGCCGCAACACGCCATCAAGCCATGCTCGACAGGCGCGTCACTCGCAACGACGCGCGGCCTCGATACCCTCGGCATCGGGCGCGTGCGGCAAGGTACGATGCGCGATCTTCCCGTCCACGATGCGTATAGCCAGCAGGGTTTGCCATGCACGGTCAGGCAGAACGAGTTCGACCGTGTCGTCGCATGTCCGCACGTCACCGGTGATGAAATCCTGACCGATGCGATGGTTCGAGAAGCCGGGTTTCGGTTCGGCAATCGGGACCAACTCATCGCCCCGAAGCGTCACTATCTTGAGGATACCCGCCAGATGCGGCGTCTCGACATAGGCGATGTCGTTGATCCCATCCCCGTCGAAATCGGCGATTGCGGCTGGGGCGAGCCAGCGGTTGCGCCGACCGATATGGGGGGTAGCGGCGCGCTTGGCGAGCGTCAGGCCCGATGCAGCCTCATAGACCGCAAGCTGCGCGCCACCGGACGCTTCGGATTCCACGACCACGATCTGAAGGCCGGCACCATCGGTCAAACGCGCGAAACGGGGCGCGATATCCTCGAAGACCCGGTTCTCAGGCAGCGTCACGCGGGATACGACGTCACCCCCGACCAGAAACTCCAGCGCACCGTATTCAATGGCATCACCGAGGACACCGTGATCATAGCGGTCGGTGGGGTCAGTGAAACGAGTTTCAGCAACAGGAGGCACCGGCGACGCCGCCATCATCACAAGGGCGACGACTGCAAGGCAGGCTGTTCTCAAAGCTGTTTCTCGGGCATTTTCACCACGAGGCCGTCCATCTCCGCCGTGACCGGGATCTGGCATCCGAGCCGGGAATGCTCGTTCGGCTCATAGGCAAAATCGAGCATATCGACTTCCATGTCTTCCTGCGGCTTCAGCTTTTCCTGCCATTTGGGATCGACATAGACATGGCAGGTCGAGCAGGCGCACGCCCCGCCGCAATCGCCCTCGATCCCCGGAATGCCGTTGTTGACCGCACCCTCCATCAGCGTGTTGCCGACGGGCACGTCGGCGCTGTGTTCGGTTCCGTCGTGCTCGATATACGTGATCTTGGGCATGGTCGTCTTTCCTGAGAAATAGGCTCTGCCGCATTTGGCAACGCAGGCGCGCGGGGTCAAGGGGCGAATGGTCCCGCAGGGTTCATTCCGCCGGAGCGACACGCCCTGCGAGAAGGGTCTCATGGCCCTCGACGGGGTGGCGCGGCATGATGCGGGCGAGGATCAGGGAGACCCCGGCCATGGCCGCGCCCAGCATGAAGACGGCGGCGGGAAGCACCAGGTAGAGATAACCCAGCACCGCAGGCAGGAAGACGGCGGCGATGTGGTTGATCGTGAAGGCCACGGCGGCGGTGGGCGCGTGATCCTCGGGCGAGGCGATCTTCTGGAAATAGGTCTTCAGGGCAAAGGACATCGAAAAGAAGATGTGATCGGCCAGATAAAGGAATGCGGCCCAGAGCGGATTGACGTCGAGATAGTAGATCAGGGCATAGCCGGAGAAAACGCAGATCAGGCCCGTATACTCGATGGTCAGCGCCATGCGCTCGCCGAAGCGGGTGATCAGCAACCCGACATAGGGCGCAACCAACATGGTCACGAACTGGTTTACCAGCAACAACGCGGCAGTCTCGTGCAGCTCGTATCCGAATTTCTCAACCAGCATGAAGGTCGCGAAGACGAGGAATATCTGCCGCCGCGCCCCGCCCATGAAGACCAGCGCGTAATAGAGCCAGTAGCGGCGTTTCATCACCAGTTCCCGGCGCTGGGCATGGGGGGCCTCGAAGCGCGGATAGGCGATGATCGCGAACAGGATGACAGCGGCGGAAAGGCATCCCGCGATCAGATAGGGCCAGCGATAATCGAGCGGCACCGGGTCCACCGCCTCGCCCCGCGCGGTAAAGCCCCAGAAGATCAGGAACCCGAAGACGACGAAGCCTACCCCGGCGGCGACGGCGCGCAGGTTGCCGATCACCTGCGGCGCGCGTTCCTTGGACAGCCATTGAAGCTGGAGCGACTGGTTGATCGTCTCGAAGTAGTGATAGCCGATGGAACTGATCATCGTGGTCAGGGCCAGACCCCAGAACATCGGCAGAAAGCCCGTCGCCGCCGCCCCGACAGCCAGCAGCAAAAGCGCGACATAGGCCAGAGTCTGCTCACGCATGAACAGGAGGACATAAACGGCCCCGAAGGCGAGAAAGCCCGGAATTTCACGGATCGTCTGCATCCAGCCCATATCGGAGCCGTCAAACTGTGCCGCCTCGACCGCAAAATTGTTGAGCAGGGCCATCCAGACATCGAAGGCCAGCGCCATGGCGACAGTCATCAGGATCAACAGCGATTCCGGGCGCTGCCAGCGCGGTAGCGTATGACTGTCAGCGATACGGATCATCTGCGCCCTTCCTGTTCCCCCTCGCTAGCGCATTCCCTTGCACGGCACCATGGCGGATATTTTTACTAAAATTTAATGTAATTAAAAATATTTGACATTTATTTTTCGCATTACCATATCGAAACTCTGAATCAGGGGAGAGTTTCCATGCTTGCGGAGTTTGCCGGTTTCGAGGACGTCGATCTGAATGCAATCTTGCCCGTGGCGGGATTGATGCTCGGCGTGCTGTTCGGGGCAGTGGCGCAGGCCTCACGGTTTTGTCTGCGGTCGGCTGTCGTACAAAGCGGGGTGTCGGGCCTGTCGCCTATGGCGGGAGCCTATGCTCTGGCATTGCTGGCTGCTCTGTCGGGGGCGCAGATGCTGGCCTATAGTGGCATGATCGACTTCAGCGAAACCCGCTTCGTCAGTGATACCCTGCCTCTCGGATCGCTGGTTCTTGGCGGCCTGATGTTCGGGGGCGGGATGGTGCTGACACGCGGCTGCGCTTCGCGCCTGACCGTGCTGACGGCGCAGGGCAATCTGCGCGCGCTGACCGTGCTGACCGTCTTCTCGATCACGGCTTATGCCAGCCTACGCGGCCTTTTGGCCGCTCCGCGCGTGACTTTCACCGAGATGACTTCCCTCGATATCGTGGCAGGCGGATCGGTTCTGCCCCTTGCCGCCGCCGTCACACTGGTCGCGCTGCTTGCCCTGATCGTATGGCGCAGCGGAGTTGGCCTGCGACTGGCCCTTGCCGGTATCGCAGTGGGCCTTCTGATCGTCGGCGGCTGGGTCGCGACCGGCGTACTGCTGGTTGATGCCTTCGACCCCCGACCGGCGGAAAGCCTTGCCTTCACCTCCGGCGCGTCGGATGCGCTGTTCTATACCATGGCCAGCACGGCGCTGGAGCCGGGCTTCGGTGCCGGGATGGTCGGCGGTGTCCTGGTCGGCGCGTTCGTCTCCGCCCTCTTCCGCCGGGAATTGCGGCTGGAGAGTTTCGAGGGGCCGGAGCAAACAGTGCGTTATCTCGGCGGTGCCGTCCTGATGGGCATCGGCGGTGTGCTGGCGGGCGGTTGCACCATCGGCGCGGGTCTGACAGGTCTTTCGACCCTGAGCGTCGCCCCCCTGATCGCATTGGTTGCGATCATCACCGGCGCGACGGTGACCCATGCGATGCTTGGCCGGGACGAAATGGTCAGCGGCATGGTTCCCGCAGAATAAGTCGCCGCTTGCGCGCATCCCTCCATGCGTCCGATAAGGGCGCATGACTTCCCTTCCCGTCGATGACGTTCTGCCTGACCTCCGTGCGTGTTTGCGCGCGGGGGTCAATGCCGTTCTGGTGGCCCCGCCCGGAGCGGGCAAGACGACGCGGGTTCCACTTGCGCTGATGGATGAGCCATGGGTGGCGGGCAGGCGCATCCTGATGCTGGAGCCTCGCCGGGTGGCCGCGCGGGCCGCCGCCGAGCGCATGGCACAGACTCTGGACGAGAAGGCGGGGGGCCGGGTCGGCTATCGCATCCGGCGCGAACGCGCGGTCGGGCCGGATACCTGCATCGAAGTCATCACCGAGGGCATTCTGACCCGAATGCTCCAGAGCGATCCGGCACTGGAGGATGTGGCGGCGGTGATCTTCGATGAATACCATGAACGTTCGATCCATGCCGATCTGGGGCTTGCCCTCTGTCTCGATGCACAGGGCGCGTTGCGCGACGACCTTCGATTGGTCGCGATGTCGGCCACGCTGGACGATGCGGGGGTCGCGGCGCTGATGGACGATGCACCGGTCATCCGCTCCGAGGGGCGCGCCTTTCCGGTGGAGACCCGGTGGCTCGATGCTCCATGGCGCGGGCGCACGGCACGGCGGGATGCCTTCGAGACGGCAGTGGCCACCACGGTCCTGCGCGCGCTGGATGAGGAACCGGGCGACGCACTCGTCTTCCTGCCCGGCGTGGGAGAAATCGCGCGCGTGGAGGGGATGCTCAGGGGACGGCTGGGCGAGGGCGTTCTCATGCAACCCCTGCACGGCTCCATGCCCTTCGACCGTCAGCGCGCGGCCCTGCTTCCCGTTCCCGGCAAACGGCGCGTGGTGCTGGCCACCGCGATCGCGGAAACCTCGCTGACCATCGAAGGCGTTCGGATCGTCGTGGACGGGGGACAATCCCGGCGCGCGGCCTTCGATGCCGGAGCGGGAATGACCCGGCTGGTGACCGGGCGTGTCTCACGCGCGGCAGCGGATCAGAGGCGCGGACGCGCGGGCCGAACACAGCCGGGAGTGTGCTACCGGGTCTGGACAAAGGGCGAGGAAGGGGGCTTCGCACCCTATGACCGGCCCGAGATCGTGGATGCCGATCTTGCGCCCCTGATGCTGGAACTGGGAGTCTGGGGTGTGCGCGATCCGGGGGATTTGCGCTGGCTGGATACGCCGCCTGAAAAGGCGGTCGAACAGGCGCGTGATCTGTTGCGGTCATTGGGGGCGCTGGATGGTGATGGAGCGGTCACCGCCCATGGAAAGCGACTGGCGCGTGAACCGCTTCACCCGCGTCTTGCCCATATGCGGCTATGCGCGGGCAACGACGAAAAGCTGGCCAATGCACTCGCCGCCCTGCTGGAGGAGCGCGATCCGCTGTCAGGGGCCGGATGCGATCTGGCCCTGCGGGTGGAGGCCCTGCGCGACCCCAAACGCTATGCCTCGGAACGTATCGGCCATGTCGAGCGCGGTCCCCTCTCACGCATACGCGACGGGGCAAGGGCGCTGGGGGGCATCGGCGGCGGCACCACCGATCTACGCGATACCGGGGCAGTGCTGGCCCGCGCCTATCCCGACCGCATAGCCCGGCGAAGGCCAGGGGAAGAACCGCGTTACCTGATGGCCGGAGGAAGGGGGGCCGTCTTCACCGATGCGGGCGATCCGCTGGCGCAGGAACGGTGGCTGGCCATTGCCCATCTGGACGGCAACCCGCGCGAAGCCCGCATTCGCCTCGCCGCGCGTCTGACTCTCTCTCAGATCGAAGCGGCCTTCGCAGAGCGCATCGTCTGGCGCGAAACCTGCGAATGGGACGCACAGACGGGCACGGTGATCGCCCTGCGCGAGCGGCGGCTGGACGCCCTGATCCTCGATTCCCGCAAATGGAAAGACGCCCCTCCTGACCGCATCGCGGCGGCGGCGCTGGACGGAGTGCGTCAGCTTGGTCTGTCCGCCTTGCCGTGGCGGGAAGGTGCGGAGGCCCTGCGCGCGCGGGTGGCATGGTTGCGGGGACGGGGACATGACACCCTGCCCGACTGGAGCGACGAAACCTTGCAGGCAACCCTCGACGACTGGCTGCTGCCGCATATGGGTACGGTGCGGAGCAAGGCGGATTTTGCGTCCCTGCCGCTGGAGCGCATTCTGCATGACAGTCTCGACTGGGAGGCCCGCGCGGCGCTGGACCGGCTGGCCCCGACCCGCCTGAAAACACCTGCGGGAAGCACCGCACGAATCGATTACACGAACGACCCTCCCGCGCTGGACGTGAAGATACAGGAGATGTTCGGGGAAACGCGGCATCCGGCCATTGATGACGGACGCGCGCCCCTGTTGATCCGCTTTCTCTCCCCCGCCCGCCGTCCCGTGCAGGTGACAGCAGACCTGCCGGGTTTCTGGGCCAATTCCTATGCCGATGTCCGCAAGGATTTGCGCGGGCAGTATCCGAAACATCCCTGGCCGGACAATCCGCTTGATGCCGTTCCCACAATGCGGGCGAAACCGCGTAAGGGCCGGTGAGGCTCATTGACGGACGCCGTATGGAAGCGCAGGGTCGCGGCCATTATCGGAGCAGTCCGAAACGGGAGAGCCGACCATGAATGCCGTCCACCATCAGGAACCCAGCTTCCGTGATTCTGTCGATATGATGTTCACACGGGCCGCCTCGCTCATGGATCTGCCACCGGGCATGGAGGAGAAGATCCGGGTGGCAAATTCCACCTACACCGTGCGTTTCGGGGTCAAGCTGCGCGGCGAGATCAAGACTTTCACCGGGTATCGCTCGGTCCATTCCGAACATGCCGAGCCGGTCAAGGGCGGCATCCGCTATTCGATGGACGTGAACCAGAACGAGGTGGAGGCGCTGGCCGCGCTGATGACCTATAAATGCGCGCTGGTGGAAGTGCCGTTCGGCGGCTCGAAAGGCGGGCTGTGCATCGACCCTGCCGAATGGGAGGAGGATGAGCTGGAGCGCATCACCCGGCGCTTCGCCTACGAACTCATCAAACGCGACCTGATCCATCCGGCCCAGAACGTGCCCGCCCCCGATATGGGCACCGGCGCACGGGAAATGGCGTGGATCGCCGATGCGTATAAAAGAATCAAAAGCGACGATATCAATGCCCGCGCCTGCGTCACCGGCAAACCGCACCATCTTGGCGGAATTGCCGGGCGCGTGGAGGCGACAGGGCGCGGCGTGGAATACGCTCTACAGGAATTTTTCCGGCACCCCGATGATGTCGCCCGAGCCGGATTATCGGGCACACTCGACGGCAAACGGGTCATCGTGCAGGGCCTCGGCAATGTGGGGTATCACGCCGCGAAGTTCCTCGAAGAGGAAGACGGATGCCGGATCGTCGGCATCATCGAGCGGGACGGGGCCATCGTCAGCGCCGGGGGCCTGAATGTCGAAGCGGTGAAAAACCACGTCACAGAACATGGCGGCGTAAAGGGCTTTCCCGGCGCACAATATACGGAGGACGGCGGCAGCATCCTTGAATATGACTGCGACATCCTCATCCCGGCGGCCATGGAAAGCACGATCAATCTCGGCAATGCCGAACGGATCACGGCACCACTGATCATCGAGGCGGCGAATGGCCCGGTGACAGCGGGAGCTGACGAAATCCTGCGCCGCAAGGGCAGCGTCATCATTCCAGATATGTATGCCAATGCGGGGGGCGTGACGGTTTCGTATTTCGAGTGGGTCAAGAACCTGTCGCATATCCGCTTCGGACGGATGCAGCGGCGACAACAGGAAGCGGCGAATAATCTGCTGGTGGATGAGATCGAGGCCCTGACCGGCAAAGCCATCAGCCCGAGCAAGCGCGAAAAGATGCTGAAAGGGGCGGACGAGCTGTCACTCGTACGATCAGGTCTCGACGATACGATGCGTATTTCCTACCAGAGCATGGCCGAGATCTGGCACAGCCGGGAGAGTGAGGGCGTCGATCTGAGAACGGCTGCCTTCCTGATCTCGATCCAGCGGGTAGCTGAAACCTACAAATCTCTTGGATTGTAACCCTATGCCATCGGTATCGCGGCCATGAGGGCTATCGCACCCGCCGCGATGCTGTCGCTGGTATCCACGGTCGTCACCTGCCCGCCCCTGGGACGCAGGCGAAGCGACTGAGCGATATGCATGTCGATCTCGGCATCGGAACCGTAGGCCATCGAAGACAGACGGCGACGCAATACATCGAGCCGCGCGGTGATATAGATCGCCTGAACATTCGGATAGAGCTGGCGGGCCTGCTCGATGACAAAACTATCGCACGAGAGAATCAACGAATGCCCGTCGCTGAGCTGTTTCGTGGCGTCGTGGGTCAGGCCGTAGCGGAACCCGTCCGAATCCCATTGCAGGGCGAAGGCTTCGCGGCGCATCAGGTTGAGAAAGCGATCCGGGGTAATGGCCCCGACGACGCAGGTATTGTCGCTGCGTTGGGCGGAAACGATCAGGGGTGCGCGCCGGATATCCGGGCGTGTTTCCAGCACTGCGTCGATTAATGCCTGCTTGCCCGAACCAGCGGGGCCGACGATGAGATATAGCGTACCATATACCATGCTGAACGTAAGACCCGGATCAATAGGACAAAAGCAAAGACGACAGACTGCCCCCAATTTCCACCCACCACCTTTCGATTGGGTTAAATTCATGATCACAAATGGTATTTCCCCGGTTGCGCCCTGCATTGCGCCGGTGTCATCCGCAGGCAAATCGAGTCAGGTTCAGCGCAGAAAACCGCGTGAGATGTGGCACTGTCCGGCGCAATACTGATCGCGATAGATGGCAAAAACTAACGGAGAACGACAATGGCGAAACGACTGCCGGGACTGGTTCCCGCGATCAATATGCTGGGGGAGCCACTGGAACCCTGTTCGCTCGACCCGCTGACGGGGTATGTCCGCAACGGCTGTTGCGAGGCTCATGTGGGCGATATGGGTTCGCACACTGTCTGTGCGGTGATGACGGCGGAGTTTCTGGAGTTTTCGAAATCGAAGGGCAACGATCTGTCAACACCCCGGCCCGAATTCGGCTTTGAGGGCCTGAAACCGGGGGATCGCTGGTGCCTGTGCGCGAGTCGCTGGCGCGAGGCCCATGACGCCGGCAAGGCCCCGCGCGTCGTCTTGCGCGCTACCCACCGCGAGGCCGGGACAATCATCCCGTCCACCGCTCTGGTGGCTCATGCACTGGATGCGAATTGAGGCAGTTAACGAGCCTCAGTCGTCTACATCGAAGAAAGATTCGTCAATTTCTTTCAATTCGAGCGTTTGCCGGGGGATACATCCGACATTGTAACGGATCAGTAACTTGCCAAGTTGCTGTCCATCAATCAGTACGATCCGCATACCCAGATCAGCGGCTGTACGCTGCGCTTCAGGCGTAAATCGTGACGTAGTGACGAAAATCCCCTTTGAGGCGCGTTTCAGATTGAGCGCACCGAAAAAGTCTCTCACGTCACCCGCACCGACCTGATTATCGACCGCATAGCGCTTGGCCTGGATATAGATTTGATCGACGCCCAGAGGGTCCTGATCGATCACACCATCAACGCCACGATCACCGGACCGACCGAGCGTCCTACCGACCTCTCCGGTCGCACCACCATACCCCATCGCCATTAAAAGCCTGATGAGCAGGCTTTCAAAGAAATCAGGCGATGCCTCGCGTACCCGATCCAGAAGATCGTTTGCAAGGTTGGCCTCAATCTCTTTATGTGCAGCGGTCAATTCCTCATCCGGCGTCGCGCCGTTACCAGTCGATCCGGTCGTATCAGCCGATGCTCGCGACCCTGCCGTTGATTTAGAACCTGATTTGCTGCGTGCCTCGAACTCCCGAAAACTCTCGAATGTTCGCAGATAGTCATCGGTGATCGGATCAGGCCCGTTTGCGAGGGCATCGCGGCCCGCTTCGGTGATGATGAAATGGCCCCGGCGCGTAGCACGGACCAATCCCGCCTGAAGCAGGTAAGATTTTGCCCAGTGAACTCTGTTCGAGAAACGGGACTGGGTGCCACTGGGCAGAAGCTCGTTGCGGTCCTCATGCGAGATGGAAAGCCTGTCGGCCAGCAGATCAACGACCTTAGATATCGACTGCTCACCTTGAGCAGCTGATTCCAGAACGGGTCGTCTAAGTTCATGAAAACTGGGAACCGCCATCAACCGAATTCCATGATGACGTCATCGACGGCGAGCGACGCCCCCGGTTCTGTCTTGACTGCCGTTACAGTGGCCCGCTTTTCAGCGCGCAGGACGTTTTCCATCTTCATGGCCTCGACCACGGCGAGGGCCTGACCTTCCTGCACTTCATCACCCTCGGCGACCATGATCGAGACGACCAGTCCGGGCATCGGGCAAAGCAGGAATTTCGAAGTATCAGGCGGCAGCTTCACGGGCATCAGGGCAGCAAGTTCCGCCCCTCGGGCCGAGCGAACGGCAATTCGCATGGAGGCACCGCGCCAGCGGATACGCACCCCGTCAGCCTCGGGGGCGATCTTCAGCGTGATCTCGCGATCCCCGACCCGCGCCTGCATTATCGGATTGCCGGGGGTCCAGCCGGTCGCCACCGGGAACACCTCTCCCTCACCGACACGCACGGCATATCCGTCATCATTCTGCGTGACCGTCGCGGCAAGCGTGGATCTGCCCCCGACCGGATCATCGACGAGGGCCACCCAGTTTTCGCCCACGACGCGCGCCCGATTGGCAAGCGTACCGGAAATCAGGGTATTGCGGCGCTCGGCGATGACATGGGCTACGGCAGCAAGAGCAACTGCCGTGCCTGTTTCACCGGCGGACAGGGCCGCGCCCTCAAATCCTTCGGGGTATTCCTCCTCGATAAACGCGGTCGAGATATCGCCGGAGCGAAAGCGTGGATGGTTCATCACCGCTTGCAGGAACGGGATATTATGCCCGATGCCCTCGACCTCGAAACCGTCAAGCGCGTCCTGCATCAGGTCGATGGCTGCGGTACGCTCCGGTGCCCAGGTGCAGAGCTTGGCGATCATCGGGTCGTAATACATCGAGATTTCGCCGCCCTCCTCCACGCCCGTGTCATTACGGATGACGCCCGCACCGCGCGCTTCCTCGGCGGGGGGGCGATAGCGGGTCAGGCGACCGATGGAGGGCAGGAAGTTGCGGTAGGGGTCTTCGGCATAAAGGCGCGACTCGATGGCCCAGCCATTCAGCGACACGTCCTCCTGCCGGATATCGAGAGGCTCTCCGGCGGCAACACGGATCATCTGTTCCACAAGGTCGATGCCGGTGATGAGTTCTGTAACGGGATGCTCGACCTGAAGGCGGGTGTTCATTTCCAGAAAATAGAAATTGCGCTCGGGATCGACGATGAACTCGACCGTCCCGGCGGAGCAGTAATCGACCGCCTTCGAGAGCGCGACGGCCTGCTCGCCCATGGCCTTGCGAGTCGCCTCATCAAGGAAGGGCGAGGGAGCCTCCTCGATGACTTTCTGGTTGCGACGCTGGATCGAGCATTCACGCTCGCCCAGATAAATCGTGTTGCCGTGCGTGTCGCCCAGAACCTGAATTTCGATATGGCGGGGCTTCTGGACGAATTTCTCGATGAAAATCCGTTCGTCACCGAAAGACGATTTCGCCTCCGAGCGCGACAGGGCAAATCCTTCGCGCGCTTCCGCATCGTTCCAGGCGATCCGCATTCCCTTGCCGCCGCCGCCCGCGCTGGCCTTTATCATGACCGGATAGCCGATCTGGGTGGCAATGCTGACCGCTTCTTCGGCGTCCTCGATCAGACCCATATGGCCCGGCACAGTGGAGACCCCGGCTTCATCAGCCAGTTTCTTGGAGGTGATCTTGTCGCCCATGGCCTCGATGGCTCCGACGGGCGGGCCGATGAAAGCAATGCCCTCATCTTTCAGGCGCTGCGCGAAAACGGCGTTTTCGGAAAGAAAACCGTATCCGGGATGCACCGCCTGCGCGCCCGTCCTGCGGATCGCGTCAAGGATATTATCCATGACGAGATAGCTTTCGGCGGCGACGGCGGGGCCGATATGCACGGCCTCGTCGGCCATCTGAACATGCGGCGCATTGGCGTCAGCGTCGGAATAGACGGCGACCGTGGCGATGCCCATGCGGCGGGCAGTCTTCATGACACGACACGCGATCTCGCCCCGGTTGGCGATCAGGATTTTCTCGAACATCGGCTGCCTTGTCCCCCGCTATGGTGCGCCGCATTCTGTATCGGCAAGGACGTGAGGGGGCAAGATGCCTGAAGTAATCGCAATCACGTTCGCACGGAAATAATGACGCGCGGTGCGCCGTGCATGACGCCATTGGGATCACCCTGCCCGCCGATCCGCCGATAAATGGTCCGGGATCAGCGGACGAGGCGAAGGCGTATGGGGCCACGGGCGTCGGCGCTGTCAACGGCCATGTTCTTTTGCGTAATCTCGATATGGCCTTCATGCGCCAGATCAGCGGCGACGGCGCGCGTGTCATTCATCAGACCGCGCCAGTCGCCATTCTGCCCCGCGACCGCACGGGCCGCTTCTGAGGGGCAGAGAGACTTTCGGGTGCCGCGCATACGGGCAATATCGAGGATCGCCTGTCGCAGGGCACCCTGCCGGTCATCCGGCACCGTCATTCAGAGATCGAAGCTGACATCGGGGCCGCTGGCCTCGCCGGGAGCGGCTTCCTCATAATCCCCGAAGGTCTCACCCGAACCGGAGGTATCGTCCAGATCGAAGGTGTAATCGCCCCCACTGACGATGACGGTGGTGCCATCGGCGGTCTGCTGGGCCACAGCCGGAGATGCGAAGGCCAGAGCGGCGACAATGAGTACAAGGCGGTTCATGATTTTCTCCTCTCAGATAAAGGTGTGTCCTGAAATGGATCGCAACCGCGCCTTGTCACCTTATGCAATATTTCGTTCACGAGAAGATGAAGACAACGCGGGTCGAGCGATAATGCGCTTTGTATTGCCGCTGGCTATTCGTCTTTGCATCCTGCACCGATGCAGGGTGCAAAAACCCGGAGAACGCCCCCCATGGCCCATATCGACTATTATTTCACCGTGCTGTCGCCCTTCGCCTATCTGGCAGGGGACCGTATGGAGCAGGTTGCCGACAAGCATGGCGCGAGCATTGCCTACAAGCCCGTGGACATCATGACCCTGTTCTCGGAGATGGGCGGCACGCCCCCGGCGCAACGTCATGATTCACGAAAAGAATATCGGATGCAGGAGCTGCGGCGGCTCTCGAAACTCAATGACATGCCGATGAATTTCCAGCCCGCTCACTGGCCCGTGGACCAGAAACCGGCCTCAGCCCTGATCGTAGCCGCCGGAATGGCCGGGGCCGATGCGGGCGTGCTGTCGCGGGCGGTGATGAAAGCGGTCTGGGCGCAGGAGCGGGATATCTCGGATGCCGCCACTCTGGAGGTGATCCTGTCCGAAACCGGCATCGACCGCGCTGCCCTGGAGCCACATCTGGAAAATGCGCGCGGAGCTTTCGATACAATGACGAAGGAGGCGATTACCTGCGGTGTCTTCGGCGCGCCATTCTACTGCGTGGGTGATGAGCGGTTCTGGGGACAGGACCGGATCGCCCATCTTGACGCGCATCTCGCCGGGCAAGTCTGACGATGCATCTGGCGGCAATCTACCGGCATCCGGTCAAGAGCCTCGGCTCGGAATCGTTGCAGCATGTGATGCTGACGGCGGGGAAGGCCCTGCCGGGGGATCGCGCCTATGCGATCGCGCACGGCGAGACACGCTTCGACCCGGATGTACCGGGATGGGCGGAATGCGGGAATTTCCTGCGGATTGCCAATATCCCGGCACTGGCGCGCCCTGCCATTGCCTACGACCCGGACACGCGCCTCCTCAGCCTGACAGATGAGGGGGTCTGCGCCCGCTACGATCTCTCGACAGAAGAGGGATGCACGGCCCTCGCCGCATGGGCAGGGACGGCAGCGGGAAGCATTCGACCCGGACCCTATTTCGTAGCCGAGGCACCGGGGGTCGCGATGACGGATGCGGGCGATCAGTCACCGTCGATCATGTCACTGGCCAGTCTGCGCGATCTGTCCGAACGGGTCGGTGTATCGCTCGACCCTCGCCGCTTCCGGGGCAATCTGTGGATCGACGGAGACGATCTGGAACCTTGGGCGGAACTGGAATGGACAGGTCGGACACTGGCGGTCGGCAGGGTGGATTTCGTGGTGACGGAGCCGATAGAGCGGTGCCTCGCGACGGCGGCGAACCCGGAAACCGGGAACAGAAGCGACAATCCCCTGCCAGCCCTGAAATCCCGGAGCAACGATCCGCTGTTCGGTATGCTTGCGGATGTGCGAAAGTCGGGGACGGTGGCCGTGGGGGATGCGGTGACGGTTGGCGAATGATCGCGTGTGTCATCCGCGTTCGGTTCTGTCCGGTCATAAGCACAACCACGCTTATGCCTCTTGCAAGTAAAGGCGACAGGACTCTTTTCCGGGGTTTCGGCATCGCACAAAAAAGCCCCGGACAATGCGTCCGGGGCTTTTGACTGTCGATCTGCCGGGGAAGACTATTCCTTGGTCTTCTTGGGCCGGTAATTCGTCTTTTCGGTGATACGGGCAGATTTACCGCGACGATCACGCAGATAGTAAAGCTTGGCGCGGCGGACGCGGCCACGGCGGACGACCGTGATCGACTCGATGGCCGGGCTATAGAGCGGGAAGACGCGCTCGACGCCCTCGCCATAGGAAATCTTGCGGACAGTGAACCCGCCATTGAAGGTTTCGCCGCCGCTGCGGGCGATGCAGACGCCTTCAAATGCCTGAACACGCACACGCTCGCCCTCGCGGACATAGACATTGACGCGCAGGGTATCACCGGGGGCGAAATCTGGTACGGCGCGTTTCTCGGCGAGTTCGGCGCGCTGTTCTTCTTCGAGCTGTTCGATGACGTTCATGTCGTCGATCCTTCTTCTGGCCGCATCTGCGACTCGTGTTTCGCATCCGATTGCTCTGGTTCTTCAGTCGGGTAGGGTTCCGCCAGATTGCGGAAGGCCCGCCAGAGGTCGGGACGCCTTTCTTTCGTGACCGTCTCGGCCTGGGTACGACGCCATGCGGCAACCTTCGCATGGTGGCCGGAGAGAAGAACCTCCGGTATCGCCCTACCCTCCCAGACGGGTGGTTTCGTGTATTGCGGATGCTCCAGCAGCCCCGCGCTAAAACTCTCGTCCTCGGTACTTTCGATCTTGCCCAGAACACCGGGCAACAACCTCACCACCGCATCCAGCAACGCCATCGCCGGGATTTCCCCTCCCGTATAGACGGCATCGCCTATTCCTATCTCCTCGACCCCGCGCGCCTCTATGACGCGCTGGTCTATGCCCTCGAACCGCCCGCAGAGCAGGCTTACCCCCTCCGCCTTCGACAGCCGCGCGACACGCTCCTGCGTCAGGGGCCTTCCCCGCGCGGAAAGCGCGATCACCGGCCAGCGGGTCCGATCCTCCGGTGCGCCCTTCAGCGAAGCGTCAATGGCGCGAGCCACGATTTCGGGGCGCAACACCATACCGGGACCGCCCCCGGCAGGGGTGTCGTCCACAGAGCGGTGCTTATCATGTGCAAAGGCGCGAATGTCCAGTGTTTCGAGCGTCCAGATGCGTTTTTCGAGTGCCTTTCCCGTGAGGCTGATCCCCAGCGGACCGGGAAACATCTCGGGGAAGAGCGTCAGCACCCTCGCCCGCCAGACCGGATCGGATTTCGCGCCCGATTCGTCCATCAGGACGCGCGGCGTGGCGGTCGCGGCGATATTACGCAATCCATGGGAGCGGCCCGTCGTGCCCGTCACTCGTTATGCTTCCCGCTCATTGCGGCCATCATCATGGTCTGCATCGTTTCCATGCTCACCGCAGAGACCCCGGCCATGCGCGCCATGAATTTCTGCGGATCGGCGAGGGTATCCATCTCCGCCTGCGCCCGCTTTGTCATCTCCTCGACGATCATATCGTTCAGCGCCTCGACATCGGGCAGTCCGAGGAACTGCCGCGCTTCGCCGGGAGTGCAGTCGATATCCAAGGTCAGTTTCATGGCTGGCTCCTAGTCCGGGCTGCGCTCGCTGGTCTCGGCGGGCGGAATGACAATGATGCGCCCCCCGGCGACATCGACGGTCGGCACAATCTCACGGGTAAAGAGCAGCAGGACGCTCTCTCCTCCCTCGGCGGGCAGATATTCGATCATGTCGCCCGCACCGAATTCCTGCACGGCCTTGACCTTGCCTAACACCGTACCGCTCTCATCCTCGACACGCAGGCCAAGGAGATCGGCGTAATAGAATTCATCCTCGTCAGGCGGGGGCAGGACGGCGCGATCCACATAAAGGCGGGTGCCTTTAAGAACCTCGGCCTCCTCCCGTGTGGAGACACCGGACAGGCGCGCGGCGAAACCGCCCTTGACCGTGCGCGTGACCTTCACATCGAAACGACGGGTCGCATCCTCGGTTTCGAGAGGGCCATAAGTCGCAATGGCGGCGGGATCGTCGGTGAAGCTCTTGATCTTGGCCTCTCCACGCACCCCGAACGCACCCGCAATGGCCCCGACACAGACACGATCCGTCATTCAGGGCAACCATTCGAAAAGTTCGGCAACGGGCAGGTCGGGCCTGACCCTGCCGTCCGCGTACAGATGTCGCCGATCAGTTCCCATTTCTCGCCGTCGGGAAGCCGGTCGAGAAATTCCCCGACCGACATCAGACGTTTGCGCGTCGCGCCGTCCATCATGCTGCCTCCGTTCTCACGGGTTCAGTATAGCACGACACCGAACGATCAGCTTGCCGCTTCTTCTGCGGGAGCTTCCTCAGCAGCGGCTTCCTCAGCAGCGGCTTCCTCGGCGGGAGCCTCTTCCGCAGGGGCTTCCTCGGCAGGGGCCTCTTCGGCAGGAGCGTTCGCGGCTTCCTCGGCGGCGGCGCGCTTGGCCTCTTCCTTCTCGGCCTTCTCGGCGACGCGCTCTTCGGCCTTCTTGCCGGGCTTCGCCTTGTTGGGGTTGTTGCGCTCGGTCTTCTCTTTCAGGCCGGCGGCTTCGAGGAAGCGGTTCACGCGATCCGTAGGCTGTGCGCCCTTGCTGATCCATTCCTGGATACGCTCGACATCCATCTGCACGCGCTGTTCGTTATCCTTGGCGAGCAAAGGATTGTAGGTACCGACCTTCTCGATGAAGCGACCGTCGCGGGCCATGCGGCTGTCGGCGACGACGATGCGGTAGAAGGGGCGTTTCTTGGAGCCACCACGGGCGAGGCGAATAACGGTTGCCATAGTTCAGTCGTCCTTACTTGAGAGTCATTCGGGTTTTGAGAGTTTCGAATTCGGGTTCGCGAGCCTGTGCCTCACCGCCGCGCACGATCAATGCGCCGAGGATCGAGTCATGCTCGGTACTGATGCTGACCGCCGTTCCGTCGTCGAAGCGGAAGGTCAGGGCGTGGTCATAGATGACGGTATCGTCCAGCTCAGCGGTCATCTCGATCACGTCGATAGCCACAAGCATGGTACCGGGCATCGACATCTCGATCAGCGAACAGGGGCCGATCGCACCGCTGCGGGCATTGAAGGGCAATTCCAGCGGTTTGTCCGAGCGATTGATCCTGAGCAGGTGATAATCCTGATCGCCACTGGAGCTTTTCCACTCGGTCTCGATGGTCACGAAATCGGGCGTATCGCCGCTGATCCAGAACGCCCCGGCGGGCATGGAGGCGGATGATCGCAAGGGTTCGGCGTGAACCTCACGGCCATAGATCGCGCCGACCGGCTTGCCGATCAGGGCCTTCAGGGCCGAAATGGCGCGGGTGTTCAGTTCGTTGTCGGCGCTCATGCAGCCTCCGGTGAGTAGCGGTAAATGTCCATCAGGCCGTGGGGGACGATCATCGCCTGCCCGTCGGCCACGGCTCCGCAGCGTTTCGCCAGCGCGAGAGAGGGCAAATTGTCTGAGCGAATGGCGCTCATCGTCGTGGTCCATCCCAACGTGCCGAAGACCCATGCGAGAACGGCATTCAGAGCTTCACCGGCAAAACCCTGCCCGCTCTGATCCGCGCGCAGGAAATAGGTCAGTTCCGCCTCGGGCCAGCCATCGGGATACCACGGGCCACACATCCCGATGCTGTCACCCGTATCGCGCCGCTGCATGGCGAAGGGACCATATCCGCGCAGGGTCCAGTGGCCCGTATACATCGACAGAAAGCGCCAGCTTTGCTCCGCACCGGCCGGTCCGCCGTAGAAGCGCGAATGATCGGATGCATAGAAATCGCTGAACAGCGGCGCGTCATCCAGCGACAGGCCGCGCAGGATCAGGCGCTCGGTGTTGAGGACAGGCGGGGTCATTTCTTCTTGCCCAGCCCGGACAGACCGGCGGGCAGCGCCATGCCCTTCGGCATTCCGGGCATACCGGGCGGCATCGCGCCCATGGGCGAGGCTCCGCCCTGCGGGATCGCACCGGGGGGCATTCCGCCACCCATGCCCATGCCCTTCATCGCGGCGGCCATGCCCTTCATGCCGCCCTTCTTGCCCATCTTCTTCATCATGTCCGCCATCTGGCGGTGCATCTTGAGCAGCTTGTTGATCTCGGAGACCTCAACCCCGGCCCCGCGCGCGATGCGCTTCTTGCGGTTGGCGGCCATG
>CAKZUT010000061.1 GCA_937922185.1 uncultured Neomegalonema sp.
CCAGAACATCGTGAACGAGATCGTGACGGCCCTGACGGGTCCGCTCGGAATTGCGCTCGGCACGCTCATCATCGCCGGTACGGGTCTCGGCGCTGCCATGGGTCGTCTGGAATGGCGCACCTTCTTCATGGCGTTCATCGGCCTCGTCATGGTCTACGGCGCGGCGACGATCGTGGCCGGTATCGTCTCGACGGCGGGTACGGGTTCGACACCTCCGCCCGTGACGCCCTGATCGCAATGGAAAGTAACCGCGTGTTCCGAGGCTTGGTGCGGCCCCCGCAGGTGTGGGGGCTGCCGGTCATGTACTGGGTTCCGGTCCTGTCGTTCTCGATCCTGCCGCTCATCTGGTTCCAGTCGGCAATCGGAATGCTCGGTTTGTTCCTCGTCCTATGGCTCGGAGCACGCGTCCTCGCTCGCTTCGAGCCGCGGATCATGGACCTGCTGTCCGTCTCCGGTCGCATGACCCGCAAGACCGGCAATCATCGTATCTGGGGAGGCAACCGGTATGAGCCATAGGATGACGCTCGCTGCGCAGGACATGGTCCATGGGGTGTTTGCAGCAAAAGAAGCGCGGCTGTCACAGCACGTCCCCTATGCTGCCTTCCTCGATCCCACGACCATCTCGACCAGAAATGGCGATCTGATGCGGGTGTTCGAGGTCGATGGCCTGCCTTTCGAGACCGCAGAAGCGGACGAGTTGGCACATCGCTCGCGGGTTCGCGAAGGGTTCGTCCGGCGCGCTCTGGGACCGCGTTCGGGTTTCTATCACCATGTCGTGCGACGGCGGATCATGGCACCGCCCGCCCCGCGATCCGGTATCGCCTTCGCCGACGATCTTGCGCACCGGGTCCGGTCCGATCTCGGCGAGCACCGCCTCTACGAGAACAGGCATTTCGCGACGCTCGTGGAGCGTCCCCGGCGCGTCGAAGGATTCTTCAATGCGCTGACGAAATCCGAGCAGGACGGGCGTTCCGCTGCACTCAAGAAGCTCGATGCATCCTGTCGCAGCTTCGCGAACGATTTCGGCCCCTACAAACCGCGCGCTCTGGGGCTGGCAACCGGAGACGGTGGCCCTCTCGATTTCCTCGGAATGCTCGTGAACGGCACATGGCGCAGGATAGCTCCGGCGAAAGCGGCACTGTCCACGGTCCTGAGCCGCCGACCCGTGACCTTCCTGAAGGACATGATCGTCTGGGAAGGCGTGACCGATGAAGAAACGACCTATGGCGTCGTCCTTTCCTTGCGCGGATACGGCGGGTTCACCTCGCCCGGATCGTTCGACGCCCTGATGAGCCTAAACTGCGAATTCATCCTCTCGCAGTCCTTCTTCCCGCTCGACACCCCGACCGCGTTGGCCCGGACCAAGACCGCGAAGCGCAGAATGCGCGCGGCGGAGGACGATGCCGAGACGCTGGCCATCGAACTCGACGGGGCCATCGATGCCATCGCCTCCGAGCAGCTCTCCCTGGGCGAGCACCAGATCGGCATCACCGTTCTGGCGTCGGATATCGACATGCTGGCGGAGTCTGTCGAGACGATCACGTCGCTCTTCCGCTCGATGGGAGCCGAACCCGTGCGCGAGCGGGCATTCGCCGAGGCCGCCTATTGGGCGCAGCTTCCGGGAAATCACGAGTACCGCACCCGGAAGGCCACCATCACGTCTGCCAACTTTTCCGACATCGCCAGTTTCCAGACCCATGCCCAGGGGCAGGAACACGGCAATCACTGGGGCGATGCCGCCGCGTTGCTGGAGACGACGAGCCGCTGCCCTTACTGGTTCAACTGGCATGATCGCGACCGGGGCAACACGGTCATCTTCGGCGAGACCGGCGCGGGCAAGACGGTTCTCGTCAATGCGCTGACCGCGCTCAGCCTCCACCTCGGACAGAGACTGTATTTCTTCGACAAGGATCGCGGTGCCGACGCCTTCGTGCGCGCGATCGGCGGAGACTATACCGTCGTGCGTCCGGGCCACCCGACAGGCTTCAATCCGCTGGCGATGGCGGACACGCCCGAAAACCGCAGCTTCGTCCGCCTGTGGATGGGACAGCTTCTTGACGCGAGCACGCTGGACGGTCGCCAGCGCGAGGCGCTTGCGAACGCGGTCGATGAGATCTTCGACTCGCCGCTCGGAATGCGGCGATTGCGGTCGTTCGCCAATCTCTTCTCCTCGACGGATGACGGCGGCGAACTCTCGCGGCGACTGAAGCCGTGGATCAGGTCAGGAGAGCGGGCATGGCTCTTCGATTGCGACGTGGACGAACTGGACGTCGAGACCCGCATCGCGGGGTTCGACCTGACGACCCTTCTCGATGACCGTGCCGCTCGGTCGGCATGGCTCGCCTACGTCTTCCACCGCATCAACACGCAGATGCGCGACGGCAAGCGCACGATGCTGGTCCTCGACGAGGCATGGCGTCTTCTCGATGACGAGCTGTTCCAGCGCCAGCTCAAGGAATGGTTGAAGACGATCCGCAAGCAGAACGGGTTCATCGTGTTCGTCACCCAGGAGGTCGAGGACGCCGCGAAATCCGCAATCGGCCCCACGATCATCAGCGCGTCATCGACGCAAGTTTTCCTGCCCAACTTCAAAGCCGACCGCGAGGTCTATTGCGGGAAGTTCGGCCTGACCGCCGGAGAGTTCGCATTCGTCAGGAACGCCTCGGCGGAGAGCCGTCTGTTCCTGCTGAAGCACGGGCGGGATTCCGTCATCGCGCGTCTCGATCTCGGCGGAATGCCTGGAATCCTGAAGGTGCTTTCGGGGCGGGCGGAAACGACCGCCAGCCTCGACCTGCTCCGCGCAGATCGTGGTGATCTCCCCGAAGAATGGCTTCCCGAATTCATGAGCGAGGAACTGCTTCATGCGTAGATTACCGAAGGCTGCCCTTCGTCGAACCTGTGCCGCCGCCCTGATGGCGACATTGGCGCATGTTCCGCAAGGTCATGCGAGCGGCGTCCCCGTCATCGACGCGGCGGCGATCACCCAGGCGGTCAAGAGCTTCACCGAGACCGTAAAGCTCGTCAGGGAAGCGGAGAAACAGGTTTCCGAGCTTCAGGAGCAGGTGCTTCAGCTCGACCGGATCATCGCCGATCTGACCGGGACACGTGGGATGTCAGATCTGCTGAACGGCAGCGCAGAGGCCGCGAAGCGGAGATATGCTGACACGGGTCTCGGCAGCTTCATAGATCTCGCCGCCGGGACGGGCAACCTGTCGGCCAGTGCCAGCGATCTGGAGACCAGGGCGGCAGCGATCATCGGCGATTACGGCTTCCGTCCCGGCGCGCAGATGGTGCCTTCCGCCCCGACAGGCTCGCGCGCCAAAAGCATCGATCTGGCGCAGGGGACGACGATCGCGGCGATGACCGTCGGCGAGAGCGCGTTCAACGGCACGGGAGACCGCTTGGCGGGCATCGAAGGCCTGATCGGAGCGATCAACGGGACGCCGGACCTCAAGGCCAGCGTCGATCTGAACACGAGGATGCAGGGCCAGGTCGCCCTGTTGCTGAACGAGATGCTCATGCTTCAGGGGATGCAACTGCATTCGACGGGCGTGACCATGGGCGTTGCCGCTGCCGACAAGGAACGGGTGGTCAAGAGCTACAGGTTCGATCCCGCCCGATACGACAGTCTCAACGCACCCGCCTCGCCATAGGAGAACGCCATGCTTCGCCTGAGCCTCGTCCTACTGTGCCTCGCGACCCTTGCCGGTTGCGCGGCGACCAAGGAACTCAAATCGCCCTGCGCCTGCGTTGAAACCGAGATCAATCCGGTCGGCTGACCGGGTCGATACCATTTGGATTACAGGAGACCCTGCCATGAGAACGCTGATCGTTGCCGTGACCTGCCTTGCCATCGGAGCGGGCCTCAACGCGCCGGGAACCGGTGCGAAAAGCACCAGCGAGACGACGATCAACCCCTTCCAGACCAGCGATACAGGTGCTGAGCTGGATGAAGTGCGTAGAGAACTTCAGCCGAAATTTGATCGAATGAGCCTTAAAGGCCTTCACGATCTGATGGTTGCGACGGAATGGCAGAACCGGGATCTGACGGGCAAGAATGCCCGGCTCCTGAAATCGAACAATGACCAAGGCTGGGAGCTGCTCGAACTCCGCAACAAGCTCAGGAAATGTGAGAAGCGGTAATGTTCGAGAACCTGCTCAACAAGGTAGACATCGTTCTCTACAGTACTTTTCAGGACGCCTATGACGCCATGTCAGGGGCGGTTGCTCCGGTGTTGATCGGGGCGATCACTATCCTTGTGGCACTCTATGGGTTAAGCGTCGCCTTCGGGCGGGATTTCAATTTCCAGGAATTCGTCGTTCTCATCGTCCGCATCACCGTCGTCTATCTGCTGGTGACAGGATTCTCTTTCTTCAATTCGGTCATTTTCCTGCCCCTGACGCAGGCTCCCGGAGAACTTGCCGTTGTCCTCGCTGCCCAATCCGGAGCGGCGAACGTGAACGAACTGATCGACGGCTTTATCAGAACCGGCTGGACGGCCATCGACGTGATCGAACAGAACGCCGGGACGTTCGATGCCGGAGCGTTCGCGCTTTCGCTCATCATGTTCACCGCGACGCTTCTCGTCGGCGCGGTCTCCTTCGTCGTCTTCTCGCTGGCCAAGGTCGTTCTCGCCCTGTCGCTGATGCTGGCTCCGGTCTTCTGCGCGTTCCTCGCGTTCCAGGCGACGCGGGGATGGTTCGAGAACTGGCTCCGGATGCTCTTTCAGGCCGGACTGGTCATCATGCTCGCCGCCGGGACGATGGCCGTCATCATGGCACTGGCGCAGGACGGATTGAACACGCTCAATGCTGCGGCGGGTACCGGCGATATCGGGATCACCGATTGCGTCACCTACCTGACGCTGGCGTTCGTCACGATCATTCTCATGCCGCAGCTCAACAACATCGCGGCATCCCTCGCGGCGGGCGGTGCGTCCTTGAGCTACAGCGGTGTCAACCGTCTGGCGCGACAGACCATGGGGTCCGTCTCCCGATCCGACCACGAAACGTCGAAGCGCCGCTGGCAGGAGGACAAACCGGTCAGCACCGCCGGTTCGATCCTCAATGCGGCTGCCGGTATGGCGGGAGCAGGGTTCAGCGGGGCGCGAAGCTGGCGGCAACCTGCCGACCCCGACCACCGGGGCCGCAGACCGGGCGGCACACCTCCGCCTCCTGCCACGCCGTTCGAAAAGAAACCCGAATACGACCCTCGCGATACGAGCGCGCAGGCTCTGGAATGGAGGGTTCAGGAGAACCGCAGGCAGGATCAGGAGTGGGCGGCTCGCAAGGCGCTGGAAGACAAGGACGGGTAGATGCTGAAGCGTCTGGAAGAACACGAGGATTTCGACAGTGCCGCTGCCTATGCAGGACCGGCAGCGTGGGAGAACGAGACGTTCCGCAAGCTGACGCGCTCCCGCGCGCTGGCCTGGATCGTCACGGCGGTCGCCCTGTTCATCGGGGCGCTCGGGGTCGTGTCGGCCTTCGTGATGGCCCTGAAGCTCGGCACCGTGGAACCCGTCATCATCAAGGTGGACCGGACCACCGGCCATGCGGAGCGCCAGACGCAGGTGGTCGGCAACTCGGTCATCGCGGACGATGAGGCGCTCGCGATGAGCTACGTCGTCAACTACGTGATGGATCGCGAAACCTACGATGCATCGGACAACGACACCCGGATATTCGAGGTCCAGGATCTGTCGGTCGGACTCGCCCGCGAAAGCTGGCAATGGGATTGGGACTACAGCAATCCGAACCACATGGAGCGCGTCTACGGCAACGGACAGGTCGTCCCCGTCGTCCAGACGGCGCAGCCGCTCGACGACAACACCGCGACGGTGAACTTCACGAAGACCTATCGCGCCAAAGGCAAGAAGCCCGTGACCGAGACCTACGTCGCCGTGGTGTCGTTCGATTTCGTCAATCGCCCCAAATCCCGTGCCGACGTGTGGAAGAACCCGCTCGGATTCGAAGTCACGAACTACCGCGCCCAGCCCCAGAACACGCAGAGGTAGCCATGTATCGTCTCATCCTGACCGTCTCCGCCGTGCTGGCGCTCAGCGGCCATGCTTTCGGGGCCACCCTGCCCCTGCCCGGTGGCTCCGACCCACGCATCCAGCATCTCAGCTACTTCGAAGGCGACGTGTATGAACTGCCGCTCGCCATCGGAATCGTGACCACGCTCGTCTTCGACGACGAGGCCACACTGACGAGCGCGCAGATCGGCGACAGTACGAGCTGGCATGTCGAGCGGCTGGCCAACAGGAACATGCTGGCCCTGAAGCCGCTCGAATACGACGGCGCGACGAACCTCACCGTCACCGACAGCGAAGGCCGGATCTACACCTTCGATCTGAAGCCACGCTCCGCCCATTCGGGCGGCTCGGCATACCGCATACACTTCGACTATCCCGACCGGGATGCGAAACGTCGGCAGGAAGAGGAAAAGGCCGCCCTGCAACGGGCCAAGTTCGATGCGATGCTCGAAGGTCGGCGCGAAGCAAACCGGGACTATACCTACGCCGGCTCGGAATCCCTCCGGCCGACGCGCATGTTCGATGACGGCACGAGAACGTATCTGGCGTTTCCGAAGAACGCGCCCCGCCCCGCCATCTTCCTCGTGAACCCCGATGGGACCGAACGGATCGTCGAGCACCGGAGCCTCGACGGTTTCCTGATCGTCGATCTCGTCGGCCGCCAGTTCACCCTGCGCGACGGTGACGAGGCCACCTGTCTCTTCAACAAAGCATGGAGCGCGGGTTCCTATGACGACCTCGCTCCCGCAGCGGAGCCGTCGAAATGGGGATGGTTCGGCTTGTCGATGTCGCATGACACCGTGAATGGACCCACCCGTGATGACCGGTAATGGCGCGCGGGTGACGCCCATCCGTGGAATGCAGGGCGGTCGGGCCAACCCATCGAAGCCAATTCTCGAACCGAAGACCATCACCGTCAATCCGCTGCTCGTCATGGGCTTCGGCGCAGCGATGGTCGTCGCGATAGGAATGGTGATGTTTTCGCAATTCGGTGCGTCCGATGACCCTGGCACGACGATGGTGGAACCCGTGCCGGGTGGCCGTGTCACGGCCACCAACGCGCGCATGGCGACCGGTCTCAATCTGGGCGAAGGGCAGATGACGGCCACGCTGGAGGACGATGTGCAGACACCTCCACCTGCCGCAGTGACAGGGCCGGATACCATCGCATTGCAGGAACGTATCGCCGAACTCGAAACCGCGTTGATCGAGGCCAGCAAGGAAGTCCCTGAAGTCGGCTCGTTGATCGAACAGCTCGCAAGTGCCAAGGGCCGCATCGCCGAACTCGAAGTGTCGCTCCGCGATGCCGCGCGAGAACGCGAACGATCGGAGATCGAGTTCGAACGGCGGTTGCGGGAAGAAAAGGCAAGCATCGCTACCGCCCATGAAACCGAGATCGAGCAACTCGGCACCGAACACGGCGAGGCTCTTGCCGCCGTGGAGGGACGTCTGACGGAACTGCTGGATGAGCGCGCCGCTGCATCGCGAGCGGCCCGCATCAGGTCGCGATCCGTCCTCGTGAAC
>CAKZUT010000062.1 GCA_937922185.1 uncultured Neomegalonema sp.
TTGTGCGTTTCTGTGATGCCTTTGAAATCCCGCTGCTGACCCTCGTCGACGTCCCCGGCTTCCTGCCCGGCACCTCACAGGAATACGGCGGCGTGATCAAACACGGCGCGAAGCTGCTGTTCGCCTATGGCGAGGCCACCGTGCCCATGGTTACCGTCATCACCCGCAAGGCCTATGGCGGGGCGTATGACGTGATGTCCTCCAAGCATATCGGTGCCGATGTCAATTATGCATGGCCCACGGCTGAAATCGCGGTGATGGGAGCAAAGGGCGCGACAGAGATCCTGTATCGCTCGGAACTGGGCGATCCCGACAAGATCGCAGCGCGAACAAAGGAATACGAAGACCGCTTTGCCAATCCCTTCGTCGCCGCCGAAAGGGGCTTCATCGACGAGGTTATCATGCCGCATTCAACCCGGCGACGGGTGTGCCGGGCCTTTGCTGCATTGCGGAACAAGACTGCCGACATGCCCTATAAGAAGCACGACAATATTCCTCTCTGACCGCACCCCGTTCGGGGAATAACGGAGCGCGGTCCGGCGAGGATTCAGGCGGCCCGCTGCGGGATCGGACAGATATTGCCGGACCGCATCATCCATTCAGCCCCATCCTTCACGTGCTGAAGCACTGCACAGGCGAGAACGCCGGGATCGGTCAGGCCCGAAAGCCGGGTTTCGATCTCACCATCCACGAACAGGACCGCAGAGGGCAGGGTCGCGACCTGGTATTTCTCGACAAGCTCGGGCGACAGATCGACGTCGATAGAAACGAAACGCGCCTTGCTGCCATTGAGATCAGTGGCAAGCCGCTCCAGATAGTCGTTCTGGACACCGCATACGCCATCGGCACAGGCATCATTGTAGAAGCTGACCATTACCGGTCCCTGACCGTCGGAGATCATGGCCGCGAGACGCTCGGACTGCTGATTGTGGCTCATCTTGAATACTCCTTCGTGGTATCTGTGTTTCTTTTGTCGTTTCGTAGTATCCAAGGTGTGCCGGTAGGGTTCGGAGACAATGAATTGTTTCAAACGCTCAATCCAACGTCATTGGCCGTGCTTCGGGATCGGGAATTATGCGATTTTTTCACGTAAAACTGAAACATTTGACGGGATCGATCCGAACATAGTAAGAACGTTCAGCGCCGCGCGTCTTTCAGTCCGCCGGGCGGGGCCTGAGCAAAAACCGGCCCGCACAGGAATTCGGGCAGGTTAGGCGTGGGATTGTCCGCGCAAATCTGCTTAGAATGGCGGGCGATCAATCGAGTCAGGAATGACGCCCGGAAACGGGCTTTTCCCGACGCCCTGTAGATCAACCTGATCGCCGATCATTCCGGGTACGAACCATGTCTGACCCATTCGCCGATGAAGGATTCGCCGCCGATACCCGCCCGCTATCCGCGCGCGCGGCGGCGGTCGTACCCCTTTCTGCGGCGCAGACCCCGTATCTCGACACGCTGAACCCCGCGCAGAGAAAAGCCGTGGAGACGCTGGACGGGCCGCTGCTCGTGCTGGCGGGGGCGGGAACGGGCAAGACGCGGGTGCTGACCACACGGATCGCGCATCTGCTGCGGACCGGCAAGGCGCGCCCGAACGAGATGCTCTGCGTGACCTTCACCAACAAGGCCGCACGGGAAATGCGGGACCGGATCGGCTCGCTGGTGGGTCATGCGGTGGAGGGTATGCCGTGGCTGGGGACGTTCCACTCGGTGAGCGCCAAAATCCTGCGCCGCCATGCCGAGCTTGTGGACCTGCAGTCGAATTTCACGATTCTCGATACCGATGACCAGATCAGACTGCTGAAACAGCTCATACGCGCCGAGGAGATCGACGAAAAACGCTGGCCACCCCGGATGCTCGCCGGGATGATCGACGGATGGAAAAACCGGGGCCTGACCCCCGACAGGGTTCCCGCCAGGGAAGCCGAGCAATACGCGAACGGGAAGGGCGGGGCGCTCTATCTCGAATATCAGAAGCGGATGAAGACGCTCAATGCCGCCGATTTCGGCGATCTGTTGCTGCATACTCTGACGATTTTCCAGAAATACCCCGATGTGCTCGACCGCTATCAATCATGGTTTCGCTATATTCTCGTGGACGAATATCAGGACACGAATATCGCGCAATATCTGTGGCTGCGGCTGCTGGCCCGGAAGAACCGCAATATCTGCTGTGTCGGGGATGACGATCAGTCAATCTATGGCTGGCGAGGTGCGGAGGTGGGGAATATCCTGCGCTTCGAGAAGGATTTCGAGGGCGCAACAGTCGTGCGGCTGGAACAGAATTATCGCTCGACCCCCCATATCCTCGCCGCCGCAAACGGCGTGATCGCAGGCAATGAAGAACGGATGGTCAAGAACCTCTGGACCGCCGAAGGGGAGGGCGAGAAGGTCCGCCTCATGGGCGTCTGGGACGGCGACGAGGAAGCGCGCTGGATCGGGGAGGAGATCGAGGCCCTGCAAAAAGGCACGCGGGGGCTGGATGCGGTTTCTCTCGACGAAATGGCCGTGCTGGTCCGCGCGACCCATCAGATGCGGGCCTTTGAGGACCGGTTTCTGAGCATCGGCCTGCCGTATCGCGTGATCGGTGGCCCGCGCTTCTACGAACGGCAGGAAATCCGCGATGCCATCGCCTATATCCGCGTGGTCGCGCAACCCAATGACGGGCTGGCCTTCGAGCGCATCGTGAACGTCCCCAAACGGGGCCTCGGCGACAAAGCGGTGCAGACAGTGAACGAGGCCGCACGGCGGCAGGATATTCCGCTCATTCAGGCCGCCGCAGCCCTGTGCGAGAGCGACGATAAATCCCTGACCGCGCGCGCGCGAAACAGCCTTTCGCGGGTGATCGCCGATTTCGCCCGCTGGCGCGAGACACTGGTGACGGGCAAGGTCGAACCGTGGGAACTGGTCCAGACGATCCTCGACGAGTCCGGCTATACGGATATGTGGAAAAATGACCGGTCGGCGGATGCCCCCGGACGGCTGGAAAACCTCAAGGAGCTGGTGCGCTCGATCTCGGAATTCGAGACGATGGAGGGGTTTCTGGATCACGTCTCGCTCGTGATGGACAATGCACAGGACAAGGGATTGCCCAGTGTATCGATCATGACGCTGCACGGCGCGAAGGGGCTGGAATTCGACGTGGTCTTCCTGCCGGGGTGGGAGGACGGGTTGTTTCCCTCGCAACGTTCGATGGACGAACTGGGCCGCAAGGGCCTGGAGGAGGAGCGACGTCTCGCGTATGTGGGCGTTACCCGCGCGCGGAAACTCTCGACGATCACCTTCAGCGCGAACCGGCGTATCTACAATCAGTGGCAATCCGCGATGCCGTCACGTTTCGTTGACGAATTGCCCGAGGATCATGTCGAAGTGCTGACCGCACCCGGCCTCTACGGCGGTGGCTATGGCGGGGCGAGCGCCTTCGGGGCGGGGGCCTCGGCAATGGAAACACGGATGTCCAATGCCGACAGCTATAATTCTCCCGGCTGGCGGCGGATGCAGGAAAATGCGGCGGCGACCGCGAGGCGCGATCCTGTCGTGATCGACGCGAAGGCCCTGCCGGATTTCGAGCCGGGGGATCGGGTCTTCCACCAGAAATTCGGCTATGGCGAGGTGGTGGATATCGAGGATGACAAGGTATCGGTCGAATTTCCGACCGGATCGAAACGTGTTGTGGCTTCCTATCTGGAAAAAACTGACGCCGGAGATGCCGATGTCCCGTTCTGAAAGCCCGGAAGTCGAATGGGATCGGCTTAAAGCCCATGAATTGCGCGCGCTGGCGAATGAGAATGCGGTCGTCATCTTTCCGGTCGCCGCGACCGAGCAGCACGGGCCGCATCTGCCCACGATGACCGATACCCGGATCGGCGGCGAAATCGCCCGCCGGGCCGCGCGGAAAGCCTGTGCGCGACAGCCGACCGTCGTGGCCCCTGTCGTGTTTTCGGGGCTGTCAGGTCATCATATGCCGTTCGGCGGCACTCTGACTCTGGACCATGAGACGTTCATCGCTGTGATCGAGTGTCTTGTTCGCAGTGCGATCCGGCACGGGTTTCGCAAAATCCTGCTGTCGAACAGCCATGGCGGCAATATTACCGCGATCCAGTTCGCCGCCGATCGCCTGGCTCAGGAGACCGGAGCGATCATCGTCGCGACGACCTATGCGAACGAGGCGGCACAGACCATCGCGCCCATACTTGATGATCAGCCGGGGATCATGCATGCGGGAGAGGCCGAGACCTCCATGATGCTGGCCCTCGAACCCGATCTGGTCGATACCTCGGACCTGACTTCGCTGAATACGGATCGCGGACGCGGGTTTCTCTATGCGGGGAAAGCCTCGTATCGCTGGCGACCTTTCCAGCACATGACTGGCAATGGCGTCTCGGGTCTTCCGGCGAAGGCAACGGCAGATAAGGGCAAGCGGTTGCTGGACGCATCCTCGGATGCCATTGCCGCTCTCATCATGGATGCCCGGACATGGGAACCCGCGCTGGATCGCCGGGATCACGATGTGGGCGGAGTACCTTTCAGGTAGAGTCAGCATGTCT
>CAKZUT010000063.1 GCA_937922185.1 uncultured Neomegalonema sp.
CCATCCGACCGGCATCTATGGCGCAGGGTGCCTGATTACGGAGGGCGCGCGGGGCGAGGGCGGCTATCTCGTGAACAGCGAGGGCGAGCGGTTCATGGAACGCTACGCGCCCACCTACAAGGATCTGGCCTCCCGCGATGTCGTCTCGCGCTGCATGACGATGGAAATCCGCGAAGGACGGGGCGTCGGGCCGAAGAAGGACCACATCTACCTCCATCTCGACCACCTGCCCCCCGAAACGCTGAACCTGCGCCTGCCCGGCATTTCCGAGTCCGCGCGCATTTTCGCCGGGGTCGATCTGAACAAGGAGCCGATCCCCGTCTTGCCGACGGTGCATTACAATATGGGCGGTATTCCGACGAATTACTGGGGCGAGGTGCTGAACCCGACCGAGGAACACCCCGATGCCATCGTGCCGGGCCTCATGGCCATCGGCGAGGCCGGCTGCGCGTCGGTTCACGGTGCAAACCGGCTCGGCTCGAACTCGCTGATCGATCTGGTAGTCTTCGGTCGCGCGGCTGGTATTCGGGCGGCGGAGGTGGTCGATCCGAATGCGAGCGCGAAGGACGCCACGTCCCCTGCCACCGACCGGATTCTGGACCGCTTCGACCGGTTGCGGAACGCCGATGGTGGCTCCCCGACAGCGGAAATCCGCGACGATATGCAGGTCGCCATGCAGGAGGACGCCGCCGTCTTCCGCACCGAGGAAACGCTGCAATCGGGTTGTCAGCGCATGAGCGCGATCTGGCAGAAAATGGCCGATATCCGCGTCACCGACCGCACGCTCATCTGGAACACCGACCTGATGGAGACGCTGGAGCTTGAGAACCTGATGCCCAACGCGATCGCGACGGTGTATTCGGCAGAAGCCCGCAAGGAGAGCCGGGGTGCCCATGCCCGCGAGGACTATTCCGAACGCGACGACGCGAACTGGCGCGTCCATTCGCTGGCCACGGTCTCCGAGACGGGCAATGTAGACCTGACCTATCGCGGCGTGCATACCCAGCCCCTGACCAACCCCGACGAGGGCGGCATCGCCCCGGCGAAAATTGCACCGAAGGCAAGGGTGTACTAGGCTGGTGCCATGACCGGATTTGGACACAACCAGCGCAAAGACAAGGGAACGGTGTACGCGATCACCTTCGATATGGACACGGCTCGGATGGAAGAGCTTTATCCCAAGGAAAGCTGGCGCAACGGGCACACCGAAATCGGGAATATCCTGCGCGAGCACGGTTTCGATTGGCGGCAGGGCAGCGTCTATTTCGGCGGTGATGACGTGAATGCGGTCTCGGCGGTTCTGGCTATTCAGGACGTGTCCCGGAAACTGAACTGGTTCGGGCCGTCCGTGCGCGATGTCAGGATGCTGCGGATCGAGGAATTCAACGATCTTGGGCCTGCCGTTACTCAGGCGCTCGCTTGAAGCTACGCCGCGTCGAAGAATTTCTGCCGCTTTCCTCCGTCTTCGGCCTGCGCGAACGACTCGCGTATCTCTTGCGCCGTCGTGATCGCCGCGACCGCTTCAACGCCATCGCCGCCCGTCGTACACACACCCGCGCCTTCATCCTCGGCACCGCCCCCTCGCTGAAGCAGCAGAATCTCGACCGGCTCGACGGCGAGGATTACTTCGTCTGCAACATGGCCGAGCACATGCCGTGGATGCGGGAGCGGACCCATCCTTTTTACATCGCCGCCGACAACACTGTGCCGGAGAAATACGAGAACGGGCGGCCTGCCCTGTCGGCGCAACAGTTCTTCTATGCCGAAAAGCTCGAAAAAAGCCTCGACCCCGGCTTTATCGCGGCGAACGAGGTCTTCTTCTTCACCTCCGCAAGGGGCGGCATCTCGAAGCGCGGACTGACGCCGGAGCCGTGGGTGTCGCTGGCCGGGGGGCAGACGATCCTGCTTTCCGCCGTGCAGATGGCCTTCGCGCTGGGGTATCGCGAAATCTATGTCATGGGCTGCGATCTGGATTATTCCGGCCCCGACCCCTACGCCTATCGCACCACACAGGTCGAGATCGACCGGGGCAGGCTGAACGATGACAAGATGCGTCGCCGGACCAATGCACAATTCGCGATCCTTCACGGGGCGATCACGGCACGGGGCGGCATTCTGGCCAATGCGGGGGTCGGCGGGCGGCTCGACACCCTGCCCCGCGTGGATTTCGACCGGCTCTGAAAGGGTCGGTCAGCCCTCGTAGTCGTCGATCATCGGAAAAACATCGCGGATCGTGAAATCGCGCCGCAGATCACCTTTCGACAGGGCCTCCCGGAAGTCCCGGCTTATCATATCGCTGCCGATCTCGAATTGCCGGGCGTCGGTATTGGCGGATTTCTTCTGGGTTCTGGACGCCTGCTTTTGCAGGAAAAACTTCGGGAGCATCCGGCGATGGGGTCGGTACAGCCACTTGTTCCGAAAAGCCTTCAACCGATTCTTGAGAGATATCGCGTTGCCCTGCGCCGGGATGTCGAAGATATCGACGGGCAGCCACAGCGTCCGTATCCCGCCCCGGCGCGCGACCGTGTACCACGCAAAACTCAGCAGGGCCTGATCCCAGACATAGGGATATCGCTTGCACAGGGCCGTCCATTCGGTCAGCAGCGCCTGCGCCCCCGCCGTCTTGTTCAGGAAGATCATGCCGCTCATGAAACGCCAGCCATGCCGCCTGACGATGGCGAAATCAAAGGGATTGTCGCACAGGAACCACGGCTCCCGCGCGACGGTCGAATCCGCGTCGAGCCAGCAGATCGGTCCCTCCGCCGCATTCCAGAACCGCGATACGCATTCCGATTTCAGGCAGGTATTGGCCACCCATGATCCCCGCGAGGCAAGGCCCTCGAACTCGTGAGGCATATTCAGCCTGTCGAGGCTGTCCGCCAGTTCCTTCGCCATGTCCTCATAGGGCGTATCGACCGTGTAATAACTGATGAAATTCGGCGGGCCGACCCGTTCACGCAGGAAGACCTTGCGCGCCTTTGCCCAGGGCAGCGTGACGCCAGCCCCCTCTTCCCCGCCCAGATGGGCGAGATCGTAATCGAGAAAACCCTTCCCCGCCCCGCCCGATGACCACGGGTATCCGATATAGGCATCAATGGCCGGATCGCTGTTTGTCATTCTGGACCCCTGCGCTGGGCGGGCGGCGTGGCGCGACCCGCGCCCGAATATCATCGCCGTTCCCCGTTGTCTCTCCCCCCGTAAAGCCCTATTCCGTCGCATGAGCCAATTCGCGCACTACGATTGACGGTGCGTAATCTATATTGAGGTATCGAACACGGATCGATGCGGGAGCGCAAAGCAGCCGCATCGCCGACACAGACGATGATACCCGCCCGCGAAAGGACAGACCGTGGCCAAGTTCACGCTCCCGAAAAATTCTCAGATCGTTCAGGGCAAGACCTGGCCCAGAGGCGACGGGGCGAATCTCAGGGCGTTCCGCATCTATCGCTGGGATCCCGAGACGGGCGAGAACCCGCGCATCGACACCTATTACGTCGATACGGCTGATTGCGGGCCGATGGTTCTGGACGCAATCATCAAGATCAAGAACGAGATCGATCCGACGCTGACCTTCCGCCGGTCCTGCCGCGAGGGAATTTGCGGCTCCTGCGCGATGAATATCGACGGGGCGAACACGCTGGCCTGCACCATGGGCATCGCGGAGATCGAGGGGGACGTGAAAATCTATCCCCTGCCGCATATGCCGGTGGTCAAAGACCTCGTGCCCGATCTGACGCATTTCTACGCCCAACACGCGAGCATCGAGCCGTGGCTCAAGACTGATTCGCCGACGCCCACGAAGGAATGGAAACAGTCCACGGAACAGCGTGAACAGCTCGACGGTCTCTACGAGTGCATCATGTGCGCCTGTTGCTCGACATCGTGCCCGTCCTACTGGTGGAACGGCGACCGCTATCTCGGCCCCGCCGCCCTGCTTCAGGCCTATCGCTGGATTTCGGACAGCCGCGATGAGGCCCGTGGCGAGCGGCTGGACCATCTGGAAGACCCGTTCCGGCTGTACCGCTGTCACACGATCATGAACTGCACCAAAGCCTGCCCCAAAGGTCTGAACCCGGCCAAGGCTATCGGCAATATCAAGCGGTTGATGGTCGAACGGCAGATGTGACATGCATATCGCCATCCTGACCGGGGCCGGGGTTTCCGCCGAGTCCGGTCTCGGCACGTTCCGCGACAGGGACGGGCTGTGGACGCAGTTCGATCTGGCGGAGGTGGCGACGCCGGAGGGCTATGCGCGCGATCCGGCAAAGGTGCTGGATTTCTACAATATGCGCCGGGCCAATGCACGGGACGCCACGCCCAATGCGGCCCATGAGGCACTGGGGCGGCTCGGTGCCGCTCATGACATGAGCCTGATTACGCAGAATATCGACGACCTGCACGAGCAGGGCGGCGCGACGGGGGTGATCCATATCCATGGCAGCCTTTTCGAGGCGCTCTGCGCCGCCTGCGGCCATGTCTGGCCCCATCGCGGAGATATGGATATCGGGGATGCCTGCCCCGCCTGCGGAACAGTCGGCACCGTGCGCCCGAATATCGTCTGGTTCGGGGAAATACCCTACCACATGGACGAGGCGGTCGCGGCCATCGCGGCGGCGGACCTGTTCGTCTCCATCGGCACCAGCGGGACGGTCTATCCGGCGGCGGGCTTCGTGGAGATCGCGCGCGAGGCACGGGTGCGGACGCTGGAACTCAATCTCGAAGCCTCTGGCGGGCGCTTCGACGAGGTGCGCGAGGGACCGGCGAGCGAAGTGGTGCCTGCTTGGGTAGAGGAACTCCTCGCAAAAGCGTGAGGCGTTATGTGCGCTCCACGTGGCAGGATGGGTGACCTACGAAGGAGGTAGCCCCATGCGCGCGTTATTCGCCCTGATCCTGATCGGCTTTGCCCTGCCCGCCGTGGCGCAGCAGAAAATTCCGCCCAACTGGACATGGGAATGGACGAAGACCGATTTCACGCAGATGAGCGTCGATCCGTCCGAAGTGCGCTCGGGCGGGCCGCCCAAGGACGGGATACCGGCTATCGACGATCCGGTGCTGATCCCCGTGACGAAGGGCGATATTCCACCGCGAGAACCGGTGGTCTCGGTGGAGATCGACGGGGATGCGCGGGCCTATCCGGTGCGTTATCTGATGTGGCACGAGATCGTCAACGACCGCTTCGGCGAGCGGCCCGTCAGTGTCACCTATTGCCCGTTATGCAATGCCGCCGTGGCCTTCGACGGGCGGGTCGCGGGAGAGGAAACGACCTTCGGTGTCTCCGGCAAGCTGCGCTATTCGGACATGATCATGTATGACCGCGCGACGGAAAGCTGGTGGCAGCAGTTCACGGGCGAGGCCATTGCGGGGGAGCGGCTGGGCGAGGCACTGGTGAAATTGCCCTCGCGGCTGGAAAGCTGGGAAGCCTTTACCCTGCGCCACCCGGACGGGCGCGTGCTGGCCGCGCCGGAAGGCTCACGCCGCGATTACGGGCGCAATCCCTATGTCGGCTATGACACGCTGACCAGGCCATGGCTCTATGCGGGCGATCCGCCGCCCCATGACATCCCGATGATGGCGCGGGTCGTGGTGGTGGGAGAGCGGGCCTGGCCGGTTGAGCGGCTGGTAGCGGCGGGCAGCCTCACCGAGGACGGCGTTACCCTGCGCTGGGAGGAAGGGCAGGCTTCAGCCCTCGACACGGGAAAGATCGCCGAGGGCCGCGAGGTCGGAAACCTCAGCGTCACCGACCCGGACGGCGCACCGCTCGTACATGATGTGACATTCGCCTTCGTGTTCCATGCCTTCGAGCCGGAAGGGCGATGGATGCTGGAGTGATGCGAAGGGCGGCTCAGATCAGTCACCCGCGAAGACCCGTATAGAGGCTTCACGCCCTCACGATCACCCGGCTCCCCTCCGTCCACCGCCCCACGATCCAGCGCAGGTCCGGCGGCATAAAGGCAAGGCATCCGGCGGTCGGATAGCGGGGCGCGCGCCAGCAATGCATGAAGATCGCGCTGCCCTCTCCCGGCACGGGCGGGTGGCGGTTGTGGTTCAGCACCAGCACCAGATCGTAGAGCGTATCCCCTCGCCGCATCCGCTCATGCGACCATGGATGGGGCAGGGGCACAGGCCCGTTATATCCCCCATCTCCCGGATCGTCCGACCATCCGTCGCGCGGCCCGCTCGCCTTCAGCGGGATCACCGTATCGGGCGGGACCATGCGGTCGGCGCGGTAATAGCCGCTCTCGACCCGCCATACCCCCGCCGGTGTGGCCCCGTCGCCCTCGCGTTTATCGGCCCGGATGCCGCCTCGTCCGACAGCACAGGGGATAAGCCGTCCGCAGAACCGCGCCACCCCCTGCGGCCCGACGACCAGATCGCTCATGTGCGCGTTTCGAGCCGCGCGATCGCCGCTTCCAGCAGGTCAGGCCGCGCATGATGCGCCATATGGCCGACACCGGGGGCCACCGCCACAGTCGCATCCGGCACCAGCGAAGCGAATTCCCGCACATGCTGATCCACGCCGAGCAGCCAGTCTCGCTCTCCATGCACCACCTCAACCGGCACTCCCATCTGCGGATAGCGTGGTGCCATATCCCGCAAGCCCAGATGCAGCGACGCCAGATCCTGCCCGTTCGCCTCAAGCGTATCGGCACGCAACGACAACGGCGCGCCGACATAATCAATATAGCCGGGGGGCGGCGATTGCGGGCGGAAGGCACGGGAGACAAAGGCTTCGATAGACCCCTCCTCCGCCTCGCGCGACAGTCTGGCCTGATAGTAATCCACGCCGAGCCGCCCGATCCCCAGGGTCTGGAACACCGTCGCCCCCGCGCCCCAGGGCATCGTCGCACCCGATACCGGCACTATCCCGGTCACATCCTGCGGAAAATCAAGCCCCCAGGCCAGCGCCACCGCCCCGCCCCAGCTATGCCCGACGACGATGGGCCGCTCGACACCCATCTTCAGCGCCGCCGCGCGCAGATGCGCGGCCTGCCGTGCCGGAGGCCATTTGCCCGGCCCCCGCTTCGAATAGCCGAAACCGGGCCGGTCCATGGCGATAACCCGGCGGCCTCCCTGCGCCAGACGGTCCATGAGCGAAAAGCTCCAGTCGCGCAGGTTCACGCTCGCCCCGTGGATCAGGATGACGGGCGGGCCACTGCCCTCGCCGCGCTCCAGCACATGCACAGGCAAGCCGTCCACCTCCACGTTCCGCCCCAGAGGCGGAAAGGCCCGCTCGGCCACGTCATCCGGCAAGGGACTGGGAACCCGCCCCGCACAGGCGGCCACACCCAGCACCCCGAAAGCACCGGCAGCGATGAAAGTCCGTCGTCGCATCGAATTCTCCTTTGCTCCGCGATGTGGGATGGAAGACCCCGGATGGCAAGCCGGGGCGTCATCCGAACCCGTGGCGGGGCGTTTAAAGAAGATGCCCGCTGCGCGCCGCTTTCGTGGCCAGATAGGCGTCGTTCTGCTCGGTGCGGCCCACGGCCAGCGGCACACGCCGGACGACACGGATGCCGTTACGCTCGAAGGCCTCGGTCTTGCGCGGATTGTTGGTCATCACCTCGACGGCCCCGAACCCCAGCGCCTCCAGCATCAGGGCGGCCACCCTGAAATCACGCTCATCATCCTCGAAGCCGAGACGATGGTTGGCATCCACCGTATCGAACCCCTGATCCTGCAAGGCATAGGCGCGCAGCTTGTTGGCCATGCCGATACCCCGCCCCTCCTGCGCCAGATAGAGCAGCACCCCGGCCCCGTTCGCCGCGATCTGCGCCAGAGCCGCGCGCAGTTGCGGCCCGCAATCGCATTTCAGCGATCCGAGCTGATCGCCCGTGTAGCATTCCGAATGGGCGCGCACGAGTACCGGCTTTCCACGCGGCGGATCACCGATGAGAATCGCGAAATGATCCGGCCCCCCGTCCGAAGGCCGAAACCCGAAGACCCGTGCATCCTCGGCCAGCGACAACGGCACCTGCGCGTCGGAAAATCGCTCCAGCCGCAACGCCTGCCCGTCGAGTGCGCTTTCGATGCAGCCCTGCACGGCATGGATCATCCCCACGGGATGCTCGCGGCGGCGCAGCGGGGCCAGAATGGCGGCGGGCAGCAGCCGCGCGGCCTTGCACACACGCAACGCCAGCCTGGACACCGGCACGTCATAGGAGCGATCATCGGCGCGCAGCGTCTCGAACGGCCCCTTCATGGGCGTATCCATATCCCCCGCCGGATCAGCCAGCGCCGCCACCAACGCCCGATCCTGTGGCAGGGCCAACCGGGCGATATCCCCGTCATAGGCCCGCAGCTTCAGCACCGAGGCCCGCCTGCCGGTCAGGGCCAGCACCGCATCCCCGCGCGCATGAAGCGAGACGAAGCGATCCCTCTGAACCGTCTCGGCACTGGCCACCAGCATATCGCCGATAACGGCAACCGCCCCCCGGCGCAGTTCGCCCGTTACCTGTTCGAGCCGATCCTGTTCGGTGCCGCTGAGGGAAGTCATGGCGTCATGATCTGAAACATATCCGTGATCGGGGTGACACTTGCGTGAGACCACTGACATAAACTTGTCTGAGCCATACGCCCAATAAAAGTTTCTGTAATAAGAACCGGGAACGGAGGCATCCCCTATGAGTACAATGAAAAAAATCCTGCTGGTCGATGACGATGAAGATCTGCGCGAGGCTCTGGCCGACCAGCTCGTCCTGACCGAGGAATTCGATGTCTTCGAGGCCGCGAACGGTTCCGACGGCATCGAGAAGGCCAAATCGGCCCATCACGACATCATCATCCTCGACGTGAACCTGCCCGATATGGACGGGCGCGAGGTCTGCCGCCTGATGCGGAAACAGGGGATCAAGACGCCCATCCTGATGCTGACGGCGCAGATCACCGATGCCGATACCATCCTGGGCCTTGATTCCGGCGCGAACGACTACATGACAAAGCCGTTCAAGTTCGCCGTCCTCCTCGCCCGCCTGCGCGCCCATCTGCGCCAGCACGAACAATCCGAGGACGCCGTGTTCGCCATCGGCCCCTATACCTTCCAGCCAAGCATGAAGCTGCTGACCGATGAGGCGGAAAAGAAGATCCGCCTGACCGAGAAGGAATGCAATATCCTGAAATTCCTCTACCGGGCAGGCGGGTCCGTCGTGGGCCGCGACGTTCTGCTGCACGAGGTCTGGGGCTACAATGCGGGGGTCACGACCCATACGCTGGAGACCCATATCTACCGCCTGCGCCAGAAGATCGAGCCGGACCCCTCCGAAGCCCGGCTGCTGGTCACGGAACAAGGCGGCTACCGCCTGGCGTCATAGCGGATCACGGGCTTGCGCCTGATACGGAGCCTCCCGCCTCTTCCCGCGCCGTATCAGGCACCATGCCTTTGCTCCGCCGCCTCAAAACGGCGGAACTCCTGCCCCTCATCCTCGATATTCTATCGGTAGCTGGGGAAGCCCATCCCCATTCCCGGCGATTTGTCCGGGTTGAGCACATTAATCGCCACGCCCCATATCTTTCCGGCATTTAGCTCCGACATCGGCCCCGTCACCATCCCCAGCGCAACCGCCTGTTCCGCATCAATCACCACATCGCGCGCGGAATAATCGAGCGCCGAAAGATCAGCCTCCCCGCTTGTGCAATCACGCAGCAGGTCGTCATAGAAGCGGTTGCTCATCTCATTTTCGCGCGCGACGGCAGCGGCGTTCTTGTCCTCGATCTGATAATATCCGCTCTGTTGATGCAGGTAGAGGCCCGAACCATCGGGCATATACCGCTTTTTGCCGACGCAGTAGAGGCCGACGGCGGCACTGGCCAGTTGCGACATCGCCACCGTCTCGACAGGGACGGGCAGGTTCCGCAGTACATTGACCGCAAAATGCATGGCATGGACCGAACCGCCCCGCGAACTGATATTGATGCGGACCGCATCCGCACCGCTGATCACGGCATTCTGGGCCGTCTGGGCCAGTTCGGCGACAGTCTTGTCGGTGATCCCCGCAACAAAATTGATGATCGCCGTGCCCCCGACATAGCTGATGGGGCTTTTGGTCGGCGGCGGTACACGCATGGGGACGGGGACCGCTGCGGCGGCGGTTTTCGCGGGCACAGCGGACAGAAGCGACTTTGCTTCCTCCGCCACAGTGGACGTAGCGATCAGTGGCGCGAGGGCGAGAGCGAACAGTATGGCGCACGGGAACCCTGTTTTCATGATATCTCTCCGTTTGCTGATGTCTTATTCGTCTTAATGCATCTGCAACCTATACGTTGTCCAGCACACGGATAATGAGGTAGCGGTCCCCGCTTCCCACGCAGCGCACGGGTCAAAGAATTCAGCCCGACCTGTCCGCCCCGAAGGGCGCATTCCACAATGACCCGTATATCAGCGGGAGATCGGCATATCATGCCGTCCATCCCCTCGCCGCCGCTATGCCGTTGACGGGGCGGTCCTCCCTCCGCTACGCGGATAGCCATGACACACCCCCTTTCCCCGCTTCGCATCGCGACCTGGAACATCAACTCCGTGCGGCTGCGCGAGGAGACCGTTCTGCGGTTCCTGCGCGACCATGCACCGGATGTACTGTGCTTGCAGGAAACGAAATCCCCCGATGCGGCCTTTCCCCATGACGGGTTCGCGGCGGCGGGATACGCCCATCGCCATGTGCGCGGCGAGAAGGGCTATAACGGGGTCGCGATTCTGTCGAAACTGCCGCTGGAGCCGCTCGATCATCATGATTTCTGCGCTCGGGGCGATTGCCGTCATATCGCGGCCAGGGTCGGCGGCGTGACGCTGCACAATTTCTATGTCCCCGCCGGGGGCGACGTGCCCGACCGCGAGAAGAACGACAAGTTCGGGCACAAACTCGATTTCCTCGCCGAGATGCGCGACTGGTTCGGAGCGGGCGGCGCGGCTCCTGCCGGACCGTCCGTCCTCGTCGGCGACCTGAATATCGCGCCGCAGGAACACGACGTCTGGTCCCATAAACAGCTTCTGAAAGTCGTCAGCCATACCCCCGTGGAGGTCGAGGCGCTGGAAGCCGTGCGCGCCAGCCGCGACTGGATCGATGTCGCCCGCCATTTCGTGCCGGCGGAGGAGAAGCTGTATTCCTGGTGGAGCTACCGCGCGAAGGACTGGGATGCGGCGGATAAGGGTCGCCGCCTTGACCATATCTGGGTCACCCCCGACCTGCGCGATGCCCTGAAGGACCACACCGTCCATCGCCCGGTAAGGGGCTGGGAGAAACCGTCCGATCATGCGCCGGTGGTCGTCACCCTGACATGACCGCCCTCAGACGTTGTCGCGGACTTCCGTAATGCCCACACCCTCGGCCTGCGCGAAGATATCGGGCTTCATCACCGTCACGCTTGCCCGTCCGATCCGGGTATCGGTGAAGAGAAAAGCGAAAATTTCATCGGCGAGTTGCTCCACCAGATCGATATGTCGCCCCGAATCCGACAGGGCGATCAGGTGTTCGACCACGGGCGCGTAGGAGACGAATTCGCCCTCCGCCAGCCCCGCGCGCACGGTCATGTCGATACTGATAACCACGGACTGCGGGGCCTCGCGCTCGAAATCGAGGATGCCGATGCTCATCGGCAGGGTCAGCCGGTCGATGCGGATGGTTCGGGTCACAGGTTTCTCGGCTCCTTCGGCGAATAGAAATGACGCCCCCCATCCACCGTCACGATCTGCCCTGTGGTCGCCTGCGCCCCCGCCAGCGTCACGGCCATATCACAGATATCCTTCACCCGTGGTCCGTGTTTCAGGGGGTTGAGATCATGGACACGCTCGAAATCCGCATCGGTCTGCGCGCCAGAGCGCAGCACCAGCCCCGGCGCGATGGCATTCACGCGCACCTTCGGCGCACAGGCCATGGCGAGCATCCGCGTCACATCCTCCAGCGCCAGCTTCGAGAGAGTATAGGAGAAGAATTCCGGCGTGATCTGCCGCACCTTGGAATCGATCAGGTTAAGAATCCAGCCCTGCCCCGCGATCCCGCGCCAGAACGCCTGCCCCAGAAACAGCGGAGCCTCGGCATTGACGCGCATCTGGGTTCGGAAGAACCCGGCCTCCATGGTCGCCAGCCCGTCCCGCTCGAAGACAGAGGCCGAATTGATAAGGCCGTCGAGATGCGGCAGAGCGTCCATGGCGCGCTCCACCAGTCCCTTGCAGGCATCGGGATCGCTCAGATCCGCCTGTAGCGTCACGGCCTGTCGCCCCGTTTCCCGGATCGTCTCCGCCGCCTCCCGCGCGCCCGTATCGGAAGTGTTGTAATGCAGCGCGATATCACAGCCTTCTTCCGCGAACCGCAGGGCCAGCGCCTTGCCGAGCCGCGCACCGGCCCCGGTGATGAGAACCGCGCGGGTCATCGGGCCACCACCACCAGCGGATTGCCGTTGTAACGACGCTGCCTGGAGACATCGCAGGTTCGGAGCGGGAGCGTCATATCACACCTTCCTGTTCCGGGCCTCGCGCTCGCCATATGCACAGATCCGATGTGATCCGGCACGATACTGACAGCATCATACAGGGGCTGTTTATCTATGGCGTTGCATCCCGGAGCCGGAGCGCGTCAGGCGACGCCCTGCCCCTGCTGTTCCTGCGGCTGGTTCGTCAGGCGGATCGTGGCGGGGCCGAAGGGGGTCTCGATGGTGATTTCGGCATCCCCCGCATCGGGGCGCACCCCGGATTCGATCACGGCCTTCTGCACGGCCTGCGAGCCTTCCTCGGATTGCAGGAACATCATCACGAATTGCTGGCGCTGGCGCTCGAAGATTTCGTCGATCCGCATAAGGCGCTGCGTGACCGCCCCACGCAGGCGACGCAGCAGATCATCGAACAACGAAAAGGATTCCGTCTTGTATTCGTTCAGCGGGTCTTTCTGGGCATAGCCACGCAAACCCACGACCTGCCTGAGATGCTCAAGCTGGATCAGGTGACTGCGCCATTCGTCATCAATGGCGCGCAGGATCAATTCCTTCTCCGCCGAGCGCATCCGTTCCTCGCCGATGGCCTCGGTCTTTTCCGTCGCGATGCGGTCGGATTCGTCATAGAGCCATTCACGGATTTCCTCGTCCGCCACGCCCTCGCGCTCGGCCTGCTCCTCGACCGGCAGGCGCTGGCCGAAGACCGAGGACAGTTCGTTCGACAGGCCCTCCACATCCCATTGCTCGGCATAGGAGCGCGGCGGGATATGGCGCGAGACAAGATCGTCGATCATCTGGTGGCGCATGTCCTGCGCCGTTTCCTGCACGTTTTCGGCTTCCATCACTTCCAGCCGCTGCTCGAAGATCGCCTTGCGCTGGTCGTTCATCACGTCGTCATATTTGAGGACGTTCTTGCGGATATCGAAGTTGCGCGCCTCGACCTTGCCCTGCGCGCGCTCGATGGCCTTGTTCACCCACGGGTGAATGATCGATTCGCCTTCCTGAAGGCCCAGCGTCCGCAGCATCTTGTCCATGCGCTCGGAGCCGAAAATACGCATCAGGTCGTCTTCGAGCGAGAGATAGAATTTCGAGCGGCCCGGATCACCCTGACGGCCCGAGCGACCACGCAACTGGTTATCGATACGACGGCTCTCGTGGCGTTCTGTACCGACGATATAGAGACCCCCCGCCGCCATTGCCCGCTGTCTGAGAGCGTCGAGCTGGCCATTGATCTCGGCCTCGCGGGCCTCGCGTTCGGGACCGGCGGGCATGTCGCCCAGTTCATGCTCGATCCGCATCTCGGCATTGCCGCCCAGCTTGATGTCGGTGCCGCGACCGGCCATATTCGTGGCGATGGTGATCGCGCCCGGCACACCGGCCTGAGCCACGATCTGCGCTTCCTGCTCGTGGTAGCGGGCGTTCAGCACGGCGAAGACTTTCTCGGACGGGGTGCCGTCATCGCCGTCATACAGCGGCTCGAACGCCGCCGGATCGGTGTAGTCCTTGATGCGATAGCCCCGGTCGATCAGGATCTGCGCCAGCAGTTCCGATTTCTCGATGGAGGTCGTGCCCACAAGCGTCGGCTGGCCCTTGCTGCGGGCCTTTTCGATCTCGTCCACGATGGCCTCGTATTTCTCGCGGGCGGAACGGTAAACCTCGTCATCCTCATCCACGCGGGCGATGGGCACGTTGGTCGGGATCGCCACCACATCGAGACCGTAGATTTCCATGAACTCGTCGGCTTCGGTCAGGGCCGTGCCGGTCATGCCCGACAGCTTGCCGTAGAGACGGAAATAGTTCTGGTAGGTGATCGAGGCGAGCGTCTGGTTCTCAGGCTGGATCGCGACCTTTTCCTTGGCCTCGATGGCCTGATGCAGGCCCTCCGACAATCTGCGGCCCGTCATCGCGCGGCCCGTGAACTCGTCGATCAGCATGACCTCGTCATTCTGGATCATGTAATCGCGATCCTTGAGGAACAGCTTGTGGGCGCGCAGGCCCTGACCGATATGATGCACGACCGAGACGTTCTGCGGGTCATAGAGCGACGTGCCCTCGGGCAGGACACCGGCGGCGGCGACCATCTCCTCAATGGCCTCGTTGCCTTCCTCCGTCAGGGTCGCGGTCCGGGCCTTCTCGTCGATCTCGTAATGATCTTCCGACAGGCGGGGGATCAACTCGTCAATGGCCATGTAGAGGGCGCTGGAGTCCTCCGCAGGGCCGGAGATGATGAGAGGTGTGCGCGCTTCGTCAACGAGGATCGAGTCCACCTCGTCCACGATCGCGTAGTTATGACCGCGCTGGACCATCTGATCGACCGAATACTTCATGTTGTCGCGCAGATAGTCGAAGCCCATCTCGTTATTGGTGCCGTAGGTGATGTCGCAGGCATAGGCCGCGCGGCGCGCCTCGTCATCCATGCCCGCCAGAATGGACGCCACGCTCATGCCGAGCGTGTTGTAGACAGGGGCCATCCATTCCGCATCGCGGCGGGCCAGATAATCGTTGACCGTGACGACATGCACGCCCTTGCCGGTCAGGGCATTGAGATAGGCGGGCAGGGTCGCCACCAGCGTCTTGCCCTCGCCGGTCTTCATCTCGGCGATCTTGCCGTCATGGAGAATGAAGCCGCCCAGAAGCTGTACGTCGAAAGGTCGCAGGCCCAGCGCGCGCTTCGCGGCCTCGCGCACGGCGGCGAAAGCTTCGGGCATCAGGGCATCGAGCGATTCGCCCTCGGCAACACGTCCTTTGAACTCGTCGGTCTTGGCGCGCAATCCTTCATCAGACAGGGCGGCGAACTCGTCCTCCAGCCCGTTTGCCCCCAGCGCAACCTTAATCGCGGCCTTGACCTTGCGGTCGTTGGAGGAGCCGAAGACTTTCTTCGCGATGGTGCCCAAGCCAAGCATCAGGAACAGCCTTTCCACGGACAGGCCAGCGACCCCCGCGCGATTGCGTTGCAAACCCGCGCCGGATTCCCGTCGCGAAAATTATCGTCTCGTGCCCCGATCAGCCGATGCCGGGCGAAACCTGTGAAACGCGATCCAGAAAGGTACAAGGCGCGGGAAAAACCGCTCTTTCGGCGAAATTTCCCGTTCGACATGATCGCGTTTCCCACTTGACGCCACTTTTTATCAGCACGGTCGGGACTGCGGGAGACTTAAGGAGGGGTCGGGGGTATGTCAATGTCACCCACTTCGCAGTAATTACCCCGATAACAGACAACAACCGATTCGAGGTTTTTTCCATGATGCACCGTCTGAAAGGAGCTGCGGCCTCCGCCGTCGCCCTCACCATCGCCCTTGCCTTCGCCTTGCCTGCGGGCGTGCTCGCTCAGGAAGTCCCGGAAGCCGAACTGAAGGCCGCACTGGAAAAATATGACGGCAGCGAGGTTCTTGCCACGGTCGGGGACCAGAAGGTCACGCTGGCCGATGCCGCGATGATCTACACCACCCTGCCGCCCGAAGTCGGGCAGGTGCCCGCCGAACAGCTTCTGACCGGCATCACCGATCAGCTCGTCAGCGAGACGGCCCTCTACGAGAAGGCCATCGAGGAAGGGCTGGATGACAGCCCGGAAATGAAGAACCGCCTCGCCGCGATCCGCCGGTCGGCCCTTGCCGAGGCCTATCTGACCCGGCAGCTCGAACAGCGGATCACCGACGAGAGCCTGCGCGAACAATACGACGCCATGACCAAGGATTTCGAGGGCGAGAAAGAAGTGAACGCCCGCCACATTCTCGTGAAGACCGAGGCCGAGGCGAAAAAGCTGGTCGAGCAGATCAAGGACGGCGAGGATTTCGCCAAGCTGGCCGCCGAGAAATCGACCGGCCCCTCCGGCCCGAACGGCGGCAGCCTCGGATGGTTCGCAAAGGACGCCATGGTCGCCCCCTTTGCCGAAGCCGCGTTCTCGCTGAAAAAGGGTGCCGTTTCCGCACCCGTGCAGACGCAGTTCGGCTGGCATGTCATCAAGGTCGAGGATACCCGGACACAGCAGCCCCCGCCCTTCGAGGCTCTCGCGCCGCAGATGCGCCAGCAGGCATCTCAGGGCGTTGCCCAGGCCATCATCGCCGAGGTGCGCGAAAGCGTGAAGATCGAGAAGACGGAAGACCTGCCCCCCGCCTTCCTCGTCCGCTCACCCGAGATGTTCAAGTAACGCGACAGGGCCTGCCCCGGATCGGAACCGGAGCAGGCCCCGACACTCCATGCCTCGCCGGGGAAGCGCCATGAGCGACACCATCATCTCACCGCTGGCACCGACATCGACGCCCGATATCGCGCCGGTGGCGGGCGTCACCCTCGCCGCCGGATCGGCGCAGGTGCGCTACACGGGGCGCAGCGACGTGATGCTGGCCCGGATCGCACCCGGATCGTCCATCGCGGGGGTCTTCACACGATCCTCCACGCGGGCCGCGCCGGTGCTGTGGGATCAGGATATTCTCGCGGAATCCGGCGGCATGGCCCCGGACGGCAAGCCGCTGGCCATTATCGTCAATTCCGGCAATGCCAATGCCTTCACGGGTCGCGCGGGCGAGGAAAGCGTGCGCGCCGTCGCCGCCGCCGTGGCCCGCACGATGAACACAGACGAACGCGCGGTCTATCAGGCATCGACCGGCGTGATCGGCGAACGCCTGCCCCATGCGAAGATCGAGGCGGTGCTGGACGATCTCGCCGCCGGCCTGTCGCCCGATGCATGGCACGGGGCGGCGGCGGCGATCATGACCACCGACACCTTCCCCAAGCTGGCCGGGGCCACCGTCGAGCTGGACGGGAAAACCGTCACGATCTCCGGCTTCACCAAGGGATCGGGCATGATCGCGCCGGATATGGCGACGATGCTCGGTTTCGTCTTCACCGATGCCGCTATTGCGCCAGATGCCTTGCAAACCATGCTGCGCGAGAGCGCGCAGGACAGCTTCAACGCCATTACCGTCGATAGCGATACCTCCACTTCCGACACGGTATTGCTGGCCGCGACCGGGCAGGCGGGCAATGCGCGTATAACCGATGCCGGGGATTCCTCTGCCGCCGGGTTCCGCGCGGCCCTCGACAGCGTAATGCGTGACCTCGCCCATCAGATCGTGCGCGACGGTGAGGGGGCGACGAAGTTCATCGAAATCGGCGTGACCGGCGCGGAAACAGACGCCGCCGCCCGCATCATCGCACTGGCCATTGCCAATTCGCCGCTCGTGAAAACGGCCTTTGCCGGGGAAGACCCCAATTGGGGCCGTATCGTCATGGCCGTCGGGAAATCCGGCGAAGCAGCCGACCGCGACCGCCTGACGATCAGGTTCGGCGATATCCTCGTGGCCGAAAACGGCTGGGTCGCCGAGAGTTACCGCGAAGACGACGGAGCCGCCTACATGAAGGGCGCGGAACTGGCCGTGACCGTCGATGTGGGCGTCGGCACGGGCCGCTCGACCGTCTGGACCTGCGACCTCACCCACCGCTATATCGAGATCAACGCGGATTACCGGAGTTGAAAACCATCCTCGTCTCCGCCGTCGCCCTCGTGGACCCTGATGGCCGCATCCTGCTTGCCCAGCGCCCCGAGGGAAAGTCCATGGCAGGGCTGTGGGAATTTCCCGGCGGCAAGGTCGAGCCGGGGGAGACGCCGGAGGCCGCGTTGATCCGCGAGTTGCGCGAGGAGCTGGGCATCGATACCGAGGAAAGCTGTCTCGCACCGCTGACTTTCGCG
>CAKZUT010000064.1 GCA_937922185.1 uncultured Neomegalonema sp.
CCGTTTGAAGAGGGGCAATTTGATGCCGTCACAATTTCATTCGGTATTCGAAATGTGACAGATAGAATGGCGGCGCTGCGTGAATTTTTGCGTGTGTTAAAGCCGGGCGGCCGCTTGGCCAGCGTCATCGGCATGACCAATATGCCCGAGGCCAAACTCGCCCGCGAGGCGGAGCTTTGCTACGCGACCGTGGCCATGGTCACCGATTACGACAGCTGGCACCCGGATCACGGCGCGGTGGATATCACATCGATCATCGAGGTGATGAAGGGCAACGGAGCCAAAGCCCGCGCCCTGCTCGCCGAAGTGGTGCCCACCTTCGCGGAGGATCGCGCGCCCTGTTCCCATCACTGTGACCATGCGCTCCAGTACGCAATCATCACGGCCCCCGAGGCACGGGATGAGGCCCTTGTCGGACGCCTCGACGCCATTGCGGGAAGGGTATTGTGACGAGGCGCCCCGCGCTTACAGGGATATGGCAAGCCTCACGCCTAAGACACTGATATTCACAACGGCGTTTTCTTCTTGCAATTAACCAGTAGTATAGCTTACGTATATACGCTCGATAGACGGCGCGGAAATCACCGCGCCCGGCCAATAAAAAGAAGAAAATGGAGTTCTCCATGCAAGTCCAGATCGCCTCGATGCTCCTGCCTGTTCGCCGCCGCGCCGACTGGGAACAGCCGCATCTCTCCTACATGCCGAAAACCTGCTATACGCAACCCAAGGTTGGTATGTCCGGCATTGTGACCCGTATGCTTCGCCGGATGCTGTCCCGCCGCGACTTTTAAGAGCGCGTCGCTCTCGACATTTCCTGCTGAATGCTCCATCCATCGGGTATCGCCTCACAGGCGATACCCTTTTTAGTTGCATCGGAGCGCAGCATGAAGATCGAGGATTATATCCGCACGATCCCCGACTTTCCCGAACCGGGTATCCAGTTTCGTGACGTCACGACGCTATTCAACGACCCCCGAGGCTTCCGCATGGCTATCGACATGCTGCTTCATCCTTTCGCGGGCGAACGAATCGACCGGGTTGCCGGCATCGAGGCGCGCGGCTTCATTCTCGGCGGAGCGATCGCGCATCAGCTTTCGGTCGGCTTCGTCCCCATCCGCAAGAAGGGCAAGCTGCCCTGGAAGACCGTCGAGCAGGATTACACGCTCGAATACGGCACGGCGACGGTCGAGGTCCACGAAGACGCCTTCGTGAAAGGCGAGCGTGTGCTGATCGTGGATGACCTGATCGCGACCGGCGGCACGGCGGAAGCCGCAATCAAGATCGTGGAACGTCTCGGTGCGAAGATCGCGGGCTGCGCCTTCATCGTCGATTTGCCCGAACTTGGCGGGTGCGGGAAGCTGCGTTCCCTCGGCGCGCCGGTCCACACCCTCTGCGCGTTTGAGGGGCACTGACCTTAAGTACGCATGAACAAATATGATTAATAAAAGCTCAAGACAACTGTTCTGAAATGAAACTTATCTATCAAAATAAAGACTCTTTATCGGTTAGATGCTATGCAATGTGTATCGGTTCGGTGTGGCGGACCGTAAAGCGTGCGCGTAGTTTTCGTGTTGCACAGTGGGGGGCGTCTCGTTTTGCGGGGCGCCCTTTCTACTTTTGGGAGATTTTATTTGAAAAATTCAATCATAAGAACGCTTTACACAACATCTCATAATTCCGTGATCGTGGCATAAGGCCACCGAACCCGGTTCTTGCTAAAGAACCGCGCCGGGATTCATGATCCCGTCCGGGTCAAGCGCCCTCTTGATGCGACGCAGCAATCCCAGCTTGACCGAATCACCATGCACAGCCAGTTCATCCCGCTTCAGTCGGCCAATTCCGTGTTCGGCGCTGATGGAGCCGCCCATTGACTTCACAATTTCGTGAACAAGACTGTTCACATCGCCCCATCGCCCCAGGAAGGCATCCGCATCCCCGCCTGCCGGCTGCGAGATATTGTAATGCACATTGCCGTCACCGAGATGCCCGAACGGACACGGGCGCGCCCCCGGCACGGCCTCCGTCACCGCCTTTGCCGCGACAGTCAGGAATTCGGGGATACGCCCGATGGGCAGCGAAACGTCATGCTTGATGCTGGCCCCGCCTCCGACCTTCTGCGCGTCCGACATCGCCTCCCGGATCGCCCGGAAAGCCCCGCGCTGGGCCTCGCTCATCGCCAGACTCGCGTCGATGACCGCCCCCGATTCCATCCCCTCCGCCAGACAGCCCTGCAAGGCCCCATCAAGGGCGGCCTCGTCTGATCCCCATATTTCCACCAGCACGTACCATTCGCCCACGGTTTCGACCGGCTCGCGATACCCCGGCTGTGCGGCGAAGACGAAATCGAGGGACAGCCGCACCATCAGCTCGAACGTCGCCACCGCCCCGCCGCTGGCCGTCTGCACCGCATCGAGCAGAGCCACTGCATCCTGCGGCGAGCGCACCACGGCAAAAGCCGTCGATTTCGCCGCCGGGGGCGGAACCAGCTTCAATGAAGTGGCGCAGATCACACCGAGCGTTCCCTCCGCCCCGATATAGAGATCACGCAGATCATAGCCGGTATTATCCTTTCGCAGGGTCGAGAGACCATTCCAGATCTCCCCCTGCGGGGTCACCACCTCCAGCCCGAGGCACATATCGCGCGCCACCCCGTAGCGCACGGCGATCAGCCCCCCCGAATTTGTCGAAAGCCCCCCGCCGATGCTGGCCGTGCCCTCCGAGGCATAGGAGAGCGGAAACAGCTTTCCATGCGCCGCCGCCGCTTCCTGTGCGGCCTGCACCGGCAACCCGGCCTCCACGATCATCGCCGATTCCTGCGGCAGAACGGCCCGAACCGCCCGCATCCGGTCAAGCGACAGCACCACCGGCACCGGTCCTTCGGGCATCACCTGCCCGCCGACAAGTCCGGTCCCCCCGCCCCAGGGTACGACAGCCACCCGCGCCTCCGCACAGAGCCGCACGCACGCGGCGACCTGCTGCGTGGAGGACGGGCGCAACACAATGGCGGCACGTCCCTGATAAAGACCGCGCTGTTCCGTCAGATATCTGTCGGACGGCTCAACCCATCCGGCCTCACCGACGGCGGATTTCAGGGCAGCGAGAAGGGCATCGTTCGGATCATTCAACATGCGCCGACCCTAGCGCGGTGCCGCAGCCCGTGCCAGCCGGTCGTTGATCGCATGGCCCAGCCCTTCGGCGGGGATCGGCGCGACGGCAATGGTGCCCTTGCCATCCAGCAGCGTGTCGAGCGTTCTCAGATGCGCGAACAGATTGGCGGCGGCGACCTCCAGCGATCCCTCCGGCGACAGATTGAGCGAGAGTGCCGAGCCGCGCTGCGGGTCCGCCCCGAACCCCAGCCACGCCTCGCCCAGTCGCGGCTCCACCGCAGCGAGTCGCAGGGCCGCACCGGGCGCATAATGCGAGGTCATCTGTCCCGGCGCATTGGGAGCCACATCCTCCACGATGCCCAGCGCCCTGACCGGGCCGAGAACCGCCTCCAGCGCCTCGACCGTCACCCCGCCGGGACGCAGCAGAACCGGCATGTCATCCTCAAAGCCCAGAATGGTCGATTCCAGCCCAACGGCACATTCCCCGCCGTCGAGAACCCCATCGATCCGTCCTGTCAGTTCCTCCATCACATGATCGGCGGAGGTCGGGCTGACCTGCCCCGACAGGTTCGCGCTCGGGGCCGCCAGCGGCCCTCCGAACGCCCGCAGCAGGTCGAGCGCCAGAGGCGCGGCGGGCACCCGCACGGCAAGGGTCGGCGCACCGGCCCGGCAGATCGCCGCAATCCCCGCTCCCTCACGCACGGGAGCCACGAGAGTCAGCGGCCCCGGCCAGAACGCCGCCGCCGCCGCCCTGCCCTTTTCCGGCAGGTCGATCAGCGCAAAGGCCGCTTCCGCATCGGCCACATGCACGATCAGCGGATTGCGGCTCGGCCTTCCCTTTGCGCGGTAGATCCCGGCAACCGCCCGCTCGTCTCGGGCATCGGCCCCGAGGCCGTAGACCGTCTCGGTCGGAAAGGCGACCAGCCCCCCGCGCCGCAGCAACGCAACGCCCGCCCGAATACCCCGCTCCGTCGGGCCGAGCCGGATCGTATTCGGGCCGCTCATACCGTTTCCCGGTCTGCCACACCCTTTTCCCGAAGGCGCGAGCGAACCAGATCGACATGCATCTGCATGGTATAGGCCCGGTCGCGAAAGGCTTCGGGCAGGCGCATTTCGGTGAGGGCATCCTGCACCCCGTCGAGCCGGATCGACAGCATCGCCAGCCGACCCGGATCATCCGTCGTCTTGGCTTCCTTCTCGATCTCGATCAGGTCAGAGTAATGCTTGTAGACCCGGCTCCGCATCGTCCAGCCATAGAGGCCCGGCAACACCCGCAGCAGCGGCAACAGCACCAGAACCAGCGGCACGATGAGCAGAGCCAGCTTCGTGACCTGAGCCGCCATCCACCACGGCATATAACGGTCCAGACGCGACAGGGGCGAGGAGAGGATCGTGCGGGCCTGCTTGTTCATCGGAAAGGTACTCGCCTCGCCGGAGGGAAACTGGCCCTCGTCGGTCAGCAAATCCCGCTCGTTATGGATGCGTCTCGCCGCCTTGACGAAGCGGTCGATCAGCGCCGGGTGCAGATCGTCACGGGCGACAAGCTGCGCGACCATGGCGGCAAGGTCGATGCGGGTCGTGGGCTTCACATCAACATAATTGAGCGTTGCGGGCGGCAAATCCGCCTGCATCACGAAGGGCAGACGACGGCGCAGGGCTTCGACATCGCGGATGGAAGCCAGGTCGATATCCGACGCGGCATAGAGCGGTTGCAGATAGGATGCCGTCACGGGCGCGACGAAGATCGCCACATCGATCTCTCCCGCCAGCAGGGCCGCCGTCGCCGCCGATCCGCCCAGCGTCACGAGGGGGTCATCGAACTGCACATTCAGCACTCTCAGCACCGTATCGACCGCAAAGCGCGTCCCGCTGCCCTGCGCGCCCGCCGCCACACGCAACCGGCCCCATTGCGCCGGATCGTCTCCACCCGACAGGCCCTTGCGATGGAAGACGAGAAACGGTTCGAGAAACACGGTCGCCAGCGCGGACAGCTTTGCATCCGCAGGCGCGGGAATGCCCCCCTGCACCAGCGCCACATCCGCCTCGTCGGAAGCCAGCCGCTCGACATTGACGACCGAACCGGGCGTATCGAGCAGATCGACCGTTATGCCGTCTTCGGCCAGTATATCGCGATAGCGTTCCGCAATGGCGCGATAGGCACTTCCCTGCCCTCCCGCCGCCATCGTCACATGCCTTTCCGGGAACAGGTCGAGCAGGATCGTCAGGGCCACGAAGCCCCCTATGACCGACATCAGGATCAGGGCGATGAGTCGCATGAAGTCCGTCCCTAGCTTTCGCCGGGCTAACGCCGCGACAGGATTGCCATACCGTGCGGATAGCCCAATTATCGTCACAAGCGCAAACGTCGAAGGAAACTCCCATGCCGTATCGTCCGCCGCTCGCCGATATCCGTTTCTGCCTCGATCACGTGGTCGGTGCCGCGCGCCTTGCGGAAACGGACCTTTTTGCGGAGGCGACACCCGACACGACCGAGGCGATCCTGACCGAGGTGGCCAAACTGTCCGAGGAAACGCTGGCCCCCCTGCAACAACCGGGAGACGCGGGCAGCCGCCTCGTGGACGGCAGGGTCGTCACGCCGGAGGGCTACAGGGCGGGCTATGCGGCCATAGCCGAGGGCGGCTGGCTCGGGCTGGCGGCGGAGACAGAGCATGGCGGCATGGGCCTGCCCCTGATATTGCAGACCGCGATGAACGAGATGTTCGCGAGCGCCTGCCTGTCGCTGAGCCTCTGTCCGCTGATGTCGCAAGGCTCCATCGAGGCCCTGTCGGCCCATGCCTCGCCCGACTTGCAGGAACGCTACATCCCCAAACTGGTATCCGGGGAGTGGACCGGCACGATGAACCTGACCGAGGGACAGGCCGGGTCCGATGTCGGTGCCCTCAAGACGAAAGCCACACCGCAGGGCGACGGCACCTACCGGCTGGAGGGTCAGAAGATCTACATCTCCTGGGGTGACCACGATATCGCGGAGAATATCGTCCATCTCGTCCTCGCCCGCCTGCCCGACGCGCCGGAGGGATCACGCGGGATCAGCCTGTTCCTCGTCCCGAAATTCCTGCCGGACGGGTCGGAGAACGCGGTCAAGACCGTCTCCATCGAGCATAAGATGGGCCTGCACGGCTCCCCCACCTGCGTTCTGGCCTATGAGGGATCGACCGGCTGGCTGGTCGGCGAGGAGAATAAGGGCCTCGCCTGTATGTTCACGATGATGAACAATGCCCGCCTCGGCGTCGGGGTCGAGGGCCTCGGCACGGCGGAGGCGGCGATGCAGCACGCGCTGGGCTACGCGCTCGACCGGGTACAGGGAAAGGCGCTGTCGCCGGAGGGCCACGCGGGCACCGGCACGATCATGGATCACCCCGATGTGCGCCGGATGTTGATGGAAATGAAAGCCTATACCGAAGTGACGCGCGCCATCTGCTACGACTGCGCCCTGTCGCTCGATATGGCCAGGGCCGCACCGGAAAACGAGCGCGAGGAATGGTCGCGGCGCGCAGCCTTCCTGACCCCGCTGGCCAAGGCGTTCGGCACCGGGGCGGGGATGCATGTCGCCGAACTCGGAGTGCAGGTCCATGGCGGCATGGGCTTCATCGAGGAAACCGGCGCGGCCCAGTATTACCGCGACGTGCGCGTAACGGCGATCTACGAGGGCACGAACGGTGTGCAGGCCGCCGATCTCGTGGGGCGCAAGCTGTCGATGGACGGGGGCATCACCGCGCGGGCGATTCTGGATGCGGCGGGCAGCGAGATCGCGGCGGCGCAGGCGGCGGGTCTCGACGAGATCGCCACGGGCCTCGCCATGGCCCATGAAGCGGCGGCGAAAGCGACTGTCTGGATGCTGGAACAGAACGACATGAGCGAAAGGCTGGCCGGGTCGTCCCCCTACCTGACCCTCATGTCTCACCTGCACGGGGGGGCATTGCTGTCGAAGGGCGCACGGGCCGCGCTGGCGACGGACCCGGACAACCCCTTCGTCGCCGCCCGCGTCGCCGTCGCCGGGTTCCACGCGGGCCAGATCGCCCCCATGGCCGAGGCCCTCGCCCACGCCGCCACCGCAGGCAGCGCCCCGCTCTACGCCCTGACACCGGAACAGTTCGCGATGTGAGTGCCGCCCCGACACGAAAACGATGCCGTCAGGGCACGATGCGCGATAAAACTGGGGGTATACGTTGGACAACGGACGCTCCGGGGCGGTATGACCTTGCCGTACCCGGATGACCGTCGAAAAGGTTGATCCATGAACTATCGGGAAAATGCGATTCCTGACATGGCGTGACGTGATCGACGGTCACTCCGACCGGGACATACTGCAAAAAGACAAAAAACCGCTATTCCTGGATGGAAGAGGATTACCATGACCACACGCATGACACTCACCGCCATTGCACTCGGCACACTGGTTCTTTCCGGCTGCACGACCGCAGGCACGGACAAGGCGGCGACACCGGCGGAAGTTTCCGCTCCTGCCGCTCCGGCTGTTGACATAACGGCACCTGCCGCGCCCGCTGTTGACATAACAGCACCTGCCGCGCCCGCTGCCGAGATCGCAACCCCCGTCGTGACCGACGCGACGGTCATACCTGTCGAAGCCGTGGAGGTTCCGGCGGCAGCACCCGTCTCCGCCGAGCCGGAGATGAAGAAGGACGCCATGGTCGCCGATGAGGCGGCAATGGCCAAGGAAGAGCTGTCCACCGATGACGCAGCCATGAACGCCTGCTTCGCATCGGGCGGACAGGTCGTCAGCTGGGTCGGCGACCCGAGCGGTGCCACGCTGGCCTGCCGTCAGGAAGACGGTCTCGAATACCGTCTGGCCGACGCGCAGTACTACCAGTAAGCGCCCCGACCGACAGATAAGGGCGGGCGGCGTTCAGATCGCAGTGAACCGATGAACGCCGCCCGCCTCCACCCGTCTTGCGCGCCCGCTGGCGCACAGATGGTTGAGATGGGCCACCGCCTCCACAATCGCGAAACCGCGCAGACCGTCGGTGATCTCCCGGTCGAACAGCACATCGAAACATTCCAGAGCCGTCCGTGGCACGCGAAGCGAGGCATGAAGCGCATCAAGCGATTGCGCGTGATGCCCGATAAGCTGGTCGCAGCGTATGCCCAGCCCCGTGAACGGCTCGTTATGTCCGGGCAGGGCCAGAACATCGGCGGGTATCGTCTCGCGCAGCATCCTGCATGAGTGCAGGAAATCGCCCAGCGGATCGCCCTCCGGTTCGGTCGGGTAGACGCCGATATTCGACGTGATGCGCGGCAGAACCTGATCCCCCGCCAGTACCAGCCCCTCCGCCTTGCACCACAGAACCGCATGTTCCGGCGCATGGCCATGGCCGGTCAGGACGTGCCAGTCCCGCCGACCGATCCGAACCGTATCGCCTTCCGCGATCCGCCTGAACCCGACCGGCAGAAGCGAACAGACCCGCGCAAAGCCGAATTTCGCGCGCGCTCTCAGCACTTCGATCTCCGCATCGCCGTATCCCGCCGCCCGGTAGAAGGCGACAGCCTCGGCAGGCGGCTCGTCCCAGCGATCCAGTTGCAGGGCCTTTGCGCCGAAAAAGGCTGTTCGCGTGGTCACGAGCGGCGCCCCCGTCCTTTGCGCCAGCCAGCCCGCGAGGCCGATATGGTCAGGATGATGATGCGTCACGAGGATGCGCGTGACCGCCCGTCCGGCCAGTGGCCCGGTCAGGGCCGCCTCCCATGCCGCGCGACAGGGGGGCGTATCCATGCCGGCATCCACCAGCACCCAGCCGTCCCCGTCTTCCAGCGCGTAGACATTCACATGGTCCAGCGCCATCGGCAGCGGCAGGCGCAGCCACAGGATACCGGGCGCGACCTCCAGCGCCTCGCCCTTCGCGGGCGGGTCGGGGAAGGGAAAGGCAAGGCCCGCCGCTTCGGCGTCCCTGATCTTGTCGGCTCGGGTTTTCATGGCGCGCTCCGGTGGGGGATCAGGCGAGCCATAGAGTAATCGGCGTTCAGGTTGAACCGGAAAGAGTCAGGAAATACGCGGCACCCGGCCTCATTCCTGACCCGGCATAATCGCCGGATATTTCAGGCTCAGTCCCGGAACTCCTCAATCGTCGGAATGCGTCCGAAGGCGATCTTCGCGCCGGTATAGGGGGCGATTTCGCGCGGGCGTTCGCCGAAGATGACGGTATCCTGCCCGTATCGCTGGTTCAGCGCATCGACCCGCGCACACAGGGCCTCACGGGCCGAAACCGTGCCGGAGGCGCGGCCCTCGAACAGGTCAGCGGTGTGCCCCGCGCGGTCGGTCAGCCCGCCGAGCATGATGCTGACATGCACGGGCTGGCGCAGCGGCATCGTTCGCCACAGGGCCGCAAAACTCTCCAGCAGGCAAAAGCTGTCCTGCGTGGCGGCGAAACCGGTCGAACGGGAGATCCGGTTGCCGTTCCGCATCTTCACACCGATTGACAGGTCGGTCGCGAAGAAACCGCCCCGACGCACCCGCGTCGCCGCCTTGATGAGCAGCCGCCGCGCCACCAGCCGCGCGCCGTCGGGACAGCGGTTGGGGCCGGACAGGATCTGCGAATGGCCCAGCGAATGGGTGCTTGTTGACGGGTCGGGGATATCCTCGCCGTGCAGGGCGCGCAGAAACCGCTCACCATCGACACCGTTCCACACCCGGCGCGCATGTTTCGGGGCCATGGCCCATAACCCCGGCACATCGCGAATGCCCGCCTCGATCAGCCGCCGCTCCATATTACGCCCGATTCCGGGCAGGTCACGCAGCCTGAACCCGGCGAGTTTATGCGGCATGACTTCGGGCGACAGCCAGTCGAGACCGGCGGGCTTGTGCATCTCTCCGGCGGTCTTGGCCAGCAGGCGACTCGGCCCCAGCCCGATGGAGCAGCGCATCGCCACGCCCACATGCTCGGTCACGCTCGCGCGCACATCCCCGGCCAGCGCCATAGCGGCGGAGAGGGGCCGGTCGCGTCCGCCGAGACGGCAGGAGAACTCATCGACGGAATGGGTGCCATGCACCGGATGCACCCGCTCCACCGCCGCGCGGATACGATGGTGATAATCGACATAGAGATCATGCCGCGCGGGACGAAAGACGATATCGGGACAGATCGCCCGCGCCTCCTGCGTCCGCGTGCCGACCCCGATTCCCATCCGCTTTGCCTCGAAACTCGCGGCGATACAGGCGGCACCGGGGCGGTTCACGGTCACGATCCCGACGGGTCGCCCGCGCAGGGCAGCATCTTCCTGCTGCTCCACGCTCGCGAAATAGCTGTTCATGTCGAGATAGAGATATCGGAACAGGGGGTCGGTCATCGCAGGCTCCAGTTCCGGGCATACTGGAACAAACTGGCAACATACTGCAAGGAAAAATCCAGCCCGCAGAGTCGATTGCACCCGCCGCCCGACTCCGGTCAGGATGACGCGCATCCCGCACCCACCGGGCGCATCGTCCTCCCTCATCATCTTGAGGCAGGGTGTAAGATAAAACACCGTGTCTTGCGGTTTAGCCGTGCCTGTATTACCTTGAAACGGTCGCTGGCCGCAGGAAAAACTCCCGTGGTGCCGACAACAAGGAGGCTGATCCTGACTTCAGATACCCAGAGCGGTGCGCCCGGCGCATCGAAGAACCTGACCGCCCTGACCGGGGGTGCCACGGGTTCGACCGGCGGCGGAACACCGCTTTCGCCCGATGAAATGCTGACCCTCGTTCTCGATACACTGGAGGACGCGAAGGCAAGCGACGTCGTTCCCATTGATCTCAACGGGAAAAGCCCCATCGCCGACCACATGGTCATCGCGACGGGCACATCCACCCGACAGGTGGTCACGATGTCCGAAAAGGTCGTCGAAAAACTCAAGCGCGATGGTCATGTGGTGCCCCGCCTCGAAGGCGTGTCACAGGGTGACTGGGCGCTGATCGACGCCGGTGACGTGATCGTCCATATTTTCCGCCCGGAAGTGCGCGAGTTCTACAATCTCGAACGCATGTGGACCGGGGCCGGGGAACCGGCATCCGAAGGCAGTCATCTCAACGGATGACGGCATGTCACTGTAAATGAGGGTTTCGATCCTCGCCGTGGGCCGGTCGAAAGCCGGTCCCGAACGCCTGCTGACCGATGAATACCGCAACCGCTTCGACGCTCTGGGACGCGGCATGGGCTTCGCGGCGCTCGATATCGCCGAGATCGACGCGAAAGGTGCCGGGCGCGAGGCGGAAAGCGTGCGCCTGCTTGAGCGTTTACCCCGGAGCCATACGCTTATCGCACTGGACGAGCGCGGCAAGACGATGAACAGCGATGCTTTTTCAGCCCTTCTCACGACTGCCCGCGACGAGGGCGCGCCGGGAATCGCCTTCGCAATCGGTGGAGCGGACGGCCATTCGGATGCCGTGCGGAATCGCGCCGGCAAACTGATTTCCTTCGGAAAGATGACATGGCCGCATATGCTGGTGCGCGCGATGCTGACAGAGCAACTCTATCGCGCGCTGGCCATCGCCGCGAACCACCCCTACCACCGAGGCGGATAAGACAATCGGTTTGCCCGTACTTACTTCCGGCGAACCGGTCTGTTTTTCGTGCCATACCCGTCTTCACCGATGATGATGACCGGCAGATCGACCTTTATCTCCCCCAACCGATCTCGGAGTTCACGGGTCCAGATCATCGCGGTATCGACTGTGGCATCGTTCACCTCGAACGCCCGGTCAAAAGGATCGAAGAGTGGAACTTGCATGTCGGCACAGTACACGAAGATCACAGACGATTCTGAACCGGTCCCTTCGATGCCGCAACTGTGGGTGACGGTTTGTTAATTTCCGATCCGTTAACCCTGTCCCCGTGATTGCACCGAAGCGTGTCGTTGCGTCCGCTGGACGGGCGTGGGACACGCCGGTACGATGTGCGAAAAATAGGCAGGAAGAGGCAGATAAGTGAGCGACAGATCGGCAAGGGGTCCAGTGGCCCTCGTGATTCTCGACGGGTTGGGCTTACGGGCCGAACGCGAGGGGAATGCCGTTGCGCTGGCCGATACACCCACCCTCGACCGCCTGACCGACTCCTGCCCGATGGCGACCCTGATAACCCACGGCCCCGATGTCGGCTTGCCGGAGGGGCAGATGGGAAATTCCGAGGTCGGCCACATGAATATC
>CAKZUT010000065.1 GCA_937922185.1 uncultured Neomegalonema sp.
GGCGGACCTCTTTAGAGCGCATCTGAAAGGGGCGGACCTCGACAGCGCGCATCTGGAAGGGGCGGACCTCAGTAGCGCGCATCTGGAAGGGGCGGACCTCGATAGCGCGCATCTGGAAGGGGCGTACCTCCGTAGAGCGCATTTCAAATCAGCGAAGCTGGCCATGGTGCACATTGACTCCGTCATGGCCAGCTTCGCTGATTTTACAGAAGCAGAGGGATTATCGCAAGATGCGCTGGATTCCGGCTTCGGCTGTGCGGGGACGGTGGTGCCGCAGGGGCGGGCGCGCCCCCGGCATTGGCATCCGGAGCGGTTGGACGATTGGGAGCAGCAGCGCGAGGCTTACAAAGCGTGGAAGACGGCGCGGGCGGCGGGGGAGAGGCCGCCTTGGGTAGCAGAGGAGGATTGGACGGGATGGTCGGATTCATGATCCGCTGAAGAAGGCCCCGGCTCGGGGGCCGGGGCAGCGCAGTTTTCTGACTAAGGAAACGCGAAGGCGGCGGTGGTGCGGCGTTGCCAGGCGGGGGTGTAGGGGGCCTCGATGACGGCGTGGGGGGCGGCGGCGTGGATGAGGGTTTGGTGTGGGGGGTTGCGCTGCCCCGGATGCGGTGCGGCACGTGGTGACGCTCTGCTGGTCCGGGGTCGCTCTGCGCTCATGACGGCCCCGGACCAGCACCGCATCACTTCGTGCTGCGGAGCATCCGGGGATGCGCTTTCTTCTTCGGCCAGTATTCCGGCGTGTCTGGTGGGGCCGGTGGGGGTAAGGCGGAAGAGGAGGACGTCGCCGGGCTGTGGGGTCTGCACCGGGATGAGGTGGCGGAGGGCGGCGGCGAGCATGTCTTCGCGGCCCGTGGCCTCGGCCCAGTCGGGGGAATAATCGGGGAGGGGTTCGGGTTCCTCGCCATGGAGGTCCCGCCAGATGCCCCGGATCAGGCCGAGGCAGTCAGTGCCGACGCCGCGCAGGCTGGCGCGGTGGTGGAAGGGGGTGCCGATCCATGTGCGGGCGATGGTGAGGATGCGGGTGCGGTGTTCCGAAATCTGCTGCCCCGGACTCGATGCGGGGCAATGATATCTTTGATTCATCGCACGGGGGTTCCGTCGTTGGGGCTGGCGTCGCCGGGATAGGCGGTCATCCAGTCGTCACCGGGCATGTGGGGGAAACCCCGGAAGTTCTGCGCGTTGGCAAAGCGGGTGCGGCAGGTCTCCATGCGTTTGTCGCAGCCCATGGTGGCGGTGAAGGTGTCACCCTCCGCGATGGGGTCCGGCGGGGGGGACCAGAGGGTGAGGGTGTCGCCGGTGTGCTCGCGGACGGGGGAGGTCTGGCCGATGTTTGCGCCGGTGGTCCAGGTGAGGAGGCCGTGGGCGTAGCCCTCCGGTGGCAGGCCGGTGACGGTGAGGGTGCCGTGGGGGGCGATGTGGGTGACGGTGCCGGGGGTCGGGGTGAGGGTCACGCCGCAGCGGACATCGCCGAGTTCCGCATCGCAGCGGGAGAGATACGCCCTGCCCTGCGGCGCGTCGAGGCGATGGGCCATGCCGCGCAGCTCCGCCGTGAAGGCGAGGGGGCCGCGCGTCGTCTCGCCGAGGCTGCCCCGGAACAGCAGGATGCGCTGGGCGGGGTCGGCCCAGTTGACGCGGAAGATATCGGCCTGCGCCGCGTCGAAGCGGCCCCGCTCCAGATCGGTTTCGGTGATGGCGTCATGGGAGAGCGCGCCGACGACCTCGATATTGTCAGGGGCAAGGCCCGTGGCGGTTTCGAGCGCGCCCGCGTCAAGGCCGGAGGACGGGGTGAAGGTGAGGCCGTCGAAGGCAAGGGGGCGGTCATGGTCGGTGAAGCCGAGGGTGGTGGCGTCTCGCAGGGTGAGTTTCCAGCAGTGGCAGAGGGTGGTGACGCCGGAGTCGAGATGGGCCTGGAGAGGGGCGGGGATGTGGCGCATTTGGCGGGTCCGTTCTCTGCGGCGGAAGGCCCCGGACCAGCAAAGCAGCATTTCATGCTGCATTGCATCCGGGGAAGCGGGGAAATCTTCCGGTTAGAGCACACTGAATTTCATACGAATCACCATTCACACCAAGACGTGTGTGAATGGTGATACTCCTGATTCAGATAGAATTCAGAGTGCTCTAGACGCGAATCTCGATGATGGGGATGGAGGGGATTTCGCCCGCCTCGAAACCGGCGAGGTTGATGTCGAGGCGATCCGTATCAAAGCGAACGGGGGTGTCGAACTCGTATCCGGCGGTGATCCGCGTACCGGGGGGCGGGGGAGTCGCGAAGGTGATCCTGCCGTCCTGCACCGTGACAGGGGTGGGGATGCTGTCGAGAGCTGCGATGACGGTATCGGCGACCGGGTGGGTGATGGGGCGGATCTCGCTGACCGGGCCGGAGGCGTAGGTCTTCGTGAGCGCGAAACCGGTGGTGAGGCCGTCGCCGGTGGCGATGGGCTGGTCGGCGGGGGTCGGGACGGCGGAGGGGGAGCCGGAACGGTGGTCGGTCCAGTCATTCCAGCGGAAACCGTGGAGGCGACCCCGCCGCGCCTCGAAGAATGCGATGACGGTGTGGATATCATCCAGAGAGCGCACACCGTAACCGGCCTCGTAGCGGCGGCGGGAAAGCGCCCAGGGGGTGTTGCGCTCCTCATGGCCGCTGGCCAGCGTGACGATGCGGGTGCGGCGTTCGGGGCCACCGCTGGCGCTCAGCGAAATGTTGGTGGGAAAGCGGATGTCGTGGAAGGCGGGCATGAGAGTCCAATCAGAGATTCCGGCGTCCTCTGTCCACGGCCCTTGCGAGGGTGGCGGCGACCTGGGTGCGGGAGCGGTGGAAGCTGTCGGCATCGCGGGTGACGATGGTGACGCTGACGGGGGATGCGCCCTGCCCGCCCGAGGCGACGCCGAGGCGACCGTCAGCGGCGCGTTGCAGCGGCAGGATGGCTTCGGGGCCTGCCTCGCCCATCAGGCCCGTGGCCCCGTGCATGGGAAAGGTGGTCGGGCCGCTGACGACGCCGCCTTTGGCGAAGGCGCGGACTTTTCCCGCATCGAAAGCGGCCCCTCTGGCGAAGGGCAGCAGATTGCCGATGGCTCCGCTGATCGATCCGGTAAGGCCGCCGATGGCGGTCGATGCGACGGAGCGGGAAACATCGAGTGCGAGGGTGCGGAGGATATCGGACAGCTTCGCACCGTCCCGAAGAGCCGATCCGAAAGCGCGGTTCAGGCCACCGGACAGGGCAGTGGACAGGGTCTTGCCCGCCTCGGTGGTACGGGCAAGTTCGGTGCGGGTGGCACGGGCGCTCTCCGCGATGGCGGAAAGCGAGGCCCGGCCCGTGGCGGAAGCCTCACGGAAGCCGTTGGTCAGCGCCGTCAGGTCGCCGCGCAGGGGAGCGATATCGGGGGAAGCGTCAGGGGTCATGGGGAAGTGTCCGGGTAACGGGTGCGAAGGGCGGCGAGGGCCGGTCCGTCCATTGGAGCGGAAACGGGACCGTGGAGGGCGCGGGCGGCGGCGCTAAGCTCGCGGGGGGTCATGGACCAGAACGCCTGTGGCGACAGGCGCAGGGTGCCGAGGCCGAATTCCATGAGGACAGGCCAGTTCATGATGCGCCGAACGCTGCGGTCAGCAGAGCGGCGGTGATCTGCATGGCCATGGAGGCAGGGCCGTCAAGGCGCATGGCGGCGACATCGGCATCGGTCTCGGACCCCCCTGCCCCGCGCAGGCCCGCACCGATGACGGCGATGGCATCACGGGCGGAGAGGTGACCGGTCTCGAAACGCTCGGCAAGGGCGACGAGATCGGGGGCCGCGAGGGTGGATTCCAGTTCGGCAAGGGCACCGAGGGTAAGGCAGAGGGTGCGGGGATGGCCGTCGAGAACGGCCTCGATCTCGCCGCGTCGGGGATTGGGCATGGGGGAGTTTCCGTCGGTCAGGATGTGTGGAGAAACCCCTCACCCCGGCCCTCTCCCGGAGAGAGAGGGGTAAGAGAGACTCGCACGGATCAATCAGCCGTGAAGGCGAGTTCTCCGGCAGAGGCGAGGGTGAGATCGTAGGTCATGGCCCCGTCATGATCGCCGGAAAATTCCAGCGCGGTGATCTGGAAGGAGCCTTCGAGAATGCCGAAATCGGGCAGGATGGCCTGCCAGCGGGCGATTTCAGTGTCGAAGAACAGCGCGCGGATGGCGGCATCGGCGGCGGCATCCGTGAAGAGGCCGGAGCCGGTGAGAGAGGCGGAGCGAATGCCTGCCCCTGCCAGCAATTCACGCCAGCGGCCCGCGCTCTCGCGGGTGGTGATATCGACAGTGCGGGCATTGAGCGCGATGCGGCTGGCGCGCAGGCCCGCGACAGTGGTGAACGTGCCGTCGATATCGAGCTTGAGGAGAAGGTCGCGCCCTTTCTGGACGGGCATGGATATTCCTTTCGGAAATGGAAGACGAAAACGAAAAAGCCCCGCCGGAGCGGGGCTGGAACAGAAGCATGAAACCGAAAAACATCTTCGGCGGGGGTCAGGGTCGCGGAGACAGCCCCCGGAAGGGCATCGCGGCCTCAAGACCCGGTGTCATGTGTCAGGCGACACCGAGAAGCCTGAGAATAAACAGGACGACCACGACAAGGCCGATGAGATAGATGATATTACGCATGATCGTCTCCTGGTATCAGTTGGGGTCGGGCATCATGACACCCGATTGTCTCATGATAACAACTGAAGTCGATCCGGGAAGCGTTTGTTCCTTTTCAGAACAGAAAAACATCAGTTTTTCTTCACGATCAGATCATAGCGGTCGATCAGGAGTTCGGTCTCAAGGGCAAAATCGCGCAGGATTTCGGCTGATTTGGGCGCTCCCTCGGCATCGGCAGCGGTCGCGATGGCGAGCAGGCGGGTTTCATAACGGCGCAACTGGCTGACGAACTTGTCGTTGATATCGCGGTAGAGGGCGAGTTCAGCCTGTGTCGCGCTGTTGGGCGGAGAGGTGGCCGAGGGCGCGGCGGCCCCGAAAGTCGGGACATTCACGGTCGGCTTCTCCGGTGCCGGTCGGGGGATCAGCATAAAGGCCACCACCGCGCCGAGACCGAAGGTCGCGAGGGGAACGAGCCAGGCGGCAAGGGATCGGCGGGCGGGACGGTCGGACGACATGGCGGCATCTCCTGCATTGCGGCGGGAGACTAGCTTTCCGGGTCGTGTTCCACAAGCAGACGAAAGCGGCAATCGGCCCGACGCAATCTTCCCCGTGCCTCGCGGCTGGTGCGGGCGGTCAGGAATCGCAGGGAGACGACCGTGCCCCCCGTCAGGACGAGGGGGGTTTCCTCCAGGGCGTCATAGAGAGCGGCCATGGCGGATTTCAGCGCCGCATAGCCCCGGACAGCGGACCAGACGCTCAGGACGATCTCATGCTCGGAACCGCTGGTGGTCTGGGTCGAGAAGGCCGCGATGTTCTCATCGCCGATGACAAGATAGGTATCGGGCCGCGCGCCGGAGGACGGGTGCGGCGGGGCGTCGTGGATATGGGGGCCGTCCAGCGCCTCGATCAGCGGCTGGTAAGCGAGGAGATGCGTCAGGAGCGCGCGTTGCAGCGACAGGGAAAGCTTCATGGTTCGTGTCGTCCCTCCTCGGTAAGGCATGTGAGAAAGCGGCCCCGACCATCGCGGTCGAAAACGGCGCGGATCGTGAAAACGCGGCTGTCGATGACAAAACGCTGGTCCGGGCGGGGGCGCAGCGTGCGGGGGCAGCGAAGCAGGATGCGATGGGTGATGGCGGCGGTCTCACGCGCGCCCTCGTAAGCCTCCTGCCCCGAAACGGGCATCAGGGCGATCCAGTGATCGGCGACCGCCAGCCAGCCGGGCATCATGCCGCCCGAACCGTCGGGCAGGTCGGTCGGGGCCTCCAGCCGCGCGCGGCGGCGCAGAAGCGGGGGATTTCGCATGGGCATCTCCGGTATCGGCAAGCAGGTCTTAAGATGACGGGTGTAGGGTCTGACCCTCGGGTGAACGGGGGATCGACCATGGCAGTGACGGATTTCGGCGACGAGACGGGGCGGTTCGTTCCGGCGGCGGACGAACAGCGGGTCAGCCTCGGAGAAGCCACGCGCATCCCGCAGGATATCCGCGACCGGCTGGACGGGGATCAGATTGCACGACTGGTTCGGATGCTGGCCCGTGCCGATCCGGCGCGGCACAAGATCGCCTATCGGGTCAGTTCACGGCTGTTCGGGGCGCGGTTCTACGTGGCGCTGTTCGCGGGGATCGAGAAACGATGCCCGAACCGGGTACAGAATGCCGGGGAGAAACGGTGGCTGCTGCGCCTGATGGTGGATGCGGCGCTGTTCGGCTGGGCGATACTATGCGCGGTGATCTTCGTCGTGGGGTTCGCGGTGACCGGGGCATACCTGCTGAAATCAGGGCTGGGGATCGACCTGTTCGAGGATCATTTCATCCTGCACGGGCTGTTTTTCGATTGAGAATCACCCGGTGCGAACGAGTTTGAGTATATCTTCAAGCGGATAGAGCATCCTCGGCTGTTTGCCATCCACATAGACCGTAAAGCCGATGCTTTCGTAGAAGGCGGTTGCCCGTTCATCGATGGATTGCAGCGTCAGCGCATAGAACCCCGCATAGTTCGAGATCATGGCGGCTTTTTCGAATACGTCCATCAGCATGTACTTGCCAGGTAGTGTTGCATCCGCTGCAACAACCATTGCATGAAAAAATTACAACCGGATCGGGCGATGGGGGGCCAGCAGGCTGCCGACACCGAACGGCAGAGGGGTTCGGGTGTCGGTGGTGGCTTCGCGGTTCTCGTAGAAATGGGCGGCGAGAAGGGTGACGGCGTGGCGCAGGTCGTCGGGAATGGCCTCCGCCGTGGTGCCGTATCCGGCGGTGAAATGAACCTCGTAATGGCCGTCCACGGGCAGGGTCGGGACGGGGCGTCCGACGATGCAGGGGCGGGGGTGGCCGTGGGCGATGCGCCAGCGGGTCCAGGGTGTGCGGACACCGTCAGGGGCGAGGACCGCCACGGACTGCACAGAAATCAGCGGGGCGAGGGGGAGCGGCGGAGCGAGGCTGTCGGTGCGCCAGAGCCAGTCCTGCGCGATGAGGGCAGCGTCGAGGCGGCGCTCGATAGCGGTGGTGGCGGCGCGGATGAGAATGGTCAGTTCTCCGCTCTGCTCGGTCTCAGGGGCGGCATGGGGCAGGCGCAGATGTTCGGCCAATGCATCCGGGGTCAGGGGGAGAATGGCGGGAGGGGACTGGCGGATGAGAGGCATGGGGCTTCCGTTCGGTAGGATCGGGAGGAAAAGAAAGAAAGACCCCCAGACCTGCCCTCCCCCGCAGGGAGTGCATCGCGAGGGAAGTCGTGGACGGCTCTCCGGCGCGGCGGGGCGGAGGGAGGGAGACGCCATGGCAGGGTCCGGGCCGGAGAGCCGAGAGGCATTTCGGAGATGGTCGGATCGCGTCTCACGCGAGGAGCCGCGCGAAAAAGCAATGCGATGATGTGACATGACTCCGAAAACGCCGGTGGTCCCGCCACCTGAAGGGAAAGGGGCGGCGGGCTTCGCCTCGGGCGAAGGGCGGGATTACTGTGATGGAGACTGCGCGGCCCTCACCCTGCGCCGACAGGCAGGGAGAGGGTTCCGGGCGATCAGGCGGAAAACTGTAGCAACTTGATCGCGGCGAAATCGGTGATATCGCCGCCGACGCGCCGGGTGGCATAGAAAAGAACGTGGGGTTTCGCGCTGTAGGGGTCGCGCAGGACGCGCAGATCCGGGCGCTCGGCGATGGTGTAGGCGGCGCGGAAATCACCGAAGGCGATGGCGTGGCTGGCGGTCGCGATATCAGGCATGTCCTCGATCACGATCACCGGATAGCCCATGAGACGCGCGGGCTGGCCTGCGGACAGGCTTTCGGCCCAGAGATAGCGACCATCGGCGTCCTTGAGCTTGCGGACGGTACCGGCGGTGGCGGAGTTCATCAGGAAAGCCGCGTTCGCCCGGTAGCCGGAGGGGAGCGCGTAGACGAGATCGACAATGGCATCGACGGGATCGGCGGCGTCGAAGGCCCCGTCCGCACCGGTATTGACGGTGCCCAGCGCGCCCCAGGCCCAGGACGCATTCGCGACGACCGGATGGGCGAGAATGCCCATGGGTTTGTCGATACCGTCGCCGTCGATGAAGGCGGCGTTCTCGGCGCGGGCGAAGCGGTCGGCGATGCGTTCGGCAAGCCAGCCCTCGACGTCGAATGCGCTGTCATCGAGAAGGCGCTGGGATGCCTTGGGGGTCGCGCTCAACTCATGGAGGGGGATGGAGATGCGGGCGATATTGGGGGTTGCGGTCTCGGAGATCGCAGTGCTTTCGGCGATCCATGCCGCGCCCATCTCGGTGTGGTCGATCAGGGCATCATAGGCCCCGGCATCGACCTGTACGACACGGGCGATGGTGCGGAGCGAGGAGGCCCCGCGCAGGACGGTCTCGATGCGCTCCGCAGTGCGGGGATCGACGAGGACACCGCCCTCGGCGGCAACGGTGGTGCCAAGGGCTTTTTCCTCGATATCGAGAGAGCGCAGGCGATCCTCGTCGCCCTGCCGGACATAGGCGGCGAACGCCTTGCGGTGGGGAGCGGCGGGGTCGGCGCGGGTCTCGCCCAGAGGCGAACGGGCGGCGGCAACGGCCTTGCGGTCCAGGGCGTCGAGACGCGCGGCCTGCTCGGAGAGGCGACGGTCGAGATCGGCGCGGAAGCCGCGAAAGTCTTCGGTGAAGCCGGTCAGGGCCGACTTGACGTCGGGAGCCGGGTCGGCTGAATGGGTATCGGGGAAATCGAGGGACATGGTTTCGAGGCTCGTCATGGTTTCCAAAGTATGATTGTTCCTATTTTGTTCTAATCACCCAAAGCAGCGCGCGGCAAGATCAAATGCTGCGTATACGCATTTTTTCTGCGGCAAGGCCGGGCATGAAAGGAAAGACGCGATGCTGCGCGATCTGTCGGGGTCCGCTGTCTTCACCGGATTACTGGTGGCCTTCGTGGGATTTGCGAGTTCGTTCGCGGTGATTCTCGAAGGGCTGACGGCAGTGGGGGCGAGTGCGGCGCAAGCCGCTTCGGGGTTGATGGCGCTGTCTATCGCGATGGGAGTGGCGGGAATCGTGCTCAGCCTGCGCGAACGGATGCCGCTGAGCGTGGCGTGGTCAACGCCGGGAGCCGCGCTGCTGGTGACAACGGGCGATGTCGGCGGGTTCGGCGTGGCAGTGGGGGCGTTCCTGATCTGTGGGGCGATGCTGCTGCTGGCGGGGCTGTGGAAACCGCTGGGCCGGGCGGCGGCGGCAATCCCCGCACCGCTGGCCAATGCAATGCTGGCCGGGGTGCTGGCGGGATTATGCCTCGCGCCGTTCCGGGCGGTGGCGGAGATGCCAGCACTGGGGCTGCCGATTCTCGTCGCCTGGGTAGCGGGCGGGACGGTGAACCGGATGCTGGCGGTGCCCGCCGCCCTGCTCGCCTTCGTGGCGGCGGTGGCGGCCGGGGCGGAGATGCCGCCGGGCGTGCTGGCCACGCTGGGCGAGGCGGCAGTGCCCGAGGCGGTGATGCCGGTCCCCTCGGTCAGTGTGGCGGGGACGCTGGGGATCGCCCTGCCGCTGTTCATCGTGACGATGGCGTCGCAGAATATTCCGGGCATCGCGGTGATGCAGTCGAACGGCTATGCCGTGACGCCGGGGCCGTGGTTCGCGGTGACCGGGTTCTTCTCGCTGCTGGCCGCGCCCTTCGGAGGCCATGCGGTGAACATGGCCGCGATCACGGCGGCGATGTGTGCGGGCGAGGACGCCCATCGCGATCCGAAGCGGCGCTACTGGGCGGCGGTGGTGGCGGGGATGGGCTATGTGGCGCTGGGGTTGTTGTCGGGGGCGGTGACGGCCTTCGTGGCGCTGGCACCGGGGGTGCTGGTGCAGGCCGTGGCGGGGCTGGCGCTGATTCCGGCATTCTCGGGGGCGATGGTCGCCGCCTTCGAGCGGACGGAGACGCGGGATGCGGCGGCAGTGACGTTTCTGGCGGCGGCCTCGGGGCTGTCGCTCTATGGCATATCCGGGGCGTTCTGGGGGTTGCTGGCCGGAGGGGCGGTGATGGGATTGCGGCGCATCCGCCGATGAGACGAAAAAGCCCTGCGGCAGAACCGCAGGGCAAGGTGTGGCGGTGTGCATGAAGGAGGATCGACCGGACCAGGCAGGGAACCGGCGATCCCCCTTCCGGCGGATCGAGAACAGGACTGCCTTCGTTCTGTTCGCATTTTGTTCTTATGAGCCCTTCAGACCGTGCGGTCAACAGAAAAAGATCGAAGCAGGAACAAATAATTTCCGGTCGGGCTTTCATGGCGGGCAGGGATGAATATCGGCGCGCGTCTCCGCAAGATGGTTGGTGGCCAGCATCACCACGTTTCGCCGCAGTACCTGCACCAGTACGCCACGCACTCCGCATGGATCGAAGACAACCGCTGCAAGGACAACAAGGCGCTGTAGATGAAGCTGACGGGCGCGGCGCTGGCGGCTCCGGTATCGCGCCAGTGGGCAGGATACTGGCAGCGTGGGAAGGTGGCCTAGTCG
>CAKZUT010000066.1 GCA_937922185.1 uncultured Neomegalonema sp.
GACAATGCCGCCGCCGGACCCGAACGGGGACAGATCGCCAGAGCGCATTGCCTCACGGATACGACGCTCCATGAACCAAGCCGTCTTATAGGTGACGCCAAGGACGCGGTGTAGCTGGTGCGCGCTGATACCCTTCTTGGAAGCCGTCATGAGGACAACAGCCTGTACCCACAGGTGCATCTTGACCTTGGATGCCTCGAATACGGTACCGACCTTGACCGTGAACTGGCGCTTGCAGTCGCCGCAACGGTGCAGGCCGTGGCGAATACGCTTCTCAGGATTGGCTTTCACCTTGGTGATACGGTCAACACCGCCACAGTGAGGGCAAACCGCGCCATTCGGCCACAGAACGCTTTCAACGAACTCGAAAGCGGCGGCTTCATCGTGTAGGTACGGGGCGGAAAGTGCAGACATAACCAAGGCTCCTTAAGCTCTTGATTCAATATGCACTATTCTGACCGTGTTTGCAAGGTATATAATCGCCCTTTTTTTGAGATCGGCCCCACGGCCCGGCCTTTCACGACAGGATATCGGTCCCGCTGATCGTCACACCGAACCCGGACAGCCCCACATATTGCCGCTCCTGAGATGCCAGCAGCCGGATCGAGCTGACCCCCAGATCGCGCAGGATCTGCGCGCCCAGCCCCACATCGCGCCAGTTGCGGGTGCGCTCGATGGAGGAGGCGGTGACATCATCCTCCCATGACGGCGGATCGACGGTCACGCCCGCCGCCCCTTCGCGCAGATAGACCACGACGCCCTTCCCTTTCGCGCCGATGCGGCCCTGCACCTGCGAGATCGTGCTTTCCGGTCCACCGAACACATCGTCCAGCAGGGTTTCGCGGTGCAATCGCGTCAGTACATCGCGCCCGTCGCCCAGATCGCCGAAGACCAGCGCGATATGATGCTCGCTGTCGAAGGGCGTGGAGTACACAATCGCCCGCGCGGGGCCAACTTCCGTCTCCGTATCGAACTCCGCCACACGCGAGACCAGCGTTTCCCGCTGTTGGCGATAATGGATCAGATCGGCGATGGAGACGACTTTCAGCCCGTGTTCGCGGGCATAGGCGAACAGCGGCTCGCCCTTGAGCGTCTCGCCGTCCTCGCCCAGAATCTCGCAGATCACCCCCACGGGCGGTTCCCCGGCCAGCCGCGCCAGATCAACTGCCGCCTCCGTATGGCCCGAGCGCATCAGCACCCCGCCATCTCTGGCCACCAGCGGAAAGACGTGGCCGGGCCGCACGAAATCCTCGGCCTGCACATTGTTATTCGCCAGCGCCCGCACAGTGGAGGCGCGTTCGGCGGCTGAAATCCCGGTCGTCAGGTCTTCGCGGTAATCTATCGAGACGGTGAAGGCCGTTGCCAGCGGCGCATCGTTCTCCCGCGCCATCGGTTCCAGCTTCAGGCGCCGCGCCTCCGCCGCCGTCACCGGCGCGCAGACGAGGCCCCCCGCGCGGATGATGAAGGCCATGGATTCTTTCGACATCTTCGACGCGGCCATCACGAGATCGCCCTCGTTCTCGCGGTCCTCGTCATCCACCACGACGACGCACTGGCCGTCCGCGATTGCCTTAATGGCGTCTTCGATCGTATCGAGGGTCATCATCGTCCGGCCTTTCCCGTCGGCCCTGCAGGCCGTGGTCGTCATATCCTGCCCGTCCGTCACGACGGGGCACCAGCAACGCCAATGCAAGAAAGCACAGCCCGAGACAACCGAAAACGACGATGCCGGGCTGCGACAGGATGGGCAGCAGCAAACCGCTCCAGAGCCATGACGGCCCGTCCGAGGTCAGCGTCGTGTGCATGTCCTGCAAACTGTGGCCATGCACCTGTAGCCAGAGCGTGCCGAGGGGCCGGAACACCGTCTCGGCCCGATCCGACGACGCGATCAGATCAATCAGCCCGCTCAGCAGCATCGCCGCCAGCGACGAAAATCCGAGAAACCGCAACAGCCAGCGCCTCATGCCACCGCGCTCCGTCCGGTCACAGCGCGCGCACGGCGTCGAGCATCCGGCGTCGCATCGCGGCATCGGGCATCGGCCCGCGCATTGCCGCCATGTTCTCGCGCATATGCGCCACGCTCGACGTGGCCGGAATGGCGAGGGTGACGGCGGGGTGCGAGATGACCCATTTCAGCAGGTATTGCGGCCATGTCCGCACCCCGATATCGGCGGCAAGACCCGGCAGGGGCTTGCCCTCCAGCCGCCGGATCAGTGCCCCGCGCCGGAAGGGCCGGTTCACGATCACCGCCCGCCCCCGCTCCCGCGCCAGAGGCAGAAGGCGCGCCTCCACTTCCCGGTCGAGCATGTTGTAGGTCAGTTGCACACTGTCGAGACTGTCATCGCTTTCGATGATCTCCGCCAGCCTTCCGTGCCGTCGTCCGTGCGAGGTGGTGACCCCGATCCGCCCGACCGATCCCTCTGCCCTCATCGCCCGCAACGTCTCGATATGTCCCTCATAGGACAGCAGATTATGCACCTGCATCAGGTCGAACCGCCCGATCCCCCACAGCCCGCGCGACGCCGCCATCTGCTCCGGCCCGAAATCCACCGCCGGTATCCACACCTTGCTGGCCGCATAGACCCGCTCCGCGCCCAGCACCGCGAGACAATGCCCGAGAACCGCCTCGGAGGAACCGTACATGGGCGAGGAATCCACCATTTTCCCGCCCTCCTCGAAGAAGGCGCGCAGCACATCGACCCGCCCGGCGCGCGCGGCGGGATCATCCCCGACATCGAAAGTAAGCCACGTCCCCATTCCGATGGGCGGCAGATCATGCAGCGAGCCGACCGCCGCCACCGCCCCCTGCGGGGCCAGCGCCGTCGCCGCGATCCCGCCGAGCACATGGCGACGGTTGGGATGGAATAGGCGCGACATCCTGATATCCTCCTCGGGTCCATGTCGTTTTCGCCGCAAGGCGCGTCGAAACAGGTAGTTGATATTAGCGCCGTGGCATACATCCTGCCACGAAACCGACCAATGACCAATGTGCCGGAGTTCCCATGGCCGACGGAAACGCTCTCAACCCCCTCGTCGTCTTCACGCCTTCGGGAAAGCGCGGGCGATTCCCGACCGGCACCCCGGTCCTGCAGGCCGCGCGCGATCTCGGCGTCGATCTCGATTCCGTCTGCGGAGGGCGGGGCATCTGCTCCCGGTGCCAGATCACGCCCTCCTACGGCGATTTCTCCAAGCACGGCGTCACGGCGCGGGAGGGCGCACTGTCCGAATGGAACGCCGTCGAGGAACGCTACAGGGAAAAGCGCGGGCTGAAGCAAGGGCGGCGTCTGGGCTGTCAGGCAAAGATCGAGGGCGATATCGTCATCGACGTGCCCGCCGAAAGTCAGGTCCATAAACAGGTTGTCCGCAAGGATGCCGATGACCGCGTTATCGAACTCGATCCAAGTACCAAGCTTTTCTATGTCGAGGTCCGCGAGCCGGACATGCATGACCCCTCCTCGGATATGGAGCGGCTGAAAGAAGCCCTCGCCGAACAATGGAATCTGCCCGATCTGCTGGGCGACCTGCGGATCATGCAGCGCCTGCAACCGGCCCTGCGCGAGGGGAAATGGCGCGTGACCGTGGCCATTCATTTCGGACGCATCCGCGCGCGGGGGCGGATCGTCAGTGTCTGGCCGGGCCTCTATGAGGGTACGATCTACGGCGCGGCCTTCGATATCGGCTCGACCACCGTGGCCTGTCACCTCTCCGACCTGCGAAGCGGCGCGACCGTGGCCTCCTCGGGCCTGATGAACCCGCAGATCCGCTTCGGCGAAGACCTGATGAGCCGGGTGTCCTACTCGATGATGAACCCCGACGGGGCGGCGCAGATGACCGAGGCCGTGCGCGAGGCAATCAATGCCCTGCTCGGGCAGGTCGCGGCACAGGCCATGATCTCGACCGAGGACATCATGGAATGCACCTTCGTCGGCAACCCGATCATGCATCACCTCTTGCTCGGCATTGATCCGGTCGAACTCGGCGGCGCACCCTTCGCGCTGGCCGCCGGTGAGGGCATGGTCTTCTGGGCCAGCGAGATCGGTGTGACCACCACTCACCCGGATGCGCGTGTCTATACCCTTCCCTGCATCGCGGGCCATGTGGGCGCGGATGCGGCGGCGGTCATTCTCTCGGAAGAACCCTACAAAGCCGAGGAAATGACCCTGATCGTCGATGTCGGCACCAATGCCGAGATCGTGCTGGGCAACAGGCACAAGCTGATGGCCTGCTCCTCGCCCACCGGCCCCGCCTTCGAGGGCGCACAGATTTCCTGCGGCCAGCGCGCGGCACCGGGCGCTATCGAGCGTGTCCGCATCGACCCCGACACCAGAGAACCCCGCTTCCGCGTCATCGGCTGCGAACTCTGGTCCGATGATCCGGGTTTCGCGGCGGCCACTGCCGATATCGGGATCACCGGCATCGCCGGTTCGGGCATCATCGAGGCCATTGCCGAGATGCGCCTCGCGGATGTCATTGATATCGACGGCGTGGTGCGCGGCTCCCTGATGGAAACGACGGATCGCGTCTTCGCCGAGGGGCGCACCTTTTCCTACCTCATCCATGACGGAAACCAGAAGATCGTCGTGACCCAGAACGATGTGCGCGCGATTCAGCTTGCCAAGGCCGCTCTCTATGCCGGGTGTCAGCTTCTGATGGACGAGATGGGCATTGAATCCGTTGACCGGATCACCCTCGCCGGGGCTTTCGGGGCGCATATCTCGCCCATGCATGCCATGGCGCTGGGGATGATCCCCGATTGCGATGTCGAGAATGTCCGCTCCGCCGGGAACGCGGCAGGCACCGGCGCGCGCATCGCCCTTCTGAACGCGGGCAAGCGCACCGAGATCGAGCGCGTCGTCCGCGATGTCGAAAAGATCGAGACCGCCCTCGCACCGAAGTTTCAGGACCATTTCATCGGGGCAATGGCCATCCCCCACAAGACCGCGCCCTATCCGCGCCTCCGCAAGATCGCCCGTCTGCCGGACACGCCCCCCGCGCCCCCGCCCGGCACCACCGGCGAGGGCGGGAGAAAGCGGCGACGGTCACGGAGCTGATCTGTCGAAAACACGATGGGAACGCCCCGCCGCACCGGTTTTGCGCTTGCCGATTTTTGCCATTATTGTGGTGTCATACCCCGCGCAGGCGCGATATCCGTTCCTGAACTGACCCTGACGCTCACCATGCGTCACACTGACTGGCGAAGAATGCGGAACCATGGCTTCCGCGCCTTCGCGCATAATGACAGTGCTCTGTGCGGGCATCGGCCCGATGATCGGACCTGTTGAAAGGGAGACGCACCATGCGGCACTGGGGATTCATCGGGCTTCTTGCCCTCGCCGCCTGCGCGGCAACGCCGGAACCCGAACCGAAGGAACCGCCCCTGACCGGGACGATCGCACTCGGCTCCGGTGCCTGTGAGGGGCTGTGCCCGGTCTACACGATGACGCTCTATGCCGACGACACCTACCTGCTCAACGCCGGGGACAACACCATCAAACCCGGTCGTTCGCGCGGGTCATTGCCCGTCAACTCCTTCCGCCGCGCGGTGGAGGCGCTGGAGCAATATGATTTCGATACGTTCCGGCGGTTCTACGTTCCCACGGAAAGGGCCAATTGCCCGCAGACGATCACCGGCCTGCCGACCGCCGATTTCAGCCGGGTGGACGATGAGAATGATGTTCGCACCTTCGTCACGTTCAATACGGGCTGCGTGGGCTTCTCCGACCGCGACCGTCTCGACCGGATGCACGAACGCCTGCGCGCCATCTTCCGCGTGAAGGAGCTTGTCGCGGCGGGCGAACCCCCGCGCCCCCCGCGCCCGGAAACCGAACCCCCGGTACAGGGTCTGGGCGGCATATAGCCCCCTGAACTGGCCTCAGCCGATTGCCAGCGTCATGAAGGTCGAATGCGGGTCGTCGCGATACGCACCGAACGGTCCACATTCCACGAAGCCGAACCGCGCATAGAGGCGACGGGCAGCGGCGAAATGATGCGTCGATCCGGTTTCCAGACTGAGGCGCGCAAAGCCCCGCCGCCGGGCATCCGCCAGCACTGTCTCGACCAGCATCCCGGCGATCCCCTGCCCGCGCAGCGCCTCGCGCACATGCATGGATTTCACCTCGCCGTGCCGGTCATCCAGCGCCTTGACGGCCCCGCACCCGACGACCGCCCCGTCCTCGCGCACGGTCCAGAAGGTCACATCCGGCCCCCGCAGCGCCCCGACATCCAGCGCGTGAACGCTTTCGGGCGGCGTCGTGGAGCGCATCAGGGTCAGATGCCTCTCCAGCAGCGCCACGATATCCGGCGCCGCCGGGTCTTCGATGGCGATGACGAAAGCCACGAGTCAGCCGACGAGCGTTGCTTCGGTCTTCTCGCGCACCTCGTCCTCCGACACGCCCGGAGCCGTCTCCACGATCTTCAGTCCGCCTGCAACCACGTCGAAGACGCCGAGATTGGTGATGATCCGGTCCACGACGCCCGCCCCGGTCAGGGGAAGCGTGCATTCCTTCAGCAGCTTCGTCTCGCCCTTCTTGTTCGTGTGATCCATCACGACGATGACCTTGCCGACCCCGGCCACGAGGTCCATCGCCCCGCCCATGCCCTTGACCAGCTTGCCGGGGATCATCCAGTTCGCCAGATCGCCGTTCTCGGCCACTTCCATCGCTCCGAGGATCGCGGCGGCGATCTTGCCGCCCCGGATCATCCCGAAGCTTTCCGCGCTGTCGAAATAGGCGGTGCGGTCCACTTCCGTGATCGTCTGCTTGCCCGCATTGATGAGGTCCGCATCTTCGTCGCCCTCGACGGGGAACGCCCCCATCCCCAGCATCCCGTTCTCGGATTGCAGGGTGATATCCTTGTCGCCGGTATAATTGGCCACCAGCGTCGGGATGCCGATGCCCAGATTGACATACATCCCGTCTTCCAGTTCCTGCGCGGCCCGTTCGGCCATCTGATTACGATCCCATGGCATGACTCAGGCCTCCTTCTTGCGGGTGGTCCGCTGTTCGATGCGCTTCTCGTGCTGGCCCTGAATCAGGCGATGCACGTAGATGCCGGGCAGGTGGATATGGTCACCGTCCAGCGATCCGCGCGGGACGATCTCCTCGACTTCCATGATGCAGACCTTGCCGCACATCGCCGCCGGAGGATTGAAGTTCCGCGCCGTCTTGCGGAAGATGCAGTTGCCCGTGTCGTCGGCCTTCCACGCCTTGACGACGGCGATATCGGCCACGATCCCGCGTTCGAGGATATAGGTCTGCCCGTCGAAATCCTTGTGCTCCTTGCCCTCGGCCACCTGCGTTCCCACGCCCGTCTTGGTGTAGAAGCCGGGGATACCGGCCCCGCCCGCGCGCATCCGCTCGGCCAGTGTGCCCTGCGGATTGAATTCGATCTCCAGCTCACCGGCCAGATATTGCCGCATGAACTCATCGTTCTCGCCCACATAGGACGAGCACATCTTCTTCACCTGCCGGGTCTGCAACAGGATGCCAAGACCGAAATCATCGACCCCCGCATTGTTGGAATAGACCGTCAGATCCTTCGTCCCCGCATCGCGGATCGCGGCGATCAGGTTTTCCGGTATCCCGCACAGCCCGAAGCCCCCGGCGGCGATGGTCATGCCGTCGAACAAAAGCCCGTCGAGCGCGGCGGCGGCGCTGTCGTAAATCTTGTTTGCCATGGTGTCCCCGTATCTGGCTGTCGAGCCTTACTTAGCGCCTGCATTACGCCGGAGCAATCGAGGGGTGACACGGTATTGGTCAGATATTCACCGCTCCCCCCTATCCTGCGC
>CAKZUT010000067.1 GCA_937922185.1 uncultured Neomegalonema sp.
CTGATCGATCCTATCGCGATCATGGTAATGACCCTGCCGCTGATGTTTCCGATCATGACGAGCGTGGGATACGATCCGATCTGGCTGGGCGTCATCGCGATCAAGCTGGCGGAGATCAGTCTGATAACACCGCCCGTGGGGCTGAATGTCTATGTCGTCCGAAGTGCGTCCCCCGTACCGTTACGGCTTGAGGAGGTCTTCGCCGGGGTGACGCCGTTCCTGCTGATGGACCTGTTCACGCTGGCTCTGCTCATCGCATTTCCGGGGATCGTGCTTCTGTTGCCGAACATGATGGGCTGAAATCCTAAAGGAGCGACAGGTCGGGACCGTTCGGGTCCAGAAAGGTCGTGATCAGGACTTCGGTTCGGTCGGTGGGCAGGCTGCGCGCGGTATTGCGGCGGAATTTATCGGTTATCCGAGCCAGAGCGACCGGACGCTCCGGTGCGCCGAGGACGGTTTCGATGTCCTGTGCGAGGCGGTGCCCCTCTGTCGTCGTGACCTCTATCCTTGCGGGGAAACGGGTGGGGAAGCCCGATCCCTGCCACGGGCGATGGTCGATGCGGCGCGCAAGGGCGATCACCGCATCGCGGGGCGCTGTCTCGAAACTCGTGACATCGACAGCACCGTCAACCAGCATCAGGGCGATGCAATAGGCGAGGCCCCATTTTCCGTCATAGCCCGATACCGGAGCCTGCCTGCGGGGCCAGGGGTCCGCAATCAGGGGGGCCTGTTCGACCGGAACGTGAACCGTGATACCGCCGACCCGCGAGGCCGAAAGGCCGTCACTCATCAGGATCTCCACCGCTTCGAGAAACGGGTGGATGTAGTGACAGCACGGGTAGAGCTTGAAGGCGGCATCGGGCAGATGCCAGACGCTGCCGAGATCGTCGAGAGAGAGGGCGTCCGGGTCCGCCCCGAACACAGCGAGCGGTCCGAACCGGTGTTCGAGAATGCCGCCGGGGCCTGTCATCCCCGCCCGTGCCAGAGCCGCCGCCGTTACTCCGGTATGGGCCGCCCAGCCGGGATTGAGGGCTTTCACGCTGCTGCCATCTTCCAGAAAGGCCAGCAAGCCCGATGCCTGCGATCCCGCAATGCCGAGCGCCGCCACGGTCTCGCGTCGGGTCAGGCCATGCAGTCGGGATGCCGCCAGGGCGGCACCGATAGCTCCGGCCACCGCTGTGACCTGTGCGCCCCTGGCCTGCATCGCGCCGGGAGCGGCGAGGCCGATGCGGATCATGGCTTCCCAGGCGAGGATATAGGCTTCGAGCAGAGCCGGGCCGCCGGCACCTGCCGCCTGCGCCGCCGCCAATGCCGCAGGCAGAGCGACGGCACTGCCATGGATCACCGAACCGATATGAGTATCATCATATTCAAGGGAATGGATCAGCGCACCATTCAACATGGCCGCTTCCGCCGCGCTGGCGGTGCCGCCGGTCAGCAGAGTTGCAGGGCCACCTGTCCCCATCACCCGCGCCCAGCCTTTCTGTTCGGTGCCTGCCGCCGCCGCATAACCCACGCCGAGCGCATCAAGCGCGTGGAGACGCGCGGCGGCACGCACAGCTTCGGGGACCGGGTCGGAGCGCATGGCGAAATCGGCGAGATATTCCGCGCCGGTCATGCCCCGCGAATCTCCTCGACCGCCCTGAGACCCGCGCGACGACCGAGAACCAGTGCGGTAATGAGACCATTGCCGGAGGCGTAGCCCGCCGCCCCTGCCCTGCCACTGATACCGACCGCCGCACCACCCCCGGCAAAGAGATCAGGGATCGTGCCGCCATGGCGCGCGCGGACCCTGGCATGGTCATCGACCATCAAGCCGCCCTGCGTATGGAACAGGCCCGGTTTGACGCGGGCGATGGCATAGGGCGGGGTCAGCGTCACGCGGGACTTGCGCCCATGGGGATCGGGTCCGGCACCGGCATACGTTTGCAGCGCCTCCACAAGTCCCGCCCCGTCGATGCCCGCGAGGGCGGCAAGGTCGGCGGGTGTATCGGCCCACGCAATCGCACCCATGGCGCTCATCTCGGCGTATTCCTCCTCCTGCATCGCGATATCGTGGATGCGGGCATCATAAACGGCCCATGCGAAGTCTCCCTGCGCCATGACCTTCGGCGCAAAGCCGGAATAACCGTCATCCTCCGGGCCGAAGCGTCGCCCGTCCTGCCCCACAAGAATGCCGCCCTTCTCGATGGTGGTCCAGGAGAGGAGCTGGCCCTGTGGATAGGCAACCGCCGCATAACCCTGATAGGCCGCCATATTTCCGAGGTCGGCCCCCAGCGCACGACCCCATTCGATGGCCTCACCTGTGCTGCCCGGTGCGCCGAAATACTCGGCCTGTGCGATCTCGGGGCAGAATTCGGCGACAAGGGCGCGGTTGGCGGCAAAGCCGTTAGTGGCAAGCAGCACCTTACGGGCGAACACAGCCTCGCCGTTGACCATAGCTCCCGCAACGTGGTCGTCTTCCATGACCAGGTGTTCCGCCCTGTTGCCCAGGGCCAACGCAATATCGCGCTCGGCGATGAAACTCAGCAGGTCGTCCACCAGATCCTGCCCCCGACGGGAGCGCGGAGCGTGGAGGCGTTCGACGGAATGACCGATATGACGATAGGCAGTGACGAGTTCCATCCGCGCGCCCAGTTCCTCAATCAGCCATTCGCATAACGGGCCGCATTCCCTCGCGATCAGGGCAGTCAGGTCATCGGCATCATGGGGTCCGGCAACCGCATACAGATCGGCGATCAGGCGTTCGGGGCTGTCTTCGATGCCCACCTCGCGCTGATAGCGTGTACCCGCGCCGGGGATGGAGCCGGTGGACAGGGCGGAATTGCCACCCGGCCTGTCGCGTTTTTCGATTATGGCGACGGTGCCGCCCGCATCATGGGCGGCAATGGCCCCTGCCAGACCACAGGCCCCGGACCCGATGACCAGCAGGTCGAGCGGGTCGCTCATCGGGCTGTCATGCGAGCCGCCAGCATGGCCCAGCTTTCGGAGAGAACGGTCGGATCAAGATCCATAAGCGTCTCCAGCGCGGGGGCCATGGCCGGGTATGGCGCATCGGTGATGCCGCGTATCTTGTCGCGAATTTCCTCCGGTGCGAAAGGCAGGTCTGGACCGCCCCGCGCGCTCATGACTTCTTCGGTGAGAACCCGCCCGTCCAGAAGCGTCCATGTCACGCGGGTCGGGCGGTCATTGGGCCAGTCGGGGACCGGCTCATAGGGGGCGATCGCCACCTTGTGGCGCAGGGCGGCAACACGCGGATCGGTGAGGGCGCGGGCCGAGAACGCCTCAAAGCCCCCGCCTCCATGCACCGCCGCCGTGGCCGCGATATGCTGGATCGAAAACTTACCCGCGATGGTCGTGTCGGGGTCGGGATTGTCCATCAGACGGGCCTTGAGATGGGTGTCGAGATGGATTGTCTCTATCTCGTCGGCGCTGGCTTGTTCACAGAGCCGCATCGTCGCCTCGATCCCGGCATGGCCGTACTGGCAGCAGGCGAAGACCTTGTGATAGCCGTCGGAAATCGCCCATGTCCCGCCAAGATCCTCGGACAGTTCAGCCGGGTCCGGCTCGGCGAGGAAGGCATCGGCATAGACATCATGCAGAGCCGTCGGCAATCCACGGATGCCCAGAGCGGCCCAGTCCGTTGCGTGCAGGGCCGTCTGTGCGGCGATTCCCGGCCAGACATTGCGGCACAGCGATCCCTTGATCGGATGGGTATACGGGCCGGGCAGCACCATCGTCGCGGCACCGGAGATGGCACCGACCGCCTCCTCCACGGGCAGGCGACGCAGCGCAGACAGGGCCGCCGCACCTCCGACCGCCGCGAGACTGCCATGGGGATGCAGCACGAGGTTAGGGAAGGTGAAGGCGCGGGCCACCCGCGCCGCCGTCTCGTATCCGATTACGAGGGCGCGCAGGATATCCCGCGCCGAATGCCCCTCGGCCTCACCCTCGGCAAAAAGTGCGGGCAGGCAGTAGATGCCCGCGTGGCAGATCACCTTGCGATAGCCTTCGTCGAGTTCGGCCCAGTCGGACGCACAGCCATTGGCCAGCGCCGCAGAATACCGGTCAAGCCGCATCGCCCGACCGTTATAGACGGTCGCCTCCGCCACCCCCGCGCTGCGCGCGACACCCTCTTGCAAAGCGACCAGTTCAGGCTCATCTCGAGCCGCAACCATGGCGGCCATATCATCGGAGAGGACGAGGGCGGCACGGTGACGGACGGCCTCTGGCAGATCGGACCATTCGACACGCGCGGTAAAGGCGACAAGGTTTTGCAGAGCGGCGGCGATATGGTCGGCACTCATGCCTGTCCCTCTAGAGCGGCGATCAACGCGATCACATCCGCCGAGGGCATCACGTCGGCATATTTGCCGTTCATGTCCCACAGATTGACGGCATGGGCGGTGGGGGCGCGATCATAGACGGCATCTTCCGGCACGATGACCTTGAAATTATAAGCGAAAGCGTCCGTCACCGATGATCGCACACAGCCCGAAGTGGTGCATCCCACAACAACCAGCGTATCAATGCCGAGGTCGATCAGATGGCTGATCAGAGGCGTGCCGAAAAATGCGCTGGGATGTTTTTTCGGCAATAGCACATCGCCGTCACGGGGCGCGATCTCTGCCACGAATTCATAGCCTTTTGCGTCGATATCCATGATCGACGGAATTTTCGCGGCCAGACGCCCGCTGTCGGTCGCGGCGTTCTTGGGGGCGACATGGGGGTAGAGAACCGGAAATCCCTTTTCCCGGAACAGTGCCAGCACGGGGGCGATGCGCGCGACAGCGGCCCAACCGACATCGCCGCAGGAGGTCGGGTATTCCTCGATGGCCTGCCAGTAAGGTTGCGAAGTCGTGCCGACGGTTCGGTACTGTACGTCGATGATGAGCAATGCAGGGCGCGCACCGATGCCGCCCGCCCCGCCGAAACCCGCCTTAGCGTAACGGCGTTGTTCCTCCTCGGTGATGATCCCGTCCCATGCAGCCATTGCCCGTCCTCCAGAGGGGAAGTTGACGAGGCATGGCGCGCACTGTCAAGGTCGCGCCGATGGAGATGGTCCCGAACCCCCGCTACGACTACGTGCCGCTGCCGGAGCGGGCCGTCTATGACTGGCCGGGAGGCAAGCGGCTGGCGGTATGCCTGTGCAACAATATCGAATGGTTTTCGTACCTGACCGGGTTGGGCAGTGACCATACGGCGTCGGGGGCCGCCCAGACGACGCGCAATTATGCATGGCGGGATTACGGAAACCGGATCGGCCTGTGGTATCTGTTCGACCTGCTGGATGAGGTGGATGTGCCCGCCTCGCATAACGTGAATGCCGCCGTGCTGGATGCGGCTCCGCAGATCGTCGCGCGTATTCTGGAGCGGGGGGACGAGGTGATCGGCCACGGTCGCACGAATTCCGAACGACAGGACGGCATGGGTGAGGCGGAGGAACGCGCGCTGATCGCCGATACAACGGACGCGATCATCCGTCATTTCGGCGCGGCACCTGCCGGTTGGCTCGGGCCGTATGTGGTGCAATCGCCTCATACCGCCGATCTTCTGCGCGAGGCGGGATACACCTATACGCTCGACCTGCCCGCCGACGATCAGCCGTTCCGGTTGCGAACACGAACCGGGCCGCTGCTGTCGGTGCCTTATTCCATCGAGCTGAACGATTCCCCCGCCCTTGTCTTTCGCCACCACACGGCACGGGAATTCGAGGCGATGATGATCGACCAGTTCGACGAGATGCTGCACCAGTCGCGCCGCTATCCGCTGGTCTATACGGCGGTGCTGCATCCCTTTGTCATCGGTCAGCCGTTCCGGTTGCGGGCGCTGCGACGGGCGCTCGCCCATATTCTGAAGCATCGGGACGATATCTGGCTGACGACCCCCGGCGCGGTGGCCGCCCATGTCAGCAGTTTACCGGAGGGAGTGGTGCCATGACCCGCGATGAGCAGATCGCGCTGGTGGAACGGTATTTTGCCGCCGTGGACAGCCAGACGTTGGAGACACTGCTGGAGACGCTGACCGAAGAATGTGTCTTCACGGTCGAGACGCACGGGGTACGACTGGTGGGACATGAGGCGATTTCGGGGATGTTCCGACGCCTCTGGGCCGCTCACCGGGCTGTGCTGCACCATCGGTTCACCCATGTGCCGGACCCCGATGCGGGCCGCATCGCCTCGCGGTTCACGGTGGAGAATACCGACCATGACGGGTCGCTCGTGACGAAATCGAATTGTAATTTCTTCGAGATCGAGGGCGCGCGCTTTTCGGCCGTGGCGGTGTATATGGCGGGGCCGAATACGCTGGACAGGGGATAGTCAGGCGCGCTCGTCGGGAAAGACCCACGGGGCTATGGCAATGCGTCGCCGACGATAATCGGCGACCTTCGCGGCATGGGCGCACGTGAGGTCAATATCGTCCCAGCCGTTCATCAGCTTTTGCCGCGACACATCATCAAGATCGAACGCGGTTTCGGTGGTGTCGATGGTCAGGGTGCCCGCTGCCAGATCGACATGGCCATGCTGTGGAGTCGCAAGAACGGCCAGCAGCGATAGCGCGGCCTGCTCGGAAATACGCGCGGGAAGCAAGCCGTTATTTACGGCATTGCCTGCGAAGATATCACCGAAACTGGGGGCCGCGACCACGCGAAACCCGGCATCCACCAACGCATAAACCGCCGCCTCCCGCGATGAACCGCCACCGAAATTGCGGGCGGCAATAAGGATGGATGAGCCATCCGCCCCGTTCAGAGGAAAGGAGGGGTCGAGCGCACCGTCCGCGTCCCGACGCAGATCATGAAGCAGGAACTGCCCGTAGCCCTGCGCGCGGGGGGTGGACATGAAACGGGCGGGGATAAGCTGATCGGTATCGACCCCCTCACGCGGCAGGCCCACGGCCAGCCCTTCATGGCGTGTCCAGCCGCTCACAGCCTGCCCTCCAGCATCGGGCGCACATCGGTGAGGGTGCCGGTTATCGCCGCCGCCGCCGCCATGGCGGGCGACATGAGATGCGTGCGCGCGCCCGGACCCTGCCGACCCCGGAAATTGCGGTTGGTGGTCGAGGCACAGCGTTTGCCAGGCTGCACCAGATCGCCGTTCATCCCGACGCACATCGAGCATCCGGCATCGACCCATTCCAGCCCCGCTTCCCTGAAGATACGATCCAGCCCCTCCTGCTCCGCCGCCCTCTTGACCAGTGCCGAGCCGGGGGAAACCAGCCCCGGAACCTGCGCGCGGCGGCCTGCGAGCACGGCGGCGGCAGCGCGTAGATCATCAAGCCGGGCATTGGTGCAGGAGCCTATAAAAACCTGATCGACGGGCGTTCCCTCCAGTGGATGGCCGGGTGACAGGCCCATGTAATCGAGTGCCTCCCCGACCTTGCGGGCGCGAGAACCGCTCAGGCGAGCCGGGTCGGGGATGGTGGCGGTGATGGGCAGGGCATCCTCGGGGCTGGTGCCCCAGGTGACGATGGGGGCGATATCGGTGGCGTCGATGGTTTCATCGCGATCAAAAACAGCATCGGCATCGGAACGCAGATCGGCCCAGATTTCACGCGCGCGGTCGATCAGCGCATCTTGGGGAGCGAAAGCACGGCCCGCGATCCAGTCAACGGTTTTCGTATCCGGGGCGACCATGCCGAATCGCGCGCCCCCCTCGATGGAGAGATTGCACAGAGTCATGCGCCCCTCGAGCGAAAGGCCGCGCACGGCCTCACCGGTATATTCGACCGCATGACCCCGCGCGCCATCGGCTCCGAGTTTCGCGATCCAGCCCAGCGCCATGTCCTTAGCGCCCACACCGGGACCGAGCCGCCCCTCGAAATTCAGCCGCATGGCCTTCGGTTTGGTCTGCCATATGGTCTGGGTGGCGAGGACATGGGCCACCTCCGTCGCGCCGATCCCGAAAGCCAGCGCCCCGAGCGCACCATGGGTGGAGGTGTGGCTGTCACCGCAAACCAGCAGCAGGCCGGGAAGGGTCAATCCCTGCTCAGGCCCTGTGACATGGACAATGCCCTGCCGCGCATCACGCAGACCGAAGCAACGAATACCATGACGGGCGGCGTTTTCCTCCAGTGTCGCGATCATGCGGCGGATATCGTCCGTGATCCCGTCACCGTCTCGCGCGCGGGTAGGCGCGTAGTGATCGACGATCGCCGTGGTCAGGGAAGGCTCGGCAACGGACAGGCCCCGCTCGGCGATCTTGCGGAAAGCATGATGCGAGCCTTCGTGAACGAGATGCCGGTCCACCCACAGGAGCGATACGCCGTCATCCCGGAGGTGGATTTCGTGGTCGGCCCAGAGCCGGTCGAGCAAAGTTCGGGGTGCATCTGACATTTTGCAAGATTAGAGCAAGGGCCGGATCACGCAACAACGGACACGCCCTTGTCTTTCACCGCGTCAGACCTCTATTGCATTGGGGAGGCCAGCGAGGGGAAAGCCATGCCGATCATTCAGGTACATCTGATCGAAGGCTATTCCGATGCCGAGAAGGCGCGGCTGGGGGTGGCGATCACGGGGGCGGTGGCCTCGGTGGTGCCTGCCCATCCCGACCAGATCACCGTCATGACCCACGACCATCCGCCCGGCAACTACATGCGCGGGGGAACGCAGCGTAATCCGGCCCCGGCGCGGCCCGATCCGGCAGAACAGGTGCGGGCCTATCTCGATGCGATGGAGGCGCGCGATCTCGATAAGGCGGGTAAGTATCTCGCGAAGGGCTTTCGGATGACCTTTCCGGGGGGTGTCGTCATGGATGACCCAGCCGATCTCGTGGCGTGGTCGAAGACGCGATATGCGCGCGTCACCAAGACCTACGAGACCTTCGACACTGCCACGACGCTGGAGGGGCCGGTGGTCCATTGTTCAGGTACGTTGTCCGGCGAATGGCTGGACGGGACGGCGTTCGAGGGTATCCGCTTCATCGACCGCTTCACTTTCGAGGACGGACTGATCGCCGATCAACGGGTCTGGAACGACATAGCGGAGGTCAGCGCCCGTGGCTGATCCCATGATCGACCCGATCACTCTCGCGGTCCTCGCGGGACGCATGGAACAAATCGCCGACGAGATGGACGCCACCCTTTTCCGCTCGGCCTTCAATCCGATCATCGCCGAAGCGCATGATGCCTCGCACGGCCTCTATGATGCCACGACGGGCGATACGCTGGTGCAGGGCAAATCCGGCCTGCCGATCTTTGTCGGGGTCATGGCCTTCGCGGTGAAGGCGGTTATCGAGAAAGCCGCCGCCGATGGCGACCTGTCGGACGGAGATGTCTATATCTTCAACGATGCCCATATCGGCGGGACACATCTGTCCGATATGCGCCTCGTGCGGCCCTATTTTCGCGATGGTGAGGTCTTCTGCTATCTCGCTTCGGTGGGGCATTGGCATGACGTGGGCGGGGCGGTGCCGGGCAACTACAACCCCTCGGCGACAGAAGTATTTCAGGAAGCCTTCGTCCTGCCGCCCGTCAAGCTGATGGCGGCGGGCGCGATGCGGCAGGATATCGTGGACATCCTGCTCCGCAACAGCCGGATGCCGCTGTCAGCGCAGGGCGATCTGTCGGGACAGATCAATGCGTTGGATCTGGGCGTCAGGCGGATGGATGCCCTGTTGGACGAATACGGAGCCGGGACCGTGCGCGCGGCTTTCACCGCGCTGGGCGACCGGGCGGAGGCGCTGGCCAGGGCGGAAATCGCCGGTCTGCCTGACGGAACATGGTCGGCGGAAGACTTCATGGATAATGACGGCATCACCGATGCGGTGCTGCCGATCCGCGTGACCCTGACGGTGGAGGGCGAACGGCTGGCGCTGGATTTCACCGGCTCCGCACCGGTCTGTGCGGGGCCGATCAACATCGCTCTGCCGACCTCCATCGCGTGCTGCTATGTGGCGATCAAGCATGTATTTCCGGCCCTGCCCGCCAATGCCGGGGTCATGCGGCCCATCGACATCACGATCCCGGAGGGAAGTCTGCTCTCGGCGGAATTTCCGCGCCCCACGGGGGGATATACCGAGACGATCCTGCGGATGATCGACGTGGTATTCTCCGCCATGGCTCAGGCCGCGCCGGAGCGGGTGGTGGCCAATGCCTATGGCACGATCAACGCGCTCTCTATCGCCGGAACGAAGGCGGACGGCAAGCGCTGGGTGATGTTCTCGTTCTATGGCGGGGGTCATGGCGGATCGGCGGATTCGGACGGGCTGAACCACGGCAATGCACCTATCTCAACCGCGACGATCCCGCCCGCCGAGATACTGGAAGCGGCCTACCCGGTGATGTTCCGCCAATGGGCGCTGCGACCGGACAGCGGCGGAGCCGGACGGCACCGGGGGGGTCTCGGCGCGGTCTATGAAATAGAGGTACTGGAGAAAAACGGAGCAGAAGCCTTTCTGTTCGGCGAGCGCGGGAAGTTCGCGCCTAAAGGCGTGGCCGGGGGTGCGGAGGCGGCACTCAATATCTTTTCCTACGAGACGGATGAGGGCTGGGCGCATCCCCCGCTGGCCTCCAAGATGGTCGGGATACCGCTGAAGCAGGGCCAGCGTGTGCGGCTGGAAACACCGGGGGGTGGAGGGTACGGCCCCGCAGATGCGCGCGATCCGGCGGCGGTGGCGCGTGATGTGGCGCAAGGGCATGTGTCCGAGCAGGCGGCGGATGCTGCGTACGGAACCGACTGGCGGGGGAACGGAGGATGAGGGTCTACCGGAGAAAACTTTGCCGGGTGGCAGTATGACGGCCCCGACGAAAATGGTCGGCGTGGATGTTGGCGGCACCTTCACGGATGTCTTCGTTCTCGACGAGGCTGCGGGCACGGCAGCGGTTGCCAAGGTGCCGACGACACGCCCCGATCAGTCGGGCGGTTTTCTCGACGGGATCGGGCGCGAGGTGGCGGATCTGTCGAAGATCGGCACCGTCGTCCATGGCACGACCGCCGGGACCAATGCCCTGCTGGAGCGCAAGGGCGCTGAGATCGGACTGATTACCACGGAAGGATTCCGCGACGTGCTGGAGATGCGCCGCCGCGACCGGCGCGCGACCTGGGGCCTGCGCGGGGATTTCGAGCCGGTCGTACCGCGCAATCGCCGCATAGAGGTGCCGGAGCGGACGCTGGCCGACGGCACGGTGATGACGGCGGTGGATATCAGTGCCGTGCGCGCGGCGGCGCGGGCCTTGCTGGATGAGGGATGTACCGCCTGCGCCGTGGTCTTCGTCAATTCCTATGCAAACCCCGCGAACGAGACGGCGGCGGTCGCCGCGATACGCGATATCTGGCCGACCCCGCATGTCTCGGCTTCGGTGGAAATCCTACCCGAAATCCGGGAATTCGAGCGCATGTCCACCACGGCTCTCAATGCCTATCTCCAGCCGGAAGTGGCGGGATATCTTGACCGGCTTGAGGGCGCGTTGCGACAGGGAGGCTTCGATGGTCGGTTCCTCGTGGTACAGTCCAACGGCGGTGTCATGGCCGTCGATACCGCCTGCCGCCTGCCCGTAAGAACCGCGCTTTCCGGCCCCGCCGCCGGGGTCATCGCGGCGGCTTATATCGCAGGCGAGGCCGGATATCCCGATGTCATCACCGGCGACATGGGCGGCACCAGCTTCGATGTATCGTTGATCGCAGATGGCGAAACGGTGCTGGCCCCGCAGACCTCCATCGATTTCGGCATGGTCGTGCGGACCCCGATGATCGAGATCGCGACCATCGGCGCGGGGGGAGGCTCTATCGCATGGGTGGACAAGGGCGGTCTGCTCAATATCGGGCCGGAGAGTGCAGGCTCGAACCCCGGCCCGGTCGCCTATGGTCTGGGCAATGATCGCCCGACCGTGACGGATGCCAATGTCGTGCTGGGCCGTATCGATGCCGACCGACCCATCGGCGGCAAGCTGGATCGGCTGGATGTGGAGGCCGCGAAACGCGCCATTGACGCGCATGTAGGCCAGCCACTCGGCCTTGACACGTTAGCGGCGTCGGAGGCCGTGCTGACGGTGGCCAATTCGCGCATGGCCGGGGCGATCCGGCTCGTCTCCATCGAGCGGGGCTACAACCCGCGCCGCTTCGCTTTCATGCCCTTCGGCGGAGGGGGCGCGCTCCATGCGGGGGCGATGCTGGCGGAGGTCGGGCTGGCGCGGGCCATCGTGCCGCGTCATCCGGGTGTAACCTCGGCCATGGGCTGCGTCATCGCTGATATGCGGCAGGATTTCGTGCAAACGATCAATGCACTGGCCGCAGAGGTGGACACGGACCGGCTCGCCGCCCTGATCGACGGACATCGGCGACAGGGCTTTGACCTGCTGGATGCCGCCGGCATCCGCTTCACGGGCCGCGACCTGACGGTGGAACTGGATATGGCCTATGCGGGCCAGACCCATACCGTTGCCGTGCCCCTGACGGTGAAACATGACGAGAGCGGTGTGCGCGCGCCCACCCATGCGGAAATCGCCGATGCCTTCGACGCGGCCTATCGCGCAACTTATGGCAACCTGCTGCCGGGGGGTGTGCGGCGACTGCTGAACCTGCGAACAGCTACTATCGGGCGCAGACCGAAATTCGATCTCACGACACTGGCCCCCACGGGCGGGGCCAGCGTCGAAGAGTGCCGCCGTGCCGCCCGCCCCGTCCATTTCGCCGGAGCATGGCACGATACGCCGATCTATGATCGCCTTGCCCTGCCCGTCGGTGCCGTCATCGACGGACCCGCCATTCTCGAACAGCCCGACACCACCATCCTGATCGAACCGCATCTGCGCGGGACGGTGGACCGGTTCGGGAATGTGCTGATCGAGGCAAAGACGGCAACGGCATGATTGCCGGGCGAACCGTCGGGAGCGACGGGTGCCTGCCATGAGACTATCAGACGACCACAGACGGATCGGGCGGAGGAAGTTCGCTTTCATAAATGCGACTGCCTGATCAAGTACGTCGAAGTCGCGATGGGACGCTTGCGCCATGTGGAACTTCACGACGATACTCCCCGCAACCTTTCAGGAGAGCGCACCATGACACCCCTGCCCGATGGTTTCACGCCAAACCGCGCTGCTGTCCTGACCATTGATCTCCAGAATGACTTTCTGCACCCGGAGGGAGCTTATGGCCGTGCGGGGCTGGGGACGGAGGAGATAGCCGCCCTGCCCGGTCG
>CAKZUT010000068.1 GCA_937922185.1 uncultured Neomegalonema sp.
CAAAGCAGTACGCCTTATGCAAGCCACTCGACTGCCGAGACAAGTTGATCCATCAGACCGGAATTCAGAGGGGCGTTTCGTGAGAAACGATCCCCTACGGGGAGCCGGCCTCCTCGCCGATGGCGAGGGTCATGATCTGAAGTTCGTTGCCGGAGGTATCGGGCATCGGTGTATCGGACGGCGCGGTGCCGGTCGTGGCCGGTGCCTCCGGTCCTGCGCTGCCCATGCCGGACGAAGCCCCTGTCATCGTTTCGGGCAAGGGCTGGTCGATGACGGTGAACGACCCGCCGAGAGACATTGCCCTGGGCGTCTCAGGAGAAGGGTTCGTCAGTTCGGAGGGCGGCATGAAGCCCTCCGGCGCGATGTCGGCGGTAGGGGCCGGTTCGCTGCCGGTGGTGCCGGACGGGGAAGGCGCGGTTTCCCCGGTGGCGATCCCTTCTGCGGCGGTGGCACTGTCCGCTCCGGGTGACTCCACCAGATAGGCATCGAGAGGCACGTTCACATAGCTTGCCTCCGGCTGCGCGGCGGCGGGAGGTACGTAATCGGGATTGCCGTCGGCGGGGTCCGCCGGTTCGATATCGCTCGTATAGTCGAAGGGAGCGTCCTTTTCGAAGAGAGTCGGTTTCTCCTTCGGCTCCGCGCTTGTCACCGGGGCGTTTTCGGAGATCGGTGCCATGGTCTCGACGGGTGCGGCGCTCTCGACGGGCGTGACATCCAAAGGTGCCGTTGCCTGCACGGGGGCCGTATCCCGAGCGACCGGCTTCACGGCCTCATAGGTCGAAGCCGGTTCAGCGACACTCATCCGGTCGTACAGGCTCGTCGCGGCGGCGGGTTCGTGGGGTTCGTAGATCGGCCCGGTCTCCGCAGGCATCGAATCGATGACCTCATAGCCGGGTGCAGCGGGTTGCATCTCCACGGGTTCGGACGGGATGTAGACCGCTTCGGCAGCGGGCACCGCGACAGGAGTGGCCGTGTCACCGGAAAGATTGCGGATGTAATCCTCGTAATTGCCGACCGATTCGTAATTGCCCGAGATCGGCACGTCCTGCGCCAGCGTACCCACCGGAGCCGCCTGCATCACCATCGGCTGAGCCTCTGCGGGCGCGGATATCGGGGCGGGTGCCGCTATAACCGGGGTCGAATGGGGCAGGGCGGTCTTCGGAATCCGGGCGACCGGGTGGAAATTGAGCAGGTCCGGGGTTTCACTGGTTTTCGCGAAGGCGGGATATTCCGCCTCGCCCGGCGAATAGATCGGCTGCATCGTGCCGTAGCCTTCCGGGAGGCCGCCGATTGCGGCGGAGGAGGAAGCCCGATCGGTATGCACACCGCCACCGATGATGCTGTGGTCGTCGCCGATGGGACTCATGGTGCCATAGCCGAACTGGCCGCTGCCCCCGTCCTCCTCGCCGATCGCCAGTGTGGTGACCTGAAGATCGTCAGAGGCGGGCATCGACATGCTGCCCGGCTCCGGGGCCATGCTCATGCCTCCGCCGTCTTCCTCGCCCACTGCCAGCGTGGTCATGACAGGGCCGGGATCATGCGCGTCCAGCCGGGGGGATGCAGGAGCAGGCTGCGCTGTCATCGCCGACCGGAAACCCTGTTCCTTGGCGGCGACAGGATCGGAAGCCGGAGAAGCCGCAGTCGTCGGTTGTGACGATGCGGGGAAGGTAGCAAACGTGATGCCGGACACAGGTACGCGCTCCATTGCGGATATTTGTGCCTAAATGGTGCGCTCTGGGCGGCTCAGAGTCAAGAAAAGTGAGTTATTTCAAGACATACGCTGTAAATATTGTGCCTGAATGATGCAGTAATCGGATGATATTCGAGCTTTCACGCTATAATTCAAGGCGCTGTCCGGGGGTGTTGATGTGAAGGCTGCGCCAGGGCGTGGAAGTGCCGGTATCCTGATCCATGTATCATGGTTCCCCTGTATCGCATTCCGGTGCAGAGTGATTCCATGTCTCTTGCGCCTCTGCTCGCCCGTATCCGTGACTGCCGCCATTGCGCGGAGCGTTTTGCGGCGACTCACAGTGCCCATGCGCCCAACCCCGTTCTGAGAGTCTCCCCGACTGCGACGGTCTGTATCGCGGGACAGGCCCCCGGCATCCGGGTGCATCGATCCGGCAAGCCCTTCACCGATCCGTCCGGCGTGCGGCTGCGTGCCTGGATGGGGGTGGATGAAGATATATTCTACGATGCCGCCCGTATCGCCATCATTCCTATGGCTTTTTGCTTTCCCGGTCATACCGCCACGCGCGCCGACCTGCCCCCGGCGCCCGACTGCGCTCGCCTGTGGCGCAGCCCGCTGTTCGAGGTGCTGCCGCAGTTCCGCATCATCCTCTTGGTTGGCAAGGCCGCGCAGGACTGGCATCTGGAGGAAAAGGCGGGCATGGGCGAGCGGGTGCGGCGCTGGACCGATGCACCGCCTGCTGAATCGACTATAGAGCGGGTGCCGCTACCCCATCCCTCGTGGCGTAACAATGCATGGCTGAAGGCGAATCCATGGTTCGAAACCGAAACGCTGCCCAAATTGCGCGCGGCCTTGTCGTTGCATCTGCCCTGATTCTGAGCGCCTGCGCGTCCGAGCGCGAGTTCCGGGCGGTTCCCTTCGATGCCCCCCGGATCGTCAGCGAAGAGAGCACCGATGACCGCCGTATCGAGCGTATCCTGCGCGCGGAGGGCGGTGACACCATCGCCCTGACCCGCTGGCCCGCGCAGGGAGAGGCGCGCGGTATCGTGCTGGCCGTCCACGGGTTCGGCGATTATGGACCCAGTACCTATGCAGGGGCTGCGGAGGAATGGCGCGCGAAGGGGCTGGACGTCTACGCCTACGACCAGCGGGGATTCGGGCGGAATCCGAGTCGGGGCGTCTGGCCCGGTGCCGGGCGTCTGATCGAGGATCTGGAGCAGGTCTTCGCGGTCATCCATGCCGATAATCCCGGAACGCCGATCACGGTGATCGGACATTCGATGGGCGGTGCCGTGGTCGCGGCGGCGCTGGGCGAGGGGCGCATCGTCCCGGACCGGGCCATCCTGCTGGCCCCCGCGCTGTGGGGAGGTCCGCATCTGGGGGTCGGATACCGGGCGCTGGCGGGGGTCGCTACGGCCCTGTTCCCCGACCGGCGGTGGAGTGGCAAGGGCGTCGTGCGTATTCAGGCCACCGATAATATCGACGCCCTGCGCGCGCTGGGGCGTGATCCGCTCTATCACGGTAAGCCCAGTTCGCGCGAGTTTTCTGGCCTCGTGGCTCTGATGGACCGCGCCGTCGGGGCGGCCCCGCTCATCAAGACCCCGACACTCGTTCTCTACGGAGCGAAGGATGAGGTGGTGCCCGAAGCGCCCCTGCGCGAGACTACGGCACTGTTCGCCGGGGTGAAGGAATTTCGCCGCATCGAGACCGGCTGGCATCTGCTGCTGCGCGATCTGGAGGGGCGCAGGGTGCGCGATGCTGTCGCCGCCTATGCGCTGGACGAGCATACCGGACGCTGAGACGCCCGGTTGCATCGGGTCAGATGGGCGTGGATTTCATCGGGTTGCCCCGATCCACGCGCAGGTTGATGACGTCGCCGACCTGCTGACCCGGCTTCGCATCGGCGGCTCCGGTCAGGGTGCTGATGCCGTCCATCCCGTAATAGATATAGGTCGCCGTGCGCGCCTTGCTGAGCGTATAGCCCGCGAATTGCGGGTAGCTCAGCGCCATGCTCGCCCGCCCGCAATCGAGCGGTTCCGTGCGGGTCATCCGACCATCGGCGAATTTCGTGAGGCGGCATTCCACGCCGATCTTGCTGATCCGGCCCTGCTGTTCGTAGTAATCCGGCTCTGTCGCCCCGCCGCCCAGACCGAGCGAGGCCATGATACCGCCGATTCCGGCGGAGATCGGTTGTCCGGTCGTGGCGACGGGTGCCTCGCCACCGGTTGCCATCGCCATCACGCCCGCAATACCGCCGTTCTGGGCGATGAAATAGCGGCCTCCCGCCATTACGACCAGAAGGACAATAACCTTGACCGCTATTCCACTGATGATTTTTCCGATGAAGCCCATTGCGCCGCCCTCCTGTCTGTGTGCGGGGAAGAGTTTAGGCTATCCGGGTTCAGCCAAGTTTAAGGGCACCTCATAAAACTACACTCAAACGAATGCATTCCCGCGAGTGCCTTTGCCTTTCGTCGTAAGGACGATAAGAACGCCGCAAATCCGCCGAACCACGAGATCGAATACCATGCCCATGGACAAGACCTTCGACGCCGCCACTGCCGAGCCGCGCCTTTATGCCGAGTGGGAGGCGCAGGGGTGCTTTGCCGCCGGGGCGAACAAGAGCCGCGACGAAACCTTCACCATCGTCATCCCGCCGCCCAACGTGACCGGCTCGCTGCATATGGGCCATGCGCTCAACAACACCTTGCAGGATATCCTCGTCCGCTGGCATCGGATGCGCGGGTTCGACACGCTGTGGCAACCGGGGACGGACCATGCGGGCATCGCAACGCAGATGGTCGTCGAGCGGCAGTTGAACGAGCAGGGAGTCAAACGCACGGATATGAGCCGTGAGGATTTCGTTGCCAGGGTATGGGAATGGAAGGAAGAATCGGGCGGCACCATCGTCAATCAGCTCAAGCGCCTCGGCGCGAGCTGTGACTGGTCGCGCGAACGCTTCACGATGGATGAGGGGCTGAGCGCCGCCGTCCGCAAGGTCTTCGTCGAACTCTACGACAAGGGGCTGATCTACAAGGGTAAACGTCTGGTCAACTGGGACCCGCATTTCGAGACGGCCATCTCCGACCTCGAAGTCGAGAACATCGAGACCCCCGGCCATATGTGGCATTTCAAGTATCCGCTGGCGGGCGGTGAAACCTACGAATACGTCGAGAAGGACGAGGACGGGAACGAGACCCTGCGCGAGACGCGCGATTATATCTCCATTGCCACCACCCGGCCCGAGACGATGCTGGGCGACGGGGCCGTCGCGGTTCATCCCGATGATGAACGCTATGCGCCTATCGTCGGAAAACTCTGCGAAATTCCGGTCGGGCCGAAGGAGGATCGCCGCCTGATCCCGATCATCACCGACGAATACCCCGACCCCGATTTCGGCTCCGGCGCGGTCAAGATCACCGGCGCGCATGACTTCAACGATTATATGGTCGCCAAGCGCAACAACATTCCCCTCTACGCGCTGATGGACACCAGGGCCGCGATGCGCGCCGACGGCAAACCCTATGCCGAGGAAGCCGCCATCGCGCAGGCCATCGCCAACGGTGAACGCGATTTTGACGAGGGGATGGTCGCCGCGATGAACCTCGTCCCCGATGAGTATCGGGGCCTTGACCGGCTGGAGGCTCGCAAGCGGGTGGTTGCCGATATTACCGCCGAGGGGTTGGCGGTGATGATCGAAGAGGCTGTTACCCCGGCCAACGAGCCGGAATCTCCCGCAACCGATGAGATCCCCGATCAAGCCGGGGATGACACGCGCATGATCCCCCTCGTCGAGTCCAAACCCATCATGCAGCCCTTCGGCGACCGCTCGAAGGTCGTCATCGAGCCGATGCTGACCGACCAGTGGTTCGTGGACGCCGAGACACTCGCCAAGCCCGCGCGCGAGGCGGTCGCGAACGGCGACACGTCTTTCGCCCCGAAGAACTGGGAGAAGACCTATTTCAACTGGCTCGATAATATCGAACCATGGTGCATCTCCCGCCAGTTATGGTGGGGGCATCAGGTGCCGGTCTGGTATGACGCCGACGAAAACGCCTATTGCGCGGCCACCGAAGCCGAAGCGCGCGCACTCGCTGGCGGAAAGGCTCTGACGCAAGACCCCGACGTCCTCGACACATGGTTCTCCTCCGCCCTCTGGCCCTTCTCGACTCTCGGCTGGCCCGAGGAGACGCCCGAACTCGCGCGGTATTACAAGACGGACGTGCTCGTCACCGGCTTCGATATCATTTTCTTCTGGGTTGCCCGGATGATGATGACCGGGCTTCACTTCATGGATGAAGTGCCGTTCCACACGGTCTACATCAACTCCATCGTCGTG
>CAKZUT010000069.1 GCA_937922185.1 uncultured Neomegalonema sp.
GTGGACGAAGCCGGGACGGATATGGCGGGGGCGACCGAGCGGCTGGCGCATATCGCCGAGTGCCTGCCCGAAATCTGCACCCTCGATTGCGGGACGATGAATTTCGGCGAGGGGGATTACGTCATGACGAACACCCCCGCCATGCTGCGCGCCATGGCCGCCGGAATGCGCGATCTGGGGGTGAAACCGGAGATCGAGGCGTTCGATACCGGGCATCTGTGGCTGGCCAAGCAACTGGCGAAAGAAGGTCTGATCGACGCCCCTGCCCTCGTGCAATTATGCATGGGCATTCCATGGGGCGCGCCGAACGACATGGCGACGCTGGGGGCCATGGTCGCGGCCATTCCCGAAGACTGGATCTATTCGGGGTTCTCCATCGGACGGGACGAGCTGCCCTATGTCGCCGCCATGGCCCTGCACGGGGGCAATGTGCGCGTGGGGCTGGAGGATAATCTCTACCTGTCCAAAGGCGTGCTGGCCACCAACGCGCAACTGGTGGAGCGGGCCGTGACGATCCTGGAGGGCATGGGCGCGCGGGTGATCGGGCCGGAGGCGGTGCGCGAGCGGCTGAAACTGGAAAAGCGGATGCCGAAAGGGTAAGATTAGCGATGGAGGAGATGCCAATGCCTAGTTTGACTATCCGTGACATTGACGAATCCACAGCTAACCGTCTGCGCGAGCAAGCCAAACGTAACGGCTCTACGCCGGAGGACGAGGCGAGGACTTTACTAAAGGACGCTCAAAAAACGCTCGTGACCGCGCGCGGGGCGCTTTCTGAAAACAGCGTCGAGCCTAAGACAGAAACACTCTTCGATCTGCATAAGGCTATGCTGGCAATAGCAGGTGGGGGCGTCGATCTAACGCCTTATCTGCCGTCGCGAATGCCGGGGAAGGAACGTCCTTTCATAGGTGAAGAATGATCGTTCTTGATACGAACGTGATATCTGAATTGATGAAAGTCGAAGCAGACCCTGCTGTGCAGGCATGGATGAAGACGCAACCTGTATCGGCCCTCAAGATAACCTCGATATCCGTAGAGGAAATACGCTTCGGTTTGACGATCATGCCGATAGGGAAGCGCAGACAGGGGTTGGAAGACGCTTTCCTGTTCCTGTTTAATAAGCTCGAAATATTTGATTTTGACATGCAAGCCGCTGAAGAAAGCGCGCTGTATCGCGCTCGTAGGGCACGTATTGGGCGACCGATGTCGATACCCGACGCAAATATCGCGGGGATTGCGCTTTCGAGAAAAGTGGCTGTCGCAACTCGCGATACTCTGGCTTTCGACGACGCAGGCATCGAAGTTATCAACCCTTGGGATTTCAAATAAATGCAACGGGTTTTCATCACCGCCGGGGCGTCCGGTATCGGGGCGGCCCATGCGCGGGCGTTTCTGGAACAGGGCGCACAGGTCGCGGTGACCGATATCGACACCGAGGCACTGGATGCGTTCCGGGCGGCGCATCCCGGCGCGCTGGCTATCGAGGCGGATGTGACGGATGAACCGGCGGTCGCGGAGGCCGTAGCACAGGCGGCTGCGGCGTTCGGAGGGCTGGATGTGGTCTGCGCGAATGCGGGAACGGGCGGGCCTGCGGGAGCACTGGAAACGCTGGATGCCGCCGAGTGGCGGGCCTGCATCGACGTGAACCTGACCGGGGCGTTCCTGACGGCGAAACACGCGATCCCGCATCTTCGCAAGGGAGAGAACCCGCTGCTGCTGTTCACATCCTCCTCCGCCGGGTTGTTCGGCTATCCGGGGCGGGGGCCGTATAATGCGGCGAAATGGGCGCTGACGGGGATGACGAAGACACTGGCCATGGAACTGGGGCAGGACGGTATCCGCGTGAATGCCATCGCACCGGGAGCCGTGGAGGGCGACCGGATGGAGCGGGTGCTGGCCGCCGAGGCCGCCGCCCATGGCCGGCCCGTCGAGGAGATGCGCCAGCAATACGTCAAAGGCGTCTCGATGCGCGCCTGGGTGACGGCGGAGGATATCGCGGCGACGGCGCTGTTCCTTGCCTCGCCCGCCGCGCGGCGCATATCGGGTCAGATCATCCCTGTGGATGGCCATACGGAGACCCTCGCGCCATGAAACGCTTTTTCATCATCCTGCCCCTTCTGCTGTCGGCCTGTTCCATCGGGCCGTCCTTCCGCGATATCAGCGCGCCCATCGCCACGGCCATGCAGGTCGATCTGAACCGCTATCAGGGGCTGTGGTACGAGATCGCACGGTTTCCTGTCTCCTTCGAGGAGGGCTGTGTCGGGGTGACGGCGGAGTATTCGCTCAATCCAAACGGCACGGTGAAGGTGGTCAATACCTGCCGGGAGGGCAGCCTTGCCGCCGAACCGCGCTCGTCCGAGGCGACCGCCGAAGCCGTGGATTCGAGCAATGCGAAGCTGAAGGTCGATTTCGTGCCCTATATCCCCTTCACGGCGGGGGATTACTGGATTCTCGATATCGACGAGGGGTATCAGACGGTCGTGGTCGGAAACCCGGACGGCACCGCAGGCTGGATTCTCGCCCGCCAGCCGCAGATCGAGGATGCGCGGTTGCAGCGGGGCTATGCCGTGCTGGAACGTGCGGGCTATGATACAGCGCAAATGATCCTGACCCCGCAATAATCCCGTGACCCCGCACGGCATCGAGATCGACGGTCGCAACCTCTCCTACATGATGGAGGGCGAGGGGGAGCCGGTCGTCGTGCTGCTCGGCGGGCATCGGACGCCGATGACAAGCTGGGACAAGGTGTGGCCGATGCTGGCGGCGGAGGGGCGGGTGCTGGCCTATGACCGGCCCGGAACCGGGGCGAGCGATGCGGCGGATGCGCCGCAGGACGGGCGGGCTGTGCTGGCTACGCTGGACACCTTGCTGGAGCGGCTGGATATCCGGGGGCCGGTCGTGCTCGTCGCGCATTCGTTGGGCGGGCTATACGCCAACCTCTTCGCGCGGACCCGACCGGAGCGGGTGGCCGGGATGGTGCTGGTGGATGCGGCGCATCCCGAGGAGGCCGAACCGCTGCCCGTTGCAGGCGATATCGTGCGGCGGATGCTGCGGCGGCTGACCGGACGAGGCTTCATGGATGATCCGCATTCGGAGTTCCGGGGCGTTCCGGCGACGGTGGCGCAGATCGGGGCGGCGGGGGCCTTTCCCGCGCTTCCGCTGCGGGTGGTCACGGGCGCGCGGCGGATGCCCTTCGTGCCGGATGCCGCCTTCAGAAAGCATCGGCACTGTCAGGACCGGCTGGTGACGCTCTCCCCGCTGGGGGAGCGGATCATCGCGGAAAAGAGCGGACACATGCCACAGATCAGCGAGCCGGAACTGGTGGCCCGAACCGTGATCGCGCTGCGCGACGTCTGTATCAGAGATCGGTCAGGAACCGCTCGGCGGGAGTTCTGAACACCGTCTTCTGGTGGGCCGCGATGCGGTCGATCAGGGTTTCGTACTGTGTGAGGGCGGCAACCTTGGCCTGATCGCGCTGTCCGTCGATCAGGATACGCAGGTCGCGGGCAAACTCCTCCCGGTTCAGGGCCTCGTCGAGTTCGATGATGACGGCATCGGTGGCGATCCAGCCCGCCAGTGCCCCCGCCGCACCGCCGATGACCGTGCCGACCGGGCCGAGCGCCGAGCCGATGCCCGCGCCCGTGGCCGCCGAACTGCTGCCCCCCGCCAGTCGTCCCGCCGTCTTCGTGCCGAGTTTTGCCGCGATCCGGCGGGCCATGCGGATGCCGAGCCTGCGGGTACCGCGCAGGACGGCGGCACTCCCCGCGACAGCCCCCGCCATGCGCGCGGCGGTCAGCTCGGTGTCGAACCGGGCCAGCGTATCGGCCTGCACGACCGTCAGCAGCCCCTCGTCGCCGAGGCGGCGCAGGTCGATATCGGTCAGGAAGAGACTGGCGCGGGCCGTCTCGGTGATATCGGCCAGCGATCCGGCCAGGGCCGCATCGAAGCCGGTTGCAATGGCGCTGTCAGCGCGGCGCAGGGCGGCATCGAGCGAGTCCATGTCGAAGAGACGGCTTTGCATTCCCTCGGTGAACCGGCCCGCCAGCGTCGCGGCGATCGCGGTATATTCGCCCGTCAGCGAGTAGTGGAAATCCAGATACCCGTCGATCCGGGCATAGACGGGGGCAAACGCCCTGTCGATCTGCATGTCGATATCGGTCGCGACCGCATGGCGGACGCCCGTGCCCAGAGAGCCGTCGATGGTAGCCAGCACAGGCTGCAACCCGGCGAGATAGGCATCGCCGGCCCGTTCGGCGACGACCAGCGCCCCCCCGGCATCACGCTGGAAGGTGTGGCGAACGAGGCTGGCCTGATAGGCGAAGAGGCCCAGACCCAGCGCGACGAGCGCGGCGATGATCCAGAAGATCGGAAAGCGGCGGCGGGCCGGGGCAAGTGTCGTGGTCGTCATGCGTCTTTCTCTCTTCCCCGCGCCCGGTCGAGGATTTCGACCATGTAGCGGCTGAACCCGAAAGCCCCCAGCGCGGACAGCGCCAGAAACGCGATCCACAGGGCCAGACCGGGCAGCGTGGCCTCCACCGCCTCCATCTCGACGCGGAGCCTGCCGTCGATCCGCCCGCGCAGGGCCAGAAGAGTGGACAGGATTTCGCAATGCGTCGGCGTGGACGGCCCGGAATACGTGGTGAAACCGTCCCCCTGCTTCAAGGGTGCGCTCAGGGCGTGGAAATCATGGGCGATCTTCATGGCGACAAGAAGGACGGCGTTGATCCACGCGGCACCGGATTTGGCGAGGATGCGACGGGCCGGGGGGCGCAGGGTCCGGGCCAGCGCCCGGTCGAGCAGCCCCAGCAGCAGGGCGAGCAGGAGCGTGTCGAGGGCCAGCACGGCCAGCAGCCAGCCCTCCTCCATGATGATATCGGCCAGCAGGAATGCGCTCGTCACGAGAGCCGTCGCGACCGAGGCCACGAGGGCCAGCACCCCGCCCCGGAACAACCGGTGCAGGATCGTGCCCGGCACGAAGACCGCATCGGCGAGGATACGGCGACGGAACACCGACCCCTCGCGCAGACCCAAGGCTATGGGGAATGCGACAAGGGGCACGAAGATCAGCGCGATACAGCCGCTCTCATGCCCCAGACGCCAGACAGCGAGAACGGCAATACCGAGAGCAGCGGCGACGAGAGAGCGCAGGAATACCATCCGCCGGACGCTAAGCCCTTTGCGAAAGGGATTGCAAAGTTTGTCGTCCCTGTTCCCGATCACCTATGGTCACGGGAAGACAACAATGACCTTCATAAAGGTAAATTCACTCGCTCATGAATCGTGATCCACAGGATTTTGGCGATCACTGTTCACGTCATATGCAGACTGCACAGATCGTGTTGGATCGTTTACCTCCTCGCTGATCGCCTTCGGCGTCACGTCCGAAGCATCCGTTCTACCTTCGCGCAACTTCGGTGCAGGAGGTTGCCAAGCCTTGAGATATTGCATCACCGTTTCATAGAAATCAGGAACAGCCTCTTCCAGATCCTTAATGAAATTCCGAGATTGTGCAAACCTTGCGCCTGCCTCACGAACCATACAGACCTCGATTGCTCCGACCTGTTTGTCCTTCCCCTCTTCGGCAATCGTTACGTCATTCCGAAGGTCAGCGAGAGTATGCTGTGTGTAAGGACCACGCCCCGGCCAGTGCAGGCGGAGATAGATGTTATCCGATGGAGACTTCTGAAGTTGCCGCAAAACCCAGTTTACCCTCGCCTTCGTACTCTGCTTATCGGCGGGTGCTTTTATCTTTGCTGAACTGCTGATTGTTCGACTGTTCAAATCGACAGTAATATCGATAGGGGCAGCGGTATCCGGCACAACCAGAGATGCGGTCATGCATTTTTCATCTGCCAAGGTGTTGAGATCAGCTTTGATCCTTGCCGCATTATCTTTTATCAGCGCACGCGGCAGCCGATTGGTGACTTCGACGCCGACCTGCCTGCTGAGAATCAGACTGAGATCGCGAACTTCCTGATGCCAAGCGCCGATAACTTCTTCAGCTTCCGGCGAATTGGCCCGTATGGGCGCACCCGCACGTACCGAATTGACCATATCGCCCCATACCTTGGGCATCGCGTCAAACCCTTTCACCCCCGCACTGGGGTGGGTAAGAAACCGCACGAGTTCGCGGAGAATATAGTGTTGATCAGTGTCTTCGACCTGCCCGTTCGACAGCAATAGATCAGCCTCGGTCAAAAGGTACATCCAGGACCAGTGGTAAAGATTGATCTTGTTGGTCAAACGGGATTTGAACTGAAGTGGATGGTGATGCGGCGATGCAGAAAACTGGTTGGAAATCGAAATCACAGCATCGACTTTATGTGCCTGTGCGAGCGCCAGATAGGATTCAATCTGTTCGTTGGTCAGTTCGTTATTGCCAACTTTGGCTTCCACAAGTGCGGTCCACCTTCTGGTCCCGACGGTCAGTACGATCAACCCATCGGGTCGCAGCTTTTTATCTCCCGCCTTTGCCGTAAATCCAACTTCGGTAAAGCATTCGATACGCGCTCGTGTTCCAACCCGCTGGCCAAGTGACGACAGCAGGGCTGTTCCATATTCGAAAACATTGGCGAGGCAGGACAGAAACACCGACGTTGTTCTGCCTTCTTTGGATGTATCGGACAGGACAGAAAACAGGCGGACAGGCTCTCCGCTTTCGATGAAATCCGGTAGTTCTGACATAGATCGACTCCCCGTTGCACATCGAGACTGCACAATCCTAGGTAATATGTCGAGCCTTACCGAGTACAAAATTTGTCAGAAAGCATTGCAAACATCGCTCGGTCACGATGATGCTTACCGGCAACCGATACGCTCAGACGAAGGAAAACAGACGCCATGCCTAATACGAAAATCGCGATTATCGGCGGGGGCGTCATCGGGGGGGGCTGGGCGGCGCGGTTTGCGCTGGCCGGGCATGATGTGGCGGTGTTCGATCCTGACCCGGAGGCTCCGCGCAAGGTGGGCGAGGTCTATGCGAATGCCGAAGCCGCGACGCGGCGGCTGTATGTTGCGCCTCTGCCCTCGCCCGGAAAAATCCGGTTTGCGGAGAGTATTGCGGATGCGGTGGCGGGGGTCGGCTGGGTGCAGGAAAGCGTGTCGGAGCGGCTTGACCTGAAACACCGGGTCTATGCGGAGATACAGGAGACGCTGGACCCGGAGGCCGTTATCGGCTCGTCCACGTCGGGGTTCAAACCGTCGGAACTGCAACAGGGGTCGAAAGACCCCGGCCAGATCCTCGTCGCGCATCCGTTCAACCCCGTCTATCTGCTGCCGCTGGCCGAGATCGTGGCGGGGCCGGATGGCGATCCGCGCGCGGTGGCATGGGCGCAGAAACTGCTCAGGGGCGTGGGGATGCATCCGCTGGTCGTGCGGCAGGAAATCGACGCCCATATCGCCGACCGGTTTCTGGAGGCGGTATGGCGCGAGGCGCTGTGGCTGGTGAAAGACGGGGTGGCGACGACCGAGGAAATCGACGACGCGATCCGGTTCGGGTTCGGGCTGCGCTGGGCGCAGATGGGCTTGTTCGAGACGTACCGGGTGGCCGGGGGCGAGGCGGGGATGCGGCATTTCATGGCGCAGTTCGGGCCTGCGCTGAAATGGCCGTGGACCAAGCTGATGGACGTGCCGGAGTTCACGGATGAGCTGGTGGACCTGATCGCGGGGCAGTCGGACGAACAATCGGGGATGCATTCGATCCGGGAGCTGGAGCGCATCCGGGACGATAATCTGGTGGGTATCCTACAGGCGCTGAAAGCCAAGCCGTGGGGGGCGGGGGAGACGGTTGCCAACCACGAGAAGAAGTTGCGGGAATTGTCGTTTGCGGGGGCGGAGGTCGAGCATGATCTGTCGGCACCGCTGGCCCTGCATTCGGCGACAGTGCTGCCCGAATGGGTGGATTACAACGGGCATATGACCGAGTTCCGGTATCTGCACGTCTTCGGCGATGCGACGGATGCGTTCCTGACCTGGCTGGGGATGAATGCGGAGTATATGGCCGGGGGGCGCTCGATCTATACGGTCGAGACGCATCTGCGCCATGTGGCGGAGGTGAAGGAGGGGCGGCCCCTGTCGGTGACGACACAGCTTCTCGGCCATGACGAAAAGCGCATCCGCATCGCCCATGTCATGCGCGAGGGGGACGGCGGCGACGTGCTGGCGACCGCCGAGCATATGCTGCTGAGCGTGAATACGGCGGAGAGTCGGGCCTGTCCGCTCGTCGCGCCGGTGACGGAACGGCTGGCGGCGGTGGCGGAGGGCCATGGGACGCTGGAGGCACCGGATTTCGCGGGGCGGGCGATCCGGGCGGTGTGATAAAGACGAGCGTATAAAAAGTATGTTTGTCATCCACGCGAAAGCGGGGATCTCGTTGAGCCG
>CAKZUT010000070.1 GCA_937922185.1 uncultured Neomegalonema sp.
CGGTTCTCGTCGAGACCTTTTCGGATACGGAGGCGCTGGAAGTCGCGCTGATCGAGAATATCCAGCGGGTCGATCTGAACCCGATGGAGGAAGCGGAAAGCTATTCGCGCCTGATCGATGCCCATGGTTATACGCAGGAGCAACTGGCCGAGGGCGTCAGCAAGTCGCGCAGTCATATCGCCAATACATTGCGATTGATGAAATTGCCCGTTAAAGTATGTGATGCATTGCGCTCCGGCGACCTGTCCGCCGGTCACGCGCGCGCGCTGGTCGGGCACCCGGAGGCCGATGTCATCGCGCGGGAAATCATCGCGCAGGGGCTGTCGGTGCGTGAAACGGAGCAACGTGTCTCGGCGGGCAAGCGCGTGCGCCAAAAGACGGAATCTGTGGCAAAAGACACCGATACCGTTGCACTGGAGGGTGATCTCGGTGCAGCCCTGAAGGCCAGGGTGACGATCAGGCATGGCACCGGCGGCAATGGGGTCATCCAGATCGCGTATAAGTCGTTGGATCAACTGGACGAACTCTGCGAGCGGTTCGGTCTTTGAACGACGTTCATATCAAGCGGCAACGGCCAGTCTGATCTCGAAGCGCGCGCCGGTCGTGCCGGGCAAAAGGCTGAGGGTTCCCCCGAACCGCCCGATGATCGCATGGCTGATCGCCAGCCCCAGACCGGCCCCCTGCGCCGTCTCTCCCGCGCGGCCTCTGGAGAATTTGTCGAAGATCGCCCGTGTCTCGGCCTCCGGTACACCCGGCCCGTTATCGGCGATGACGACGACGTAATCCGCCCCCTCGACCCGGCTTTCCACATGGATAACGGGGTCGTCGCTGGTGCCGTATTTGATGCCGTTCGACAGGATATTGATGAAGACCTGATTGAGCCGCGCAAGGTTGCCCATGACGCGCACGGGGGCCGGGGTGCGGGTCGTGACCATCCGCACCCCGGCGGTGCGCGACAGGCCCAGACAGGCATCCAGCGCCTGATCCAGCGCCCGTTCGGGGTCGATGGGTTCCAGGGCGCGCTCGGAATCGCCGCTTTCGACCACCGCCATATCCAGAATTTCATCGAGCAGGCCAGTCAGGCGGATGCTTTCGGCGTTGATGATGCCGATGAATTGCTGGCGTTCGGCGGGGTCGAGATCAGGCGTGCCGACAAGGATTTCGGTGAAGGAGCGGATCGAGGTCATGGGGGTCCGCAGCTCATGGCTGACATGGCTGAGGAATTCGTCCTTCTGGCGGTCGAGGGCTTTCAGCCGCTCGTTCGCCGCTGTCAACTGGGCGGCGGCGCGGGCAATTTCATCGGATTTGCGGGTGACTTCGGCGGTGTATTCCATCAGGCGCGCGGTCTCGTCGGCTATGCGGACCAGCTCATCAAGGCTGATCGTCTCGCTGCCCGTGGCGCTGAGGATCATGGCGCGGGCCGAGGCGGCCCCCACACTGGCGGCCATGCGTCGCTCCAGATGGGCGATGAAGGCGTCGTCCACGCGGGGAAATTCCGTGGTCTCGCCCTTCGACACGGCATAGCTGCGGAAGATGCCATAGGCGCGGTCGGCCCCCATGATCCGCTGGGCGAGGTCGAAGAGCTGATCGGCGGAAGCGGCGCGGCCTCTCAGGGCGCCCGATCCGCCCCGGTCGCTGAAGACCCGCACGAAAAGCGCCGCCTGAAGCCGCTCGATGGGCGTGGGCAGGCGCGAGAGCGATCCGGCGATCAGGGCGAGAGTGTTGAGCAGCAGGCTCCAGAACAGGGCGTGCATGAGCGCGTCATCGGATTCCAGCCCGAACAGCGCGCCGGGGCGCAGCAGGGTCAGGCCGAAGGGGCCTCCGGCCGCAAGAGTATCCCACCATACCGCGCCCTGTAGCAGGTTCGGCAGGAACAGGGTGTAGCCCCAGACCATACCCCCCGCGAACAGACCCATAACCGCGCCCCGGCGGTTCGCTCCCTCCCAGTAGAGCGCAGCCAGAAGGGCTGGCAAAACCTGCGCGGCCCCCACGAAGGCGATCAGGCCAATGGAGGCGAGGCCCTCCCCGGTCGCCCCCGTGCGGAGATACAGGAACCCCAGCGCGAGGATGAAGCAGATCGCGATACGCCGCGAAACGAGCAGGAAACGCTGCACATCGCCGCCCGCCCCGCGCTGCCATGTCGGGGATCGCAGGGCCAGTGGCATCAGGATATGGTTCGAGATCATGGTCGAGAGCGCGATACAGGATACGATGACCATGGATGTGCCCGAGGAAAATCCGCCCAGAAAGGCCAGCAACGCGATATCCGTGCGCCCCGCCGCGATGGGCATGGTCAGGACGAACATATCCGGGTTCGATCCTTCGGGCAGGATCGCCTGTCCCATGATCGCGATGGGCAGGACGCAGAGGCTGAGCACGAACAGATAGAGCGGGAACAGCCATGCGGCGGTGAAGAGGTGGTTTGCGTTCTCGTTCTCGACGAAGGAGACCTGAAACTGTCGCGGCAGACAGACGATAGCCGCACCCGACAGCAGGATCAGCCCGACCCATCGTATCCCGAATTCCTCGCCGGAATGGGCGGTACTGGCGGCCATGCGGGCGAAGACATCCTGTGGTCCTTCGGCCACGCCGTAGACGGCGAGAAGGCCCACGGCGACGAGCGCCACCAGCTTGACGAGGGCTTCGACCGCGATGGCGGCGACGACGCCGAAATGGCGCTCGCTGACATCGACCCGGCGGGTGCCGAAGAGAATGGTGAAAAGGGCCAGCCCGACGGTGATCCAGAAGGCGATCACGAAATCCGGGGTCGCCGCCGCCGAGCCGGTAGGGTCTTCGGTGGCCGCGCCCAGCACCTGAAAGCTGGTCGCGATGGCCTTGATCTGGAGAGCAATGTAGGGGGCGGCGGCCAGCAGGGCGAGGATGGTGACGATGGCGGCGACCGAGTCGCTCTTGCCATAGCGCGATGAGACGAAATCGGCGATGGAGGTGATGTTGTCGCGCCGGGTGATCCGCAGGATCTTGCGGAGCAGGGTCCAGAACCCCACGAAAACCAGCGTGGGACCGAGATAGATCGTCAGGTATTCCAGCCCGTTGCGGGTGGCCGATCCGACCGCGCCGTAGAAGGTCCAGGATGTGCAGTAAACCGAGATCGACAGGGTGTAGACGAGAGGGGAGGCCAGCCAGCGGGGACGCCCCTGCCGGTCACCGAGAAAGGCGATCAGGAACAGCAGAAGCGCGAAGCCGACCGCCGCTATCAGCGCAAGCTCGCGCAGGGTCATGGGTCGTCGGGGCGGGTCGCCCGTCTGAGGCGGGAAGCGACAAGCAGCGCCATGAGGATCAGGGCCAGCCACAGGCCGAAAAGGTAGATGACGATCAGGGGGATGCCGAACACGCCCGTATCGGGCCGCGCGAACAGGCCGATGAGGGGGGGCATGAGGGCGATGACGCCGAAGGCCGGGACGATCAGCGCGAGGTCGCGCGCCCTGCGCCGCCCGTTGTCAGCCATTTCCGCCGCCGTCCAGTAGTCGGGCGACCGTGGCGATCACGTCGTCATTGGCAAAGGGTTTGGTGACAAAGGCATCGACGCCCAGATCCTCCGCCGCCCGGCGGTCATTGGCCTGACCCTTTGCCGTGAGCATCAGGATCGGCAGGGTGCGGGTCTCGGGTTCGGCGCGCAGTTCCTTGAGGACATCGAAGCCGGAAAGCCTGGGGAGCATCAGGTCGAGCACCAGCGTATCGGGCCGCGCCCGGCGCACCATGGCCAGTGCCTCCGCGCCGTCATGGGCAAGACTGACCGTATGCCCCGCGCGCGTCAGCAGGAATCGCAGCGATTCCGCGATATTGCGCTCGTCCTCCGCGATCAGTACCCGTTTCGACACGGCTTCCCTCCCGTCGCCCCCTTTTGGCATTTCTGCCCGAAGTGAGCGTTTTGTCCAGCTTTTCGGCGTTTCCCGGCCGGAAGGGAGTTATCGCCCCTCCATCCGCCATGCGCCGATCAGGAGTGCGGCCGCGATGAGCAGGGCCAGCCAGCCGGGTGCCAGGGGCGTCAGGCGGCTGTCGCGGACGACATAGGCACCGCGTTCGCGCAGGCCGATCCAGTCGGGACCGTAGGCGCGGCGGGAGCCGCTGACGCGGCGCAGGACGGGGGTGCCGGTATCGCGAAGCATCATCATCGCGCCACCCGTCGCCTCGGCCACGGGGCGCAGCAGATCGAAGGTGGCCAGCGGGTTCTCGAATTCCTTCGGGCTGGCGGGGCCGACGGCGGCGGGGGTCTCCAGCACGCCGTCGGTTATGGAGTAGAGGCCCTGTTCCTCCGCCTCGAACTGCGCGCGCCAGCGGCCCGGCCCGCTCGGGGAGAAGGGGACGGAGAACCGTTCCCCGGAGGGGGCGACGATATCGGCGGTTTCGGGTGCATCACCCAGCGACCGGCGGATGATCTCGACATTGGCCCCGGAGGCGGCGGCTGTGAGGGCATCCTCTTCGAGTTGAGGCTCCTTCATCAGCCAGTGAGCGACCCGGCGAAGCATTTCGGCGAGGGGACCGCCGCCCTCGTAGCCGCGCGACCAGAGCCATGCGGTATCGGTGGCCAGCATCGCGACCCGGCCCTCGCCTACCCGGTCTAGGACCAGCAGGGGTTGCCCGGTTTCGCCCGACATCAGAACGTCGCCGGAGCGCGGTTCGATCTCGATCAGACGCATCCAGCGGCCCCATGTGGGATCGGTGGAATCGGCCTGCGGCAGGGTGGCGGTAACGGGGTGCTTCTCGCCCGTTTCGGTCAGTAGGGGCGTGAAGAGGGTGTTGACCGAACCGCCCGTTGGTGTGGCGGGCATCACCGAGGCGAGGGGAGAGCGATAGAGACTGCTCGGTCCCCCGAAATCGGGACCGGCGGCGATCAGAACGGCTCCGCCACGGCGCACATATTCGGTGACATTGGCCAGATAGGCGGGGGCGAGGACGCCGCGCCGGACATACTTGTCGAAGATCACCAGATCGAAATCATCGATCTTCTGCATAAAGAGTTCGCGGGTCGGAAAGGGGATCAGTGAGAGTTCGCGGATCGGGGTGCCGCTCATCTTGGAAGGGGGGCGCAGAATGGTGAAATGGACCAGATCGACGGATGGATCGGCTTTCAGCAGGTTGCGCCATGCGCGCTCGCCCGCATGGGGCTGGCCCGACACGAGCAGGACGCGCAGGCGGTCTCGCGCACCCTGCACGGTGAAAAGGGCGCGGTTGTTGCGGGTGGTGATCTCGCCCGCCAGTTCCTCGACCTCGATCTCGAAGACACTCGCGCCACCCTTGTCGAGCCGGGCGGAGATGGTGGTCGGTTCGTTCAGCGACACGGTATCGCGGCGCACGGGGCGACCGTCGATGCTGAGCGTGATGCGCGCAGGGGCAGCGGGCGCGGGGCCGTTATCCGTGACCTGTAGCCGGATCTGGACTTCCTCGCTGACGATGCCGAAGCCGGGGGCGCTCTCAAGGATCAGTCGGCGATCATAGGCCCCCTCGCGGCCCGTGGAGAGGATGTGGACGGGGCCTGTGAACCGGTCGCGGATCGCGTCCGCGTCCAGCGTGCCGAAATCGGGAGCATCATGGGCGCGGCCATCGGTGATGAGGACAGCCCCGGCAATGCGGTCCTGCCCCACATCGGCAAGGGCGGTCTCCATCGCGTCGAAGAGAGGGGTGCCGGTGTCGTCGGTGGCTTTGCCGGAGCGCGAATCGACGGTGGCCACGCGCAACTCCAGGGGGGCGCGGCGGTCGAGTCCCCCGGCGGCGGCGCGGATCGCCTCCGCCGCGCGGGCGGTCAGGTCGGGGCGTCCGTCGATGGTCTGGCTGGCGCTCTCGTCGATGAGCAGAAGGGCGACATCGCTGAGGGGGTCACGGTCTTCCTGTGTCAGCTTCGGATCACACAGGGCTGCCAGCAGGGCCAGACCGGCGAAAAGGCGCAACCATGCCCCGCGTGCCCCGCGCAGAAGGCTGAAGGCGAAGACCAGCAGGATCAGCACCGCAAAGGCGATGATCGCCCAGAGCGGGACGACGGGGGCGAAGACGATGCCGGTGGCGCTGTTCACGGCGGGGTGCTCCTACTGGCCGAGGCGCTGCAAAAGCGCGGGGATGTGGACCTGATCGGATTTGTAGGAGCCGGTATAGGCATACATCACGAGGTTGATGCCGAAGCGGTAGGCCATTTCGCGCTGACGTTCGCCGCCCCGGCCCGCCATGGGCAGCATGGGGCGACCGGCATCGGTCATGGCCCAGGCTCCGGCCCAGTCATGGCCGCCGACGATGATGGGGGAAACGCCGTCATTCCTGAAGCCGCCTTCTCTGGCGACCTCCTCGATATCCTCGGGCGGCGCGGCCTCGACCCAGACTTTGCCGCCGCGCCAGCGACCGGGGAAATCGTCCAGCAGGAAGAAGCTGCGATGCAGGACATGGCCTTCGGGCACCGGGGAGAGGGGCGGCAGATCGAGACCGGCGGTCAGCCGCCTGAGCGCGCGGGTGCCGGGGGTATCGCCACTGCCCAGCGCGAGATTGCGGTCACGGGTGTCGATCATCAGCATCCCGCCCCGGCGCATATACTCGTTGAGAGCGGCAATCGCCTCGTCGGAAGGGCGCGGCTGGTTTTCGGAGACGGCCCAGTAGAGCAGCGGATAGACAGCCAGCTCATCCGTCTCGATATTCACGCCTTCAGGTTCCGCCGGTTCGACGGAGGTACGTTCGATCAGGGTGCGGGTCAGACCGTAAAGACCCGCGCGGGCGATATCGTCGGTCTTGCTGTCGCCCGTGATGATATAGCCGAGCGCCCCGTCGAGCGCCGCACGCAGGGCCTGATCCTCCGCATCGCTGGCGCGGGCATGGTCGGCCATGCCGAGGGAGAGGACGAGGGCCGCTGCGGCCACGGCCCCGCGCAGCTTACCGGCGAGGAAGAGGGCGGCGAGGGCGTCGAGCATCAGCAGCGCGAGCGCGGCGGCGAGGAACCATGGTTTCAATTCGGTCTCCTTGCGCGCGCCCAGTGTCTCGATGACAGCACCGGCGGGCGGCGGGGGGGCGGCGATCAGGTCGGCATCGGGCCGCAGCAGGTTATGGGCGCGGATCGCTCCGGCATCGCCGCCGCCCACCGCACGATAGAGGCCGGGGGGCGCGATGAGGCTGGCTCCCGCGCCGATATTCTCGCCCGGAACGGTACGCGCGCCTTCGGGGGCGGCGCGTAGGGCACCGTCGGCCCCGATGAGGGAAACGGGTGCCCAGAAGCCGCTTTCATCGGTTGTGGCCTTCGATTCGCCGCCCACACCGAATTTCACGATCCGGTCGAGCATATCCACGAACAGGCCCGATAGCGGAATGGTGGACCATCGCGGGTCGGCACTGGTGTGGAAGAGGACGATGCGCCCGTCGCCGCGCCGGTCTGACGTGACGAGCGGCGCGCCGTCGGTCAGCGAGGCCCATGTGCGGGTTGGCAGGTCGATATCGGGTTCGGCGAGGATCTGCTTTGTCACCCGCGCGTCCTCCGGGGTGCGAAGACCCGCGAAGGGGCTGTCCTCGGCATAGGAAGCGATTTTCTGCGGTTCGCCCCAGCTCATCGCGCCGCCCAGATCGCGCCCGCCGGGGCGGATGCGGACGGGCAGCAGCGGATCGTCGCTGGCCCCGAAACCTGCGCGGCGTTCCTCGGCGGTGGCGGCCAGTGTGGGTCCGGCAAAGCGCACCAGCACGCCCCCGGTCTCCACCCATGCCAGCAATGCTTCGGCTTCCTGTTCGGGGAAAGCTCCGACATCGATCAGGACGAGGGTATCGACCTCTTCCTCGATCAGCTTCTCAACCGTGCCCTCGCGCAGTTCAGTGCGGCCTTCGAGAGCCTTTCTGACGTAATGCGCGCCGGATAGGAGCCGCTGTCCGCCGTCCTCGCGCTCGCCGGAGACGAGGCCGACCTTGCGGCGACGCCAGCGTTCATCAATCAGGGCGGTCGCCCCGGCATGGGCCGTGCCCTCGATGCCGAAGACGGCGATGCGATTGCGAAGTTCCAGCGGGGCATCGAACAGGGCTTCGGCGCGGGTATCGCCCTCGGCAAAGGCCGCATCCGCCACGGCCAGCGCGCGGCGGGTGCCGCTTTCCTCTGCGGAGAAGCCGATCACCTGGGCCTGTGCCGGACCGATGGTATCGGGACGCAGCACATCCGCCGCCAGTCCGCCATCCTCCGGGGAGCCGGGCATGACGGCCCGGACGGGGCGTTCAGGGCCGATCAGGCGCAGGCTCCCGGCATTCGCGAGGGCCTCGGCGAGGGCTTCATAGGTGCCGTCATGATCGAGACCGTCATGAATCCAGACGCTCTGGGCCTCCTCTCCGATCCGGTCGAGCAGGTCGGCGCGAACCGGAGGCCACGGGGACGGCTCCAGTGCGTCGATGCGCGCGCGGGCATCGGTGGCGGTCAGGATCTCGGCCTCGCGCCCCTCGGGGACGGGCTGGCTCAGGATATCCAGCCGCACGGAGACGCCTGCGCGATCCGCGCGGTCCAGCAGGTCGGTGGCGGAGGCTATGCGGTCATCCCAGTCGGGCGCGCTGGCCCAGCCGCCATCGACGATCAGATGCAGGGGCGATGCGCTCGACAGGCTCTCGCGGGGGTTCAGGAGGGGCTGTGCAAAGGCAAGGATCGCGAGTGCGGCGATCAGCAGGCGCAGGAGCAGCAGCCACCACGGGGTATGCTGAGGTGTTTTCTCGGGAGGCTCCAGCCCCAGCAGGACGACGACGCCGGGAAACCGCTCGCGGATCGGCGTTGGCGGTGTCGCGCGCAGCAGCCACCAGAGGAGCGGCAGGGCAAGCAGCGCCAGCAGGAGGAGAGGGGAGGCGAAGCCGAGGGGACCGAGCTGGATCACAGGATCACCCCGCTACCTGACCGGGAGGCCCATTGCCCAATTCTCGGCAAGCGGCTGACCGCAAAGATGGATTCCGCGATCAGGTCGCGGAATGACAGTGCTGTCCGTAACGATCCGATTCCGCTCATCCGCTCACCCGCTTGGCTTGCAGAGTCTGGTGAATCATCATCAGCGCGGGGGTCGGCGGGGTATCGGTGCGGTGAATGGCGAAGGTCCATCCGGCCTGCCGGGCCATGTCTTTCAGGGCCGCGCGGCGGGCTTCCAGCTTGTCGCGATAGGCGTCGCGCAGAGATTCCGCACGGTCGGCATCGTACCGCAGTCCCCCGCCGATGCTCTCGAACAGGACACGGCCCGAATACGGAAAGGCTTCCTCGACCGGATCAACCACCTGTAACAGAATGCCGCGCACCCGACGGGCAACTGCCGAGGACAGGGTTTTCGACAGCGCATCAAGATCGCCGAAGAAATCGGAAATGAACAGCGCGCGTGATCCCATGGTGAAGGAGGTTTCGGGCGGTGTGCCGGTCTCGGCGGGGCTTTCGGAGGGCAGCGAGAGGAAATTCGACAGGCGATTTACGCCCGTGCGGCCCTGCATCACCTTGCCTGCATCACCGCGCATCAGGGCGAATCGTTCATCGCCGCGCTCCAGCAGGATCGCGGTCGAAAGGGCCAGCACAGCGGCGCGGCGGCCTTTGGTCGTCTGCACGCCCCTGGACGCGAATTGCATCGAGGCGGATTCGTCAGGCCAGAGAAAGACGCTCTGGGCTGTCTCCCACTCGGTTTCGCGCACGAAGAGGTCATCGGATCGGCCCGAGCGCCGCCAGTCGATACTGCCGAGAGAATCCCCCGGCTGGGCATGTCGGTACTGCCAGAAGGTCTCACCCGATCCCGCCGAGCGCCGACCATGCACACCCCAGATCGAGGCGGCGGCCCGTTCGGCCTCGGCCAGCAGAGGGGGCAGGGCGGCTGAGGCTGCGCTCGATTCGGCGGAAAGCTGGGTGGATGGGTTCACCCGCAGGCCCTCGCGACAGCTTCGTCGATCACGGCTTCGAGGGTGACGCCTTCGGCCTTGGCCGCGAAACCCAGGGCCATGCGGTGGCGCAGGGCAGGTCTGGCAAGGGCGACCACATCATCCAGCGAGGGAGCGAGGCGACCGTTGAGCAGGGCGCGGGCGCGGCTGGCCAACATCAGGGACTGGGCCGCGCGTGGTCCCGGCCCCCAGGCGACGGAATCACGGACCTGATCCGGTGCGCTGGTATCCTCGGGGCGGCAGGAGCGGACGAGCGAGAGAATCGCCTCCGTCACCTTGTCGCCCACGGGCGCGCGGCGGATGAGGTTCTGCAAATGCATCAGCCCGTCGGGATCGAGAATCGCCTTTGCCTCGCCCTGCTCCACGCCGGTGGTCGCGACGAGGATCCGGCGTTCCTCCTCCAGCGTGGGATAGCCGACGACGATCTCCAGAAGAAACCGGTCAAGCTGCGCTTCGGGCAGGGGGTAGGCCCCCTCCTGCTCAATGGGGTTCTGGGTGGCGAGAACGTGAAAGGGGGCGGGCAGATCACGCTGCTGGCCCGCGATGGTCACCTGCTTTTCCTGCATGGCTTGCAGCAGGGCGGACTGAGTGCGTGGGCTGGCGCGGTTGATCTCGTCAGCCATCAGAAGCTGACAGAAAACCGGCCCCTGAATGAACTTGAACATCCGCGAGCCGTCGGAACCGGTTTCCAGCACTTCCGAACCGAGGATATCGGCGGGCATCAGGTCGGGGGTGAACTGGACACGCTTGTTATCGAGGCCGAGCACGGTGCCCAGCGTATCGACCAGCAGAGTCTTCGCCAGACCGGGAACGCCGACCAGCAGGCCGTGTCCGCCGGAGAGAATCGCAGCGAGGGTGAGTTCGACCACCTCGTCCTGGCCGACGATGCGCTTGGCAACCTCGCGGCGGACGGCGGCAAGGGTTTCGGCGGCGTTCTCCGCCTCTGCCACGGGGTCGGCACCTGATGCGGCGGGCGCGTCGGCAGTCATGCTTTCCAAGGATTCGCTCCGTTATCGTTCACGCCCTCGCGGGTCGGCCTGTCGCTTGCTGCACAGCGTCGTTGCACCATCTCGTAACCCGGTGGCATTTCGGACGGCTTATCCAGAGGATGGTCCAGCGTCGCCGCCTGTCCAGCGTGTTCGTTCTATCGCGCGTGATGGAACGTATGCAACGCATGGTGTCCAACGCGGTGCAGAATTGAGGCTACAGAATGTCGAATGACGATCAACGCAACGTACCGCCGGGCACGATCTCCATCGTACAGGCCGTGACGCAGGCCGCAGCGAAAGGCCAGCCGCCCGTGCATCTCTGGAACCCGCCTCTCTCGGGAACGCTGGACATGCGGATCGCGCGGGACGGCACCTGGTTCTATAACGGCACTCCGATCAAGCGCCCCGGACTGGTGCGTCTGTTCGCCTCGGTCCTGAAGCGTGAGGGTGATGATTACTTTCTCGTGACCCCGGTGGAAAAATTCGGGATCGAGGTCGATGACGCCCCTTTCGTCGCGGTGGATTTCGAGATCGAGGGCGAAGCGGATGTTCCGATTCTCGTCTTCGAAACCAATACGGGCGATTTCGTGCGGGCCGGGGCGGAGAACGCGGTCACCGTCTCGGTGAACCCCGAAACGGGCGAGCCGTCTCCCTATATTCATGTCAGGAACGATCTTCACGCGCTTATAGACCGTAAATCTTTTTATCGTCTGGCCGATCGTGCCGAAGCGGGCGAGACCGACGAGGGACCATGCATGGTGGTGCGCTCGGGTGACGAGACATTCATGATCGGTCCGATGACCTGACAGGCACCGGCATTTCATGGTATTCCGAGGGTACATGATTTCGGAGAATGATATCTTCAGGGCGTTGCAGCCCGTGAACCGCGACCGGGACGATGCCACGTCGGTTATCGGCGGCAAGCCGAGGCGGCGGGCGGCTGTGCTGTGTCCGCTGGTGCCGCGCGATACGGGGCTGCATGTCATGCTGACGGTGCGGTCGGCGCAGCTCAAGGTCCATGCGGGGCAGATCGCCTTTCCGGGCGGCAAGATCGACCCGTCAGATGCCTCTCCGCTGGCCGCTGCCCTGCGCGAGGCGGATGAGGAGATCGGCCTTCCGGCTGAGGATGTGGATATTCTCGGGATGCTCGACCTCTATGACACCAGCACGGGGTTCGTGGTCAGGCCCTTCATCGGAATGGTGGACCCCCGCTTCGTGCCGATGCCCCATGAAGGCGAAGTGGCGGAAGTGTTCGAGGTGCCCTTCGATTTCCTGATGGATATCGGCAATCACGAACGGATCGAGCGGGTGCATGAGGGGCGCGTCCGGCGATTTTACCAGATGGTGCATGGCAAGTATCGAATCTGGGGAGCCACGGCGGGGATGCTCCGCAATCTCGCACACCGGATCGAGCATGTCCGCGAAGGCGGTACTATGTGCGAGGCCGGGTGATATTCCTGTGTTGTAGGACACAGCCGTGCCGGCAGGGGCCGCCGCAATATCCTGTAGGGAATGCGAGGCCATACCGGTTTTGCGATCCCCTGTGGCCATGTGACGTGAAGGTGACAGGTCGCTGGATTGCAGCGTGGCTATCTGATAGTCGAAAGGCGATCCGTGCGGATAGTGGGCGGCTCCGGCACGGAAAAATCAGGATCGATGGGCAGAGATGACCAATATCAACAGTCTGAACCAGTCCGGTGATGGTCAGGGCAGCCGGTATGCCCCGGATGTCGAAAACCCGGATATCGATCTTGGTTTCATCCTGTCGCAGTTGCGTCGGAACCGTATCCTTCTGCTCGGCTTGATCCTGCTTGGATTGTTGATCGGAAGCATCTCCTATCTTGCCGCCGAGCGGGAGTATACCGCCCATACGACCCTGATGATCAATATCGACGGGGATGCCGCATCGCAGCAGGGCGCGGGCCTTCTCGGCGCGTTCTCAGTGGGCCAGCCTGACCCCATCGCGACCCCCTTTGCCATTGCCGAGTCCAATGCTCTGCTCGCGCAGGTCGTGGACGAGATGCAGCTCGTGCTCGACCCTGAGTTCAATGCGAAACTGCGTGAGGTCACTCTCAGGGACAGGATCATTGAGGCCGTGAAACCCATCATCACGTCGGTAAAGGACGCGGTGAAGAATCTGGTAAAGGGCGACGCTGCCCTGTCCGACTCCGAGGCACGCGATCCCGATTGGCTGAAGCCCGAAGTGCTGGAAAGAAGGCAAACGATAATCGCCTTGCGACGCAGCGTCGCGATCACCGATATGCAGGACGACATGCGGCTTCGGATCGCTGTCACGACCGGTGACCGCGTGAAATCTTCCAGGATCGCCGGGACGATGGCGAACAAACTCAACGCCCTGCTGAAGCAAAGCAAAGTGTCGGCGCTCGGCAGCGCGCGGAAATGGATCGAACGCGAGGCCAGTCGCGTTGAGGTTTCGCTTCGTGATATCGAGAGGCAGATCAATGCCGAAATGAGCAGGGGCAGCGTGTCCCCCGATTCCGAGGTGCTCGGCGAGAATGCTGAGCGCCTGGTCGAGGGCGAGTTGATCCTCGAAGCGAACAAACGCCGGGAACAGGGATTGATCCAACTGGCGGCGGCGATTTCCCGGATTGAGGATGGCGCGACGCCCCGGTCGGCTTTCGCCACGATGCCCGACGACCTGAGAACCGACCTGTTCACGGATTATGAAGCGATATTCGGGTGGGAGCAACGCGATGAAGTGCCGTCACGGTCCGACCTTGCCGCAGCGACCCGCCTGATCGAGCGCGATCTTGCCAGTCAGAGTGAAGTTACATCACGGCGTGAGCAGGAAATTCTCCCCCTGCGCGCCTATACCCGCAAGCTCTCGACGGCCCAGAACCGTTATATCCAGCTTCAGACGCGCTACACGGCCAGCACGGAACTTCTGACGACGCTGCGGGAACGGCTGGCGGAGCTGCAGATCGAACTTGCCGGTGAGGTGGAACGTATGACGGTGCTCGAAAGGCCGTATCCGCCGCTCAGTCATAGCAGTCCGTCGCTCCCGTTCACCCTTGCATGGTACATCCTGCTCGGACTTGCGGCCGCAGTTGCGGTCATACTCATGCGCTTTTTCAAACGCGATGCCTTCCTGTCGCTGGAAGATGTGGAGCAGACCTTTGAAGCGCCGGCAATCGCCATCGTCTCGGATTTCCGCCGGAATCTGAGGGATGGATTTTCCTGGGATCGACTTCCCAACGAAATACAGGAAGCCTATCGCCGCGCTTATACGGCAGTATTCGTTGTGTCCGAGGGACAGGGATCACGGTCCCTGATGGTCACGTCCTCCATTCCCGGCGAAGGCAAGACGACGAGCAGTCTCTACATCGCCGCCGCCGCCGCCGAAGAAGGCAAAAAGACGCTGGTGATCGACCTCGACTTCCGCAAGCGCAGCGTATCGCGCTATCTCAAGCTGAAAGGCAAACTCGGAGTGTTTTCGGTATTCCGGGGCGATGACACTCTGGAAAATGCTGTCATTGCCTACAGATACGGGAAAAACGATAACGGGTTCGATGTGCTGACCACCGACGGACGCCGCAGTTCCGAGGGTGAGAACAGTCGCGAGACCCTGTCGGCAGGAGAGGTGCGGGATCTGATTGCCTCGGCGAAGGAGCAGTACGAGGTCGTGATCGTCGATGTGCCGCCGATCCTTGCGGTGCAGGATGCCGGCATGGTGGGCCGGATGGTCGATGCCGTCTTCTGTGTTGTCTCGACCCGTGATTTGCAGAGGAAAGCGGCCCGGCGTGCGGCAAAGGAATGGGAACGCGCCCGTGTGAAGCTGTTCGGCCTGCTGGTTCGCGGGGAAAAAAGCGAACTCCACGAATATTACGATTACAGCTATTATCATTATGATTATGCGGCGGGCGCGGAAGATGATCGCCCGCGACGGCCCTCGCAGCGCAAGCCCAAGCCGCGCAAGGATGTGGGGCGGCATCAGGCATCGGGCAGTTCAAGGGACTGATAAACCATGTTCAGACGTATGCTTTCTGCGGCGCGGCCCCGTGAAGCGCAACGCGAAGCCGTCTCTCTGCGCGCGCCCCGACCCCTTTTCGCGGTCGGCGATGTGCATGGCATGGCGGATATGCTCGACCGGATGATCGAAACGATCCGGGAACGGATTGAGGGGGACGGCCTGAATGATGCGGCGGTCGTCTTTCTCGGGGATTACGTGGATCGGGGCCCGCATTCGCGGGAGACAATCGACCTGTTGCTGGAAAGTCAGGCGCGACTGGGGGTCGAGACGATCTTTATCCGGGGCAATCATGAGGATTTCGCCCGGCGGTTTCTGGATCGGCCCTTCGAGGAATCGCAGTGGCTGAAATGGGGCGGGGACAGCACGGTCGAATCCTACGGGATCGACCCGCAGGATTTCCCGGCGGGCGTTCAGGGTCAGGTTGCTCTGTCAAAGGCCTTGTCGGAGGCGATGGGCGCAACGCATACGGCCTTTCTGCGCGAGGGTCTGGTCACCCATCATAACGAGTGGCCTTTCTTTTTCTGCCATGCCGGAATCGACAGGCATCTTCCACCGGATGCCCAGCCTGAGCGCGCCCTGGTCCATGGCATTCGGGGGTTCCGTGAAACCGGCGGATGGCCCGACAGCGTTGTGGTCCATGGCCATTATATCACCGGCGAACCCGAGCTTGGATCACGGCGTATCGGCGTTGATACCGGCGCATATAGAAGCGGTGTTCTGACCGCCGTGTTCTGCATCGACGAGACCATCGACTTCATCGAGATCGAAGACGAATAAACCTGAAGAGGATCACACAAAGGGATGACTCGCCTTTAAGGCTCTTTCGGGTGTATTAATACATACAGCCGATGGGGAGGCGAACATGATTATACTTCACGACGCACCATCGAGTATCCATGGCGCGAAGATTCGGATCATCCTGCACCGCAAGGGTCTGGACTGGTCGGAGGGAGATGCCGGGGATCTCTGTGCGAAGACCGGCGCGAAACCGTTCGCAACCATGCCTGTCCTGATCGATGAGGCGCTGAAGATCACGCAGCCCGGTGCCATGGCAGAATATCTGGAAGATATTTGCCGGGCACCCTCTATGCTCCCCGATGATCTGCGGGCGCGGGCAAAGGCGCGGGAATTGTCGGATTTTCTCGATACACGACTGGTTCCGGCGGTCTGCGCCCTCGCGGGTAGCGGTCAGGATGCGACGGATGCCGGAAATGCGGTGACGGCGGAGTTGGCCGGGCTGGCCGCTCTGGTGGATCGGCGCCGGTATCAGCGACGGGGCAGTCGCCGACCGCCTCCCCTGCGGAGCGAATCCGTGCCGCTGTTGCTGGGTGACTGCGGATATCCGGCGGCCTGTGCATGGATCGAGACACTCAGCGAGGCGCGGGGTCTGGATATCGAGATACCCGGAGCGGTTCGTGCCTATCTGGATATGCTGGAGGCGATGGAGGCGGTTTCCCGGACCATGGCCCCCTGCCGCACTGCGATGCAGGACTGGATCGCGGCGCAATGTGCTGCGGCATGACGCGCCCCGGCGCATCCCGCTGGACGGGTCTGTCGTCGTTGGCCCCGCCGGATATCAGGCCGCCGGAGCGGCCTGACGTACATCCGCGTCCACATCGGTCTCGTACTGGGCGAAATTGCTGATGAACATATGCACCAGCTTGCGCGCCTGCGTGTCATAGGCGTCGCGATCATCCCATGTCTTGCGGGGGTTGAGGATGGTGTCGTTGATGTCGCGCACGGATACCGGCACGTCGAAGCCGAAATTCTCGTCCCTGCGGAACTCCCCTTCATTCAGCGAGCCGTCAAGGGCCGCTGTCAGAAGGCGGCGGGTGACGTTGATCGGCATCCGATTGCCTGCCCCGTAGGCCCCGCCTGTCCAGCCGGTATTCACCAGCCAGCAGGTCGAGCCGTGCTCGGCGATCTTCGCGCGCAGCAGGTTGCCGTATTCGGTAGGTTTGCGCGGCATGAAGGGCGCACCGAAACAGGTTGAGAAGGTCGGTTCCGGCTCGGTCACACCCTTTTCGGTTCCGGCCACCTTGGCGGTGAAACCGCTGAGAAAGTGGTACATCGCCTGCGCCGGGGTCAGCCGCGCGATGGGCGGAAGAACGCCGAAGCTGTCACAGGTCAGCATCACGATATTCTTCGGCACGCCAGCAAGGCCCGTCTCGGAGGCATTGGGAATCATGTCGAGCGGATAGCAGACGCGGGTGTTCTGCGTCAGGCTGGCATCGTCGAAATCGAGTGCGCGGGTATCGGGGTCCATGACCACGTTTTCCAGCACGGCCCCGAATTTCGACGTGGTGTCGTAGATTTCAGGCTCGGCCTCGTGCGACAGGTTGATCGTCTTGGCGTAGCAGCCGCCCTCGAAATTGAAGATGCCGTCATCCGACCAGCCATGCTCGTCATCGCCGATGAGAACGCGATTCGGATCGGCGGAAAGCGTTGTCTTCCCGGTGCCGGAAAGGCCGAAGAACACGGCGGAATCATGGGGGTCACCCTGCGCGTGGTTGGCCGAGCAATGCATCGGCATCACGCCTTTTTCGGGCAGGACGTAGTTCATCACCCCGAAGATCGATTTCTTGTTCTCGCCCGCATAGGAGGTGCTGCCGATCAGGACCAGCTTCTTTTCGAAGGATACCGCGATCACCGTTTCGGAGCGACAGCCGTGCCGTGCCGGGTCTGCCCGGAAGCTGGGGCAATTGATGACGGTCCATTCATTGACGAAACTTGCCAGTTCGGAGCGTTCCGGGCGGCGCATCATGTTGCGGATGAACAGCATGTGCCAGGCCAGCTCATTCACGAAGCGCACCGGAATCCGATGGGCGGGGTCGGCACCGCAGGCCAGATCCTGCACGAAGACGGTCTTCGATTTCAGGTGGTCGAGCATGTCCGCATGGAGAGCGTCGAAATGGGCGGGTTCCATCGCCGCGTTGTTCGTCCAGTCTACCGTGTGTTCCGTGGTCGCGTCCCGGACGGTGAACTTGTCCTTCGGCGAGCGGCCTGTGTGCTGGCCGGTCAGGGCCAGAAGCGCGCCGCCGGGGGCCAGTTGCGCCTCGTCGCGCTGAAGGGCGTGTTCCACAAGGGCGGCTTCGAGGTCGTTGTAATAGACGGCCCCCGCTTCGATCCCGTTCTGTTTCAAACCATGGTCGGGATTTCTCGTACCGCTCTCGTTCACACCATTATCCTCCGGGGTCAGTCTACCGGGGCCGTTTTGCGGCCCGTACAGAAAATGCGTCCATGGGCCGCTTCCATACCTTCAAGGCTATGGCCATGACAACGCAATTATGTTGCGCGGGGGTGGAGAAACCGTTCGAAATTCCTGCTTGATTGCCGAACGGTCGGAACATGCATCTTTTGTGGGAGGATTCTCACAGGAGTGTTGCCATGTGGTGAATCGCAAGGGCTTTGCATCACGGGGCCTGTGTAAGCGGAAATCGCCCGGCCTGCCCCGGTTCCGCCCTGTCAGCGCCGGAATCGGGTAGATGTCGCGTATCAGGAACGATTGTACCGCCGTTCCAACCTGCGTAAGGTCCGCGAGCGAGCAAGCCCGACCGGAGAAGCCTATGCCGACGATTGCCCTTGTGGATGATGACCGCAATATCCTGACTTCCGTGTCCATTGCTCTGGAGGCGGATGGATTTGAGGTACGGACTTATTCCGACGGGGCGGCGGCCCTTGCCGCGCTCAGCCAGAATCCGCCGGATGTGGCCGTGCTGGATATCAAGATGCCGCGCATGGACGGGATGGAACTGCTGCGCCGCCTGCGCCAGAAATCGGATATGCCGATCCTGTTTCTCACGTCCAAGGATGAAGAGATCGACGAGGTTCTCGGCCTGCGAATGGGGGCGGATGACTACATTCGCAAGCCGTTCTCCCAGCGCCTGCTGATCGAGCGTATCCGCGCGGTGCTGCGCCGCCGGGATGCCCAGATCGAGGGCGGCGAGCGGCAGGAAAAGGACAAGGTGATGACGCGGGGCAGCCTGACACTTGACCCGCTGCGCCATTCCTGCGTGTGGAAGAGCGAGCCGGTCACGCTGACGGTTACGGAATTCCTGATCCTTCAGGCGCTGGCCACGCGGCCCGGTTTTGTGAAAAGCCGTGATGCCCTGATGGATGCCGCTTATGACGATCAGGTCTATGTCGATGATCGAACCATCGACAGCCACATCAAACGCATCCGCAAGAAGTTCCGCGTCGTCGATGACGATTTTGCAGCAATCGAGACCCTTTATGGCGTCGGATACCGGTATCGCGAAACCTGAACCCCCGGCCTCTCAGGCCCCGCCGCTCTCCGCGCTGGATGGTGAGGGGCCGGAGTTCGTCGCTATGGATGCGGCGGGCGACGGCAAAGTCGCGCGTCCCGTCCTGCGCCCTGCACGACCCGGCCTCGCAGGCGAAATGAGGGCTTTGCTGGTAAGCCCCATGCGCTCGCTGACCCGGCGGATCGTGGCGACCAATCTCGTCGGTCTGGCCATACTCGTTGCAACGGTCCTCTATCTCAACCAGATGCGCGATGAGCTGATCGATGTGCGCGTCGAATCTCTGGCGACGGAGGCGAATATTCTCGCCACAGCCATTGCCGAGATCGCCTCGACGGGGCCGGAGAAGGACAGGATCGATGCTCAGGCGGCGGTCGAATTGCTGCGCCAGCTCACCCTGCGGACGGACCAGCGCGCGCAATTGTACCGCAATGGTCGCCTGATCGGGGATACCCGCGATTTCCAGCCCGCCCGTGCGAAGGTCGAGACGCGCTACCTGCCGCCTCTGGACGGGGCAAGCGGCCTGCTCGGCTGGATCGAGGAACTCTACAGCCGCGCGGTGCGGCTGGTGCAGCGGCGCAATCTGCCTCTCTATATCGAAAGCTCGGTGCCCGGCATCGAGGAAGACCCGGCGATCTGGACCGCGCAACTTGGCGACACCGCCACGTCCCAGCGCGCCAACAGCGAGGGGGAGCTTATCGTATCCGTTGCTGTCCCGGTGCGGCGGCTGAAGGTTATCATGGGCGTCCTGATGCTCTCGACCGAGGGCGGGGATATCGACCGGGTGATCCGGGCAGGGCGCATCGAGATCCTGCGTATTTTCGTGGTGGCGGGGCTGGTGTCGATCCTGCTCGCGATTTTGCTGGCGAACGGCATCGCGCGACCTTTGCGTCGGCTGGCCAGGGCCGCCGATGCCGCGCGGGCCGACGAAGGCCAGCTTGTCGCTTCCGAGCGGGTGGAAATTCCCGATCTGACGTCCCGTGCTGACGAGATCGGCAATCTTTCCGGCTCGATGCGCCGCATGACGGACGCTCTCTACGGGCGGATCGACGCCATTGAGAGTTTTGCCGCCGATGTGGCCCATGAGATCAAGAATCCGCTTTCCTCCCTGCGATCAGCCACGGAAACGCTCGACTATGCGAAGACCGACGCGGCGCGGGAGCGTTTGTACACGGTGATCCGGGAAGACGTGGACCGTCTCGACCGTCTGGTTACGGATATCTCCAATGCCTCGCGTCTGGATGCCGAACTGGTGCGCGAGGAACGGGCACCCTTCGATCTGGGAGCATTGGTCGAGACGACCGCCGACATCCTCGCACAGAACGCCGTCGCCCGGCGGGTGCGTATCGTGGCGGATGTGCCGGACGGCGCGCTGACGGTGCGGGGGCTGGAAAGCCGGATCGCGCAGGTCGTCTCGAATATCGTGCTGAACGGCATTTCCTTCAGCCCCGAGGACGGAACGCTGCGGGTGGCCGCGTGGCGCGATGATCTCAAGGCCGCTGTCATCACCGTGGAGGATGACGGGCCGGGTATCCCGGCGGACAATCTCGATTCGATCTTCGAGCGTTTCTATACCGAGCGCCCGGAAGGAGAGGCATTCGGGCGGCATTCAGGGCTTGGCCTGTCGATCTCCCGCCGGATCGTGGAGGCCCATGGCGGGACGATCCGGGCCGAGAACCGCGAGGGGGGCGGCGCTCGCTTCATCGTGCGGCTGCCCAGTTGAGAAAGGAGGGGGAGCGGCTCAGATCTTCGCGATCGCCCGTACCAGCGTATCGCGGTCATAGGGCTTTTGCACCACCGGCACGCCGGGAAACAGCTCGGTCAGGTCGCGTATCTCGCCATAGCCGGTCGCAAAGACGAAGGGTATGCCGTCCCGCGCCAGCCGTGATGCCACCGGCGTCGATGTCTCCATTCCGAGATTCACGTCAAGCAGGGCGAAATCGAAGACCGTCTCCTCCATGGCCCGGATCGCCTGTCCGTTGCTCGATGTTGTGACGACCGCTTCCGCGCCCAGATCCACCAGATAGCTTTCGGCATCGAGCGCGATGATCATGTTGTCCTCCACGATCAGAACCTTGCCCATCTGCACCGCAGGCACCGCCGCAGGGGGCGTTTCGGCCACATGCTCAACCCTGCGATTGGCGAAGCGGTCGATGCTTTCCGAGGGCAGCAGGAAGGACGCACGTACCCCCGCAGGATCGTAGTCGATTTCGGAAGTGCCGTTCAGTTCATAAGGGATCGAGCGTTCGATGATCGTGGTGCCGAAGCCCCGCCGGGTGGGTCTGGCCACGGGCGGGCCTCCGGTTTCCTGCCATCCGATTTGCAATTGCCCGTCGCTCTGACGCTCAAGCGTGACCGTGACCGTCCCTGTCGAGTCGGCCAGCGCCCCGTATTTGGCGGAGTTCGTCAGCAATTCGTGGATCACGAGCGCCACTGTCGAATAGGCATGGGGATGCAGCATCGCATCCGGCCCCACCATGACCACCCGGTCCCGTTTGGCGCCCAGATACGCGGCGGTCTCGGTCTGGATCAGGTCGTGGAGGGAGGCGGGCGACCAGTTCTCCCGCGTGATCTGATCATGAGCGCGGGCGAGGGCATGGACGCGGCCCCCGATGACATTGGTGAAGCTGACGATATCGCTCTGGCCATCGGCACTTTGTGCGATCAGACTCTTGATGAGGTTCAGGATATTGCGGACCCGATGGTTCAGTTCCGCGATCAGCAATTCCTGTTGCTCCTTCGAGCGGATCTGGTCGCGTATGTTCGCGCTGGCCATACGCAGCACCACTTCCATCAGCGTCACGCGCAGGGACTCGGCGGTCTGCAATTCAATGTCCGTCCAGGGCGCGCTGTGGTGGCGCAGGATCTGCTGCCATGCCGCGAAGCTCTGGCGCGGAGTGAGCCGTGTGCTGTTCGGCCCCATCGTCATGGGTTTTTCGGGATTTCCGGCCCAGCGGACCGATTGGACGACCTCCTGCCGGAAGAGGACGATATAATCCCTCGGTGTCCGCGATACCGGCAGGACCATCGCTCCCGCCGCCCTCTCCGCGAAAGCCTCCGCTTCCGGGAAGGGCTTTGACAGGCATTCCGTGGCGAACAGGCGGCTTGCCGTCGTGGTATTCAGCGAGGGGACAAGGGCCTCGAATTCCTCGCGGGTCGGTGTCTGCCCGACCGAGCGGAACTCGCCGTCGATCCACCCGACCGCGCCGTCATGGGGAATGACGGGAGCAGTCGCGTCGATGATCGCCTCGAAATTGTCACTGACCGAGACGTTCTCGGCAAGCTGTGCCATCAGCCGGTCATGAAGCTTGCGGCCCGCTTCCGTGGCCATCCGTTCGGCATCGCCCTGTTTCTGGTCGAGCAGAAACGAGAAGAGCTGCGCGAACAGTTCCGCCGCCGTACGGACCGGATAGGACGGCACCTTTGCCGTCTCGTGATGACAGGCGAACAGCCCCCACAGCTTTCCCCGCCGCAGGATCGAGATCGACATGGAGGCGCTCACACCCATATTCCGCAGGTATTCCAGATGGATGGGCGAGACGGCACGCACCGAACTCATGCTCATGTCGAGGGGCTGGCCTTCCGGGTTGAGCACCGGTTCTATCTCGATGCCCTCGTCATGCACATCCGCGATCACACGCAGCAGGTTCCGCGTATAGAGTGCCCTCGCCTGCCTCGGAATGTCAGAGGCGGGATAACGCAGCCCGAGATACGGCTCCATTCCCGGCGCACAGGTTTCCGCGATCACCTCGCCGCTGTCATCGGGGGCAAAGCGATAGACCATCACCCGGTCATAGCCGGTCAGTGCCTTTATCTGCCGCGCGGCGATATCGCAGAGATGCTTTGTGTCCTGTGCGCCGGTCATCCGTTCGATCATCGGTTTGACATAGCTGGACGGGTCCGCCTGACGGTTCGCCTCGCACCGCTCTCCCTCGATGATGATGGAGCTGCCCGACTGGTGGACCGCAATATCGAAGGAAGTGTCTCTGTCGGTCAGGCGCAGGTTGAAGAGACGTCCCACCGAATCCGGCCCGCCCAGCATCTGAAGCTGCGAGCGAAGATCGTGGATCGCATCGGGGGTGAACAGGGTGTTCAACGGCGTTCCGGCCCGGAGAGGCTGGTCCAGTCCGAGAATATCCCCGGCATTCCGCGACACATGGTTCACTATCCAGTCGCCGGTAACGGAAATCAGAAAGCCGAAATACTGCACCCGTCCGGGGGTGTGGATCGGCTCACGGTCGCAATTGGTCAGGTCGACTTCCTCGCGGGCGAGGCTGTGGTCGATCTCAGGCGAGTTCATGATCTGCCCCTTTCGCTCGGGCGAGAGTCAGGCACTCCGCGAACAGCGCAAAGGTCGCTTCCGCCCCGAGGGTCAGGCGCTTGAGCCGGTCGGGGCCATCCGGGGCATCGATCACCTGTTCGATAGCCTCTTTCAGCACCGGCCAGTACAGTTTCAGCGCCGGGGATGCGAGATAGCGTTCCGCATCGCGTACAATCGGGTCGTCGGAGCGCCGGTGCTGCGCGCACAGGACACGCTGACCGAAATGCGACCCGGCGACCACATAGGCGGCTCCGAGTGCGTCGCCCGTGAAGTGCGGTTCTGTCATATCATCGGTATCAAACCCCAGGGTATGCAGATCATCCGCCAGCAGATCGGCCATGGCCGGAGGGCGCTGGGCAGCGGGTAGTCCGGCTTCGAAAACCGGCATCATCGCCCGATAGGCGAGGAAGTGACTGCCAAGAAAAACGCCATAATCATGCCGCTGCGCCAGATCGAGCGCGGAGAAGGCGATATCGGTTCGCTGATGTGCCGCGCGCGTCGCGTCGCGCAGGTAAAATCGAGCGTTCATACGATCCTGAATTTTCTCTATACAAACCCTAGCTTACGAGTTTGTGAAAGGCCGCTCAACCAAACAGTTGTTAATCTGGTTTAACTTAATGACGTTCAATCGGTTGAAGTAAGGGGCGGCCCGCGAGAGGCAACGCATGAGTAGACAATCAGTCTTTATTCGCTTTCTGCGCGAACGCATCTCCCTTTTTCTCAGGCCTGTATCCTGTCCTGCGTCTTTGTCTCGAAATCGCCGGCATCATGGCGTTCGTGAAGCTGGTCTTCGAGCGGGCCGGAAATACGGTTGACCTTGCGTCCGCGCTGCACCGGCTCCCGCGAGGCGATCTCGTCATGCCAGCGGATGACATGGGTATAGGATTTCACGTCGAGGAATTCAGCGGCGTTATAGAGCTTTCCGGTGGTCAGCACGCCATACCAGGGCCAGATCGCCATATCCGCGATGGTGTAGTCATCACCGACCATGTAGCGGTTCTCCGCAAGATGGCGGTCCAGCACGTCCATCTGACGCTTGGTCTCCATCGTGAAGCGATCAATGGGATACTGGAATTTTTCGGGCGCATAGGCATAGAAATGGCCGAAGCCGCCGCCCAGATACGGCGCGCTGCCCATCTGCCAGAACAGCCATGACAGGCATTCGGCGCGCGCGGCTCCGCCCTCTGGCAGGAACGCCCCGAATTTCTCGGCCAGATACATCAGGATCGCACCGGATTCGAACACGCGGGTCGGCGGGGTCGTGCTGCGGTCGAGCAGGGCGGGAATCTTGGAATTCGGGTTGATCGCGACGAAATCGCTGCCGAACTGGTCGCCTTTGCGTATATCGATCACATAGGCGTCATATTCGGCCCCTGAATGCCCGGCAGCCAGTAACTCCTCCAGCATGACCGTGACCTTCACCCCGTTTGGCGTGGCCAGCGAGTGCAGTTGCAGCGGATGCTTGCCCACGGGCAGTTCGGCGTCATGGGTCGCCCCGGCGACGGGGCGGTTGGTGCTGGCGAACTCGCCGCCGTTTTCCTGATCCCAGGTCCAGACTCTGGGGGGGACATAGTCGGTCATCGGGCCACTCTCGCTCTGTTTCCCGCCCCTGCGGGTATCGGGTTATACGGGACAGATAACCCTGCTCCGGGGCATGGCAAATCGTGGCGCGATTCTACAGCAATCCGTTGATGACCTGCGACAGCGACAGCAGATCCTCGCGTCCGTCATAGCGTTGGCCGTTGATGATCAGTGTCGGCGTGCTGTTGACCCCGAACACCGCCCCTCCCGCCTTCCGGCGATCATTGATGCTCTGGAACAGGGCGCTGTCCTTGAGACAGGCATCGATGCGCTGCGGGGCAAGGCCCCGTTGTCTGGCGATGGTTTCCACCCCGTTCAGCCAGTCATTGCCGAAGGCCCACTGATCCTGCGTCGAAAGGAACTGATCCACGAGAGACAGATAATTCCCCGCCCCGCCGCATCGCGCCATGATCGCTGCGGCAAAGGCCGATTCGTTCAGGGGAAAATCCCTCACGATGAAGCGGACCTTCCCGGTATCGATATATTGCGACTTGAGCGTCGGATAGATGCCCGCATGAAACCGCGCACAGCTCGGACAGCTCAGCGAGGCATATTCGATGATCGTGACAGGCGCGTCGGGCGACCCTTCGGCCACGTCTCCGGTGAAGCCGCCGCTTGGCGTTACAGTCCCCGTATACACCCCCGCAGGGGCCAGAGTGGCCATGGCCGGATCGACCGGCGCGATATATTGCGTCGCCGTGCTGCTGCCCGCCCCGGTGGCTCCCGCGCCCCCGATACCGGCGGCGGTTGCGAGAGCGATGGCGATACCGGCGATGATCCGTTTAGTCATGGCGTCTTTCCTGGTTCTCATGTGACGGGGGCAGGCGGCAGATCAGAGCTTGCTGTCGATGAACTCCGACAGGGCCTGTACGCTCATCTCGCCCTCGTATTTATTGCCGTTGACCAGCACGGTCGGGGTCGAGCTGATCTGGAAGGTCTCGCTGCCCGCGCGATAGCGGTCGATGACACTCTGGCCGAGGGCTTTGTCCTGAAGGCAGGCATTGATCTTATCGACGCTGAGGCCCCCGATCCGTGCCATATTCTGCAACTCGCCCATCCAGTCCTCGGCGCGGGTCCAGCGATCCTGCTGTGTCAGGAACAGATCGATAAAGGCGGTATACCGATCCTTGCCCCCGCACCGCGCGATGATCGAGGCGGCGATGGCCGGGTTGTTGAGCGGGAAGTCGCGGTAGATGAACTTCACCTTGCCGGTATCGATGTAATCCGTCTTCAGTTGCTTGTAGATGCGGTCATGGAACGACGCGCAATGCGGGCAGGTCAGCGAGGCGTATTCGATGATCGTCACCGGCGCATCGGCATCGCCTTCCAGAACATCACCCGTGAAGCCGCCCGATTCCGTGACCGTTCCCGCATAGGCACCCGGCGGCGCGAGAGCGGCTGCGGTGGTCTCGCCCGTGGCCGTCGCGCTGCTGTCGAGCATGGCGGCGGGCACATCCGTGTCCTGCGACAGCATCGACATCGCGCTCCAGCCTCCGACCGCCGCGACCGCAACGATCGCTGCGCCGATGAGAAGTCCCTTGTTCATACTTTTCCTCGTTCTTGCTTGCCGGTCTCCGCCCCTGGGCGTCGTGTGGCGATATTTCTTCCCAGACGTTCGAGTGCGCCGCGCAGGCCCTCGTCGGTCACGGGTTCGACCATGCTGCGGATACGTGTCACCTCTTCCGGGCGAGGTTGTGGCACGTCCGGTTTGTTTTTTCGTTCCTCGAAGGCTTCCGGCCCCAGTTGCACCAGCCGGATGCGCGAGATGGCGCGGTATCCGTAATGGGCGTTCACCCGCTCGATTATCTGGGGCGTCAGGTGCTGTACTTCCAGCGCCATGGCCCCGAGTGTCCCGACCGTCAGTGTGCCGCCCATGCCCTCGCGCCCCGCATAGCCCAACCTGACCGGGCGGCAAAGCCCCGCGATACGCTCACCGACCACATCGTCCCATTCCACGAGGATACGCGATTCCGAGAACCCCCGTTTGGTCAGGGCGGGGCGGATCAGTCCTTTCGCCGCAGTGGCCGCGCGCACGAAATTCTTGCGGCCATAGCGCTTTTTCTGGAAACGGGTGGCCATGGACTGGCTGGCGTCCTTCTGAGGGGGGCATTGCCGACACTATGCGTTGAAAGGGTTGTCGAATGCCAAGGGATTCAATGTCGTGATGACGGGGTTGTGACAGTTTCCGTCGCAAGCGCAATCCTGTGCTGGTACGATGCCCATGCCCGCAGCCTGCCGTGGCGCATCGGCCCGGCGGCGCGCAGGGCGGGGGTGCGGCCCGACCCTTACCGCGTCTGGCTGTCGGAAATCATGCTGCAACAGACCACCGTGGCAACGGTGAAAGCCTATTTTGAACGGTTCACGGCCCGCTGGCCCACCGTCGAGGCGCTGGCCTCGGCTCCGCGTGACGACGTGCTCGCCGAATGGGCGGGCCTCGGCTATTACGCTCGCGCCCGCAACCTACATGCCTGCGCGCAGGCCATCGTGCGGGATCATGGCGGCAGTTTTCCGCGCACCGAAGCGGAGTTGCGGACCCTGCCGGGCGTGGGTCTCTACACGGCGGCGGCCATCGCCTCCATCGTCTTCGACGAGGCCGCAACGGTGGTGGACGGAAATATCGAGCGGGTCCTGGCACGTCTTCACGCCGTCGAGCTGCCTCTGCCGGGCGCGAAGAAACATCTCTATGCCCTCGCCGCCGCCGAGACGCCGCAGCGGCGCCCCGGCGATTATGCCCAGGCGGTCATGGATATCGGCGCGACGATCTGCACCCCCCGCAATCCGTCCTGCGATCTCTGCCCCATCGCCGCTCCCTGCCGCGCCCGTGCGGAGGGCATCGCGGCAACCCTGCCCCGCAAGACCCCGAAAAAAGCCAAACCGACCCGCCATGGCATCTGCTATCTCGCCCGCCGCGCGGACGGTGCGATCCTTCTGACCATCCGCCCGGATACGGGCCTGCTCGGCGGCATGGCCGAGCTTCCGGGCACGGACTGGACCGAGGATACGGCTCCGCCCCCCGCCCCGCCGCTCGCCGCCGGCTGGCGCGCGATGGGTCATGTGCGGCACACCTTTACACATTTTCACCTGATCCTCGCGGTCATGCGCGCTGACCTGCCCTCCGGCACCTGCGCGGAACGGGGCCGCTGGACGTCGGCGGCGGCGATGGGGGAGGCGGCCCTGCCCACGCTCATGCGAAAGGCCCTCCGGTGCGGTCTCGGCCCTGAAAAGCTGATATAAGATGCATTGCGGTTATCGGTGCTTGGAATCGTGGTGAACGTCTGATTAGACTTGAGGCCAACGGGGCGGGCCATGCCACGCCGCGATCCATAAAGTCATAATAACCCACACCGGGAGGAAACTATCTTGATGGGTACCCTGAAAAAATTCGGCATCTCGCTTCTGGCTACCGGCGCGCTCTTTGCTTCCGCGCCTGCCGCCATGGCAGAGGATTGCGATACCATCACGCTCGGCGCAGCGATCTCGCTGACCGGCAAATACGCCACCAACGGCGTCCACGCCAAGAACGGCTACGAATACGCGATCCAGAAGATCAAGGACGCCGGTGGCGTCAAGGTCGCGGACAAGTGCTACAACTTCTCGACCATCTACTACGACGACGAATCCAAGGGCGACCGTGGCGCGACACTGGCCGAACGCCTCATCAATCAGGATGGCGTCCAGTACATGCTCGGGCCGTACTCCTCCGGTCTGACCAAGGCCATCGCGCCCGTCACCGAGCAGTACAAGATTCCCATGGTCGAGGCCGAGGGCGCGTCCCGCTCGCTGTTCAACAAGGGCTACAAGTACCTTTTCGCGGTCCTGTCCACGTCCGAACAGTATCTTGCCTCCGCCATCACCCTCGCGGCTGAAATGGCCGAGAAGGAAGGCAAAGACCCCAAAAGCGTCAAGGTCGCCATTGCGGTCGAGAACGATCCTTTCTCGCTCGATATCCGCGCCGGTGTTCAGGAAGACGCCAAGAAATACGGCATGAAGATCGTCCTCGACGAGAAACTGCCGCGTGACCTGTCGGATATGAGCGCGATCCTGACCAAGGTGAAGCTGCTGAAACCCGACGTTCTCATCGTCTCCGGCCACTCCAAGGGTGCCGCGACCGCCGTGCGTCAGATCGGCGAGCAGAACATCGACGTTCCGATGATCGCCGTCACCCATTGCGAGGCTGCGGATGTTGTCGGCAACTTCGGCAAGGCCGCCAACGGTATCCTCTGCTCGACGCAGTGGGCGGAAACGCTCTCCTATGAGGACGATCTCTTCGGCACCGCCGCCGAATACGAGGCCGGTTTCAAGGAAGCCTTCCCTGAATACACCAACAAGACCGTGCCCTATCAGGTCGCGCAGGCTTCCGCCGCCGTCTACGTCTTCAAGGACGCTTTCGAGCGTGCCGGTACCCTCGACAAGGAAATGGTGCGTGACGCCATCTCGGCGACGGATATGAAGACCTTCTACGGCGATATCCGCTTCTCCGAGGCGGGCAACAACATCGCGAAGCCGATGGTGCTGCGCCAGATTCAGGACGGCAAATACAACGTGGTCGCGCCGTCCAAATTCGCCTCGCATAAGCTGGAATGGCCCCGCGAAGCTGAATAAGGCGTCGTAAACAGCGCAGCTACAGCCCTGAATCCGGGGCCTCGCCGGACTGTCACGGTCTGTCGAGGCCCCGGATCACCCTCCGGGCTGCCGCCATATTCTCCCTCCCGCGAAAGTTCCCGCATGGACCAGATTATTTCCAATATCGGGCTGCTCTTCGAGTTTCCCGTCGTGAACTTGAAGATTCTCATTGACGGTATCATGATCGGGGCACTCTTTGCCCTCGCCGCCTACGGCCTCGCGCTCGTCTGGGGCGTCATGAACGTGAAGAATCTCGCTCAGGGCGATTTCGTGATCGCGGGCGGCTATGTCGCCTGGAGTCTGACGAATATCGGCATTCATCCCTTTCTCGGCATTCCGGCGGCCTTCATCGTCATGTGGGGCATCGGCTGGATCACCTACAAGCTGGTCATCAAGCGCGTGATCGAGCGCGACCTTTTCACCTCCCTGCTCGCCACCTTCGGCCTCGCGATCATGTTCGCGCAGATCATGAACCTGATGTTCGGTTCCGATACCCAGAGCATCGATCTTGGCTATGACACCCTGCATTTCGGTCCCGGTGGTTTCGTGGACGTGCCGATCTCCAAGCTGATCGGGGTGATCGTTGCCCTGTCGCTGGCCTTCGGCGTCATCATCTTCATGAAGCGTTCGCGCATGGGACAGGCGATCCGCGCCACGGCGCAGGATGCCCGTGCCGCCCGTGTGCTGGGGATCGACACCGACAAGGTCTATGCCTTCACCTTCTCGCTCAACTCCGCCATCTGCGGCGCGGCGGGGGCGATCATCGTCATGGCATGGGTCATCCAGCCCTTCTATGGCATCACCTACTCGATCCGGGCCTTCGTCATCGTCACGGCGGCGGGGCTGGGTAACCTGCCCGGTGTCATCGCGGCGGGCCTTGGCATCGGGGCGATGGAACAATACGGCGCGCATATCTTCGGCATCGGCTACCAGCAGGCCATCGCGGTTCTGTTGCTGCTTATCGTCCTGTTCTTCCGCTTGCTGCAACAGCGCCGTAAGCGGCAGGTTCTGCAATAAAAAGGGGCGACACATGGCTATCCTGCGTCCGGTCTTCTACCTCGCCCTGCTCGCACTCATCATCGCGGCACCGTTCATCTTTCCTGATTTCCGAACGCAGCTCGCGACGCTGTGGGTTTTCATCATCCTCTCGATGACCTGGGACATGACGGGCGGGCAGATGGGTTACAACTCGCTGGGGAACATCCTGTTCTTCGGGGCGGGCATGTATATCGCCGCCGTCGTCACCATTGCGCTTGCCTATGATGTCGGCGAGTACACCAACGCCTTCGGGGGCGGCACGTACAAGTTCACCACCACGCAATATTTTCTCGGAATGGGCCTCGGCCTTGTCTTTGCGGGTCTGCTGAGCGCCGCCATCGCGTGGCTCATGGGGTATCTGCTGTTCCAGTTCCGGGGACCGTATTTCGCCATCGGCACCCTCGGCGCGGCCATTGCCGCCGGGGAACTGGTGTCGAACTGGGAATGGGTCGGCGGCGGACAGGGCATCGCGTTGCCCGTCTATCCGGGCGATTTCGATGTCGGCAAGCTGTTCTTCTACTACCTTTTTGCCGCCACGGGCGTGATCCTCTTCATCTTCCTGCGCTGGCTCTACGGCACCCGCTTCGCCGGGGCGATCAACGCCATCCGCGACGATGAGGAAAAGGCCGAGGCCATGGGCCTGCACACCCTGCGCTACAAGCAGGTGACCTGGGCCATCTCCGCCTTCTTCGTCGGCATCGTCGGCGGCATCTCCGGCTTCCAGAACATCCATTTCGAGCCTCTGGAAACCGCCTTCCAGACCATCAACCTCGGCATCTTCATGGTTGTCTGTGTGCTGCTCGGCGGCAAGGGCACCCTCTGGGGGCCGATCATCGGCGCGATCCTCTTCCATGTCATCAAGGAGGTGACGTGGAATTATCTGCTCGGCTGGCAGTGGGTGGCCCTCGGTGCCCTCATCGTCATCACCGTCGTCTATTTCCAGGACGGCCTCATGGGCTGGCTGGCCAGGGTCAAGCCCGAATGGTTCGGCGAGCGTGTCCAGAAAAAGCCCGACCTGATTGCGGAGCCTGCGGAATGAAGATCATCGAAGTCCACGACGTCTCCAAATCCTATGGCGGGGTCAAGGCCAATACCGACATCTCCATCGACGTGGAGAAGGGCGGTATCACCGGCCTGATCGGTCCCAACGGCTCCGGCAAAACGACGCTGTTCAACTCCATTGTCGGCTATCATCCCATCGACAAAGGCTCGATCAGGTTCGAGGGCAATGAGATATCGAAACTGCCCGTGCAGCAGATCGCCCGTCTCGGCCTCCTGCGGACCTTCCAGCAGACGCGCATCTACGGCGACATGAACTGCGTCCAGAACATGCTCATCTCCCTGCCCCACCGGAAGATGACCCTGCGCGAGGCCCTCACCACCAATACCCGCGCCGACCATGAGCGCGCCGAACACCTGCTCGATTTCGTCGGTCTCTACGAAAAGCGTTACCTGCGCTCCGGGTCGCTGAGTTTCGGCCAGCAAAAGCTGCTCGAATTCGCCATGGCCCTGATGAATGAGCCGACCGTCCTGCTGCTCGACGAGCCGACCGCCGGGATCAACCCGACTCTCATCAACGGCCTGATCGAGCGCCTCAAGCGGGCCAATTCCGAATTCGGCATCACCCTCTTCATCATCGAGCACAATATGCGCGTCATCATGAACATGGCCGACCGTATCTACTGCCTCGCCCATGGCGAGTTGCTCGCCGCCGGAACCCCCGAACAGATCCAGGGCGACCAGCGTGTCGTCGATGCTTATCTGGGAGCGCATTGATGGCCGAAGAACCCACCCCCGGCACCGACGGGGCGAAGCAGTCCGGCTCGCGCGGTTACCATATGGGAACCGTCGATACCGTCATCTCCGTCGAGGAGGTCACGCGACAGGTCGCCGCTATTGCCGAAGGCACCTCCACCGAACAGCTTGATGCCCTGGTGGTCGGCGACCCCTTCGTCACCATCGAGAAACTGCGCGCGGGCTACGGCAAGATGGAGATCCTGCACGATATCGATCTCAGGATCGGCAAGGGCCAGTCCCTCTGCCTCATCGGCCCGAACGGCGCGGGCAAATCCACCATCCTGCATTCGATCTTCGGTTTCACGAATATCTTCTCCGGTTCGATCAAGGTCGATCAGGGCGGCACGATGAACGATGTCACGCGCCTGACCCCCAGCCAGAAGCTCTCCGAGGCCGGTATCGCCTATATTCTCCAGGACAAATCGGTCTTCCCCGGCATGACCGTGGAGGAAAATCTCTGGATGGGCGGCTTCCTCAAGGACCAGCCCGCCGAGGCAAAGAAGGCCGCCGAGATGGTCTTCGACAAATATCCCCGCCTTGCCGCGCGCCGCCGGCATCAGGCAAAGGTTCTCTCCGGGGGTGAGCGCCGCCTGCTGGAAATCAGCCGCGCTCTGGTCATGAATCCCGAGGTTCTGCTGGTGGATGAACCGTCCATCGGTCTGGAGCCGCGTTTCATCGACATGGTGTTTGAAATTCTCGATGACCTGCAACGCCGGGACGGCAAGACCATCATCATGGTCGAGCAAAACGCGAAGAAAGGTCTGGAATTCGCCGATATCGGCTATGTTCTGGTCTCCGGCGAAGTCGCCATCGCGGGCACCGGCGACGAGTTGCTGGCAAACCCCAATGTCGGACAGTTGTTCCTCGGCGGCTGATCCGCCGCCGCCGGGATGTGAAATTTCCGGGCTTTCCTGCCTGTAGCGATAGAAATCTCAGCGCCGCGACTTTCCGCGACGCGCACGGGGCGGGCCTTTCTGCCGGGACGGCCTGCCCCGTGCGGGTCGCCCCGACACGGTGCCGCCCTCCAGCAGCGTGAACCGCAGCCCCCCGGTCAGCGGCACGGCCTCCTCCAGCCGCACCGTCACCCGCTGTCCCAGTCGAAACACCCGGTTCGTGCGCTCCCCCGTCAGGGTTCCGGTCTCCTGTTCATGCCGGTAGTAATCATCCCCCAGCGAGGAGACCGGCACCAGCCCGTCGGCCCCCGTCTCGTCCAGCTTCACGAACAGGCCGAACCGCGCCACCCCTGAGATCAACCCCGTGAAATCCGCTCCGATCCGGTCTTCCATATAGGCGGCGAGATAGCGGTCGTTGGAATCGCGCTCCGCCAGCATGGCCCGGCGCTCCATCTGCGAGATATGCGTCGCCGTCTCGTCCAGCCGTGCGGCCTCGTCGGCACTCAGCCCGTCCCTGCCCGGATCGGCCCCCAGACCCAGCGCCGCGATCAGCGCCCGATGGACGATCAGGTCGGCATAGCGCCGGATCGGTGAGGTGAAATGGGCGTACCGGGCGAGGTTCAGCCCGAAATGCCCCAGATTCTCCGGTCCGTAATAGGCCTGCGTCTGCGCCCGCAGCACGGCGATGCTCACGGTTTCGGAGAATTCGGTCTTTGCCGCCGCTCTCAGGGCATCATTGAGCAGCGCCGGGGTGATCCGCTGTCCCTTCGCGAAGGGCAGGCCGATGCTCCGCACCGTCTCGCGCAGGGCTTCCACCCGCTCCTCCAGGGGGGGTTCATGGACCCGGTAGATCAGGTCACTGCGCTTGTCCTCCAGCGTTTCGGCGGCGCAGACATTGGCGAGGACCATGCATTCCTCGATCAGCTTATGGGCGTCGAACCGCTCACGCAGGCGGATGCTCTCGACTTCGCCCTCCTCGTTCAGGATCACCCGCCGTTCCGGCAGATCCAGATCGAGGGGCTGTCGCCGTTCCCGCGCCGTGACCAGCGCGCGGTAGGCGGCATAGAGCGGGGCCACCACCGGCGCGTCCAGCGCGTCATGTGGCCCGTCATAGCCCCCGTCCGCCATGGCCTGAGCATCCTCGTAGGTCAGGCTTCCGGCAGAGCGCATCATTGCCCGGAAAAAGGAATGCTCCCGCTTGTGTCCCGCCCTGTCCAGCACGATCCGCACGCCGATACAGGGCCGGTCCACCCCTTCATGCAGCGAGCACAGATCGCCCGAAAGGCTGTCGGGCAGCATCGGCACCACCCGGTCGGGGAAATAGCACGAGTTTCCCCGGCTCCTCGCTTCGCGGTCCAGCACCGTTCCGGGGCGCACATAATGGGCCACATCGGCAATGGCGATCCAGAGGATATGCCCGCCCTCATTGGCCGGATCGCCATCGGCCTCGGCATAGACCGCATCGTCATGGTCGCGGGCATCCTCGGGGTCGATGGTCACGAAGGGGATAGCGCGCAGGTCGTCGCGCCCTTTCAGCGATGTTACCGCCTGTGCGGCCCCGGCCAGCTCCAGCGCCTCATCGGAGAATTCGGTCTCGATGCCGTGTTCATGAATCGCGATCAGCGAGATCGTGCGCGGCGCGCCCACATCGCCCACCCGCACCAGAACCTTCGCGGAGGGCAGGCCATAGCGTGCCCCGCCGAGCACCTCGACCTCCACCAGCTCCCCGTCCACCGCGCCGTTCACATGCTCGGCCTCCACGCGAAATTCGCGGCTCTCCTTCTTGTCCACCGGCTGAATACGGCCTCCGTCGCCCTGCTTGCGGAAGACGCCCACGGATCGCCGCCGGGAGGACAGCTTGCGGATCGGGGTCGCCTCGTAGCGGAATTCCTCGCCGTCATCGAGGGCGCGCAGTTTGGCCAGCACCCGGTCGCCCACTCCGAGGGCGGGGTCGCCCTTTTTCTGGGCGGCGAAGACGATGGCGGGCGGCTCGATGCCGTCATGCTCCCAGGTATGGGGGCTGGCGACCGGCTCTCCGTCGCGGCTCAGTCGCACGATATCGACTACCGTGACCGGGGGCAGCTTGCCGGGATCGCCCGTGAAGGTCTTGCGCCGTCCCCGGACGATCAGGCCCTCATCGGCCAGTTCGGCCAGCATTTCCTTCAGCCGGATACGGTCGGCCCCCTTCACCCTGAACGCCCGCGCGATCTCGCGTTTGCCGGTTTTTGCCGGGGCTTCCCGCAGGAAGGTCAGCAATTCGTCCTTCGTCGGCAGCCCGTGCGCCATGCTCTCACCCGCAAATCACCTGTGTCGATGGGCTGTAACAGATGGGGCGCGGCGGCGCAGGGGAAAACTCCGGTCAGGCCGCGTCGCGCGTATCGACGTCCAGCAGGGTCGCTACCGGCGCGATGGTCGCCCCGCTCCGGTCATTCATCTGCGCCGCCAGACTGAACAGGCGCACGGCGTCCCAGATTCCTCTGGCCGTATCCACCGGGCGCAATTCCTCCGCAAGGGCCAGCAATTCGCTCGGCTGGCGGCTTTCGAGGAAGAAGAGGCCCTGCTCCAGCCGCACCTCGCTGTAGCACCACTCCTGCTGGCTTTCTTCCGAGAGATCGGTGAAGGCATCGATCAGGGTGTGTCGCACGGCGGCGGCGGCGGCATCGGTCAGATAGGGTTTTCCGAGCAGGGTATTGAGAGAATCGAACAGCCCGATCCGGGCCGCGAGCATCGATTCCGTCACCAGCCATCCCGTGCGTGGATCGGCCACCAGCACCGGGTCGGCCTCGAAGATATCCTTTACCCGTGGGTCTTCGGCGGCATCACGATGCATATCGACCAGCGTATCGGCCCGCATCTGTGCGGCGTGGACGGGTTCGTCAGGCCGGACGGTCGTGAGAAGGCGGTCGGCGGCCATCTCCATCCCGGCGGGAATGGGTACCATGCCCTTTCTCCGGGCCGTATCTTTCGGTCTGTACCCGGCCCCGGCAAGCCACATCAGGACAGGCAGGTTGCCGCCGGAGGCGCGCGGTGCCGCGCCCTCCAGAGTGAATGCCTGCTTGCCCCGCGTGGCAGCGGCACGCGCCACCAGCGATATCGAATCCGTTTCCAGCATATCTCTCGCCTCCCGCCACGGGCCGCGCGCGTCAGTCGCGGAACAGCCCCTTCAATGCGTCAAACATTCCGCCGCCTCCGTCCGGTTCCGCCGCCCGCTTCCGGGCAGGTGCGGGTTTCGGAGGCAATGCTCTGGGCGAGGCGTCCTGCATATCCTGCGCCACATCGCTCATGAACCGCCCCTCGTCCCCGGCGGCCAGCATCGGCGCGGCCCGGCCTATCCCCTCCAGCAGCGGGTCGAGCCAGTCGCGCTCGGCCTTCGCGAAATCGTGCAGCACATAGCCCGAGACCTTTGACTTATGCCCCGGATGCCCGATCCCGAGGCGCACCCGGCGATATTCCGCCCCGATATGGGCGTGGATCGAGCGCAGGCCATTATGCCCCGCATGGCCGCCCCCCGTCTTGCAGCGCAGCTTGCCGGGGGCCAGATCCAGCTCGTCATGGAAGACGATCACATCGGCGGGGTCCAGCTTGTAGAAGCGCAGGGCCTCGCCCACGGCCCGTCCGCTCTCGTTCATGAAGGTGCCGGGTTTGAGCGTGATGACCTTTCCGGTACCGAGCCTTCCCTCGCGCATGAGGCCCTGAAACTTGCGGCTTTCCGGGCCGAAGCCATGGTCGTCGGCGATCCGGTCCACGGCCATGAAGCCGATATTGTGCCGGTTCCCGGCATAGTCTTTGCCCGGATTTCCGAGGCCGACGAACAGGAGCATGGCGCGTCTCTCCGCTTGAATCCCGTAAAGTCTAACGCAGACAGGGGCCTGCGTCGATGACCCAGCAAAAACGCCCGCCGGTGAGGGCGGGCGTCGGGAATCGGTCGGCGGGGAGAAGGGCGATCAGTCGTTCGACTCGCCCTCGCCCTCGGCGGCGGCTTCTTCCCCGGCTTCGGCGGTCTCGCCTTCGCCGTCGGCATCCTCGTCCTCGCTTGCGCCGCCCATCCCGGCGGGCGTCGCGATGGTTGCCACCGTGAAGTCACGATCCGTGATCGTGAAGGCTGCGCCCTCGGGCAGGGTGATCGCGCTGGCATTGATCGAATCGCCCAGCTCAAAGCCGCTGAGATCGATGGTGAAGGTATCGGGCATTGCGGTTGCCAGCACTTCCACCTCGACGGCGTGGCGCACCACGTTGAGCGTACCGCCCTGCTCCAGACCGGGGCAGGCTTTCTCGTTGATGAACTCGACCGGCACCTCGATGGTCACCGTCGCGCCTTTGGCGAGGCGCAGGAAATCCACATGGGTCGGCAGGCCGTTGAGCAGGTTTTTCTGCATGGCCTTGGGGATCACCGTGTGTTTCTCGCCATTCACGTCCAGTTCGAACATCGTGGTGTAGAAGCCGCCCTTCTTGAGCGTCTTGAGCAACTGGCTTCCGAGGATCTGGATGGTGGTCGGCTCCTTGCCGGCTCCGTAGATCACTCCGGGCACATAGCCCGCGCGACGCGCGGCCCGGGCGGCCCCCTTGCCAACTCCCGGACGCGCCTCGACTGTCATTGGCACCATATCGGCCATGTCTGTCTCTCCTGAAAAGATGCGAAAACCGCCCCCTCCAAGGGTGTGGGCGGCCCGAAGCGCGGCTTATAGGGCGGTTCGGGACCGAATCCCAACGAAAAATGCGGAGTATCGGCTTGCCGGTCATCAGGAGTAAAATCTGCATACGGACAATATAGACGCAACCCCGCCCTATCGCGCGGCGGCCCGTTCGGCCTCCACCATCGCCCGCGCGCGCAGGGCCAGATCGTGGCAATTGGCCAGCAGGTCATCCACATCCCGCCTGCCATTCTCCACATGCCCCGGTGCGCGGCCCGTGCGGATGGGATAGAGCCGCGAGAACACCCCCGTCGCCCGCATCCGGTCCCGCCGCGCATACCACCGGGCCAATCGCTGCGCCTGTTTCGACAGATCGACCAGCGCCGCCTCCATCGCCGTCATCCGCCGCCGCAGCGCCCCGATATCGACCGCGTCATCATCGACGGGCAGCGGAAATTCCGGTGCCGGTTCCCGCTCATCCAGCGAGCGGATGCGCGGCTCCCGGCGGCGCGGACAGGTCGGCGGTTTCGGGTCCGGGATACGCGGCGCATCCGTCAGCCGGAAGACCGGCGCGCGGTCTTTCTTCTGTTTGCCACGCGCCCCGCCCGATGTCCGCCCCGCCCCGACCACCACCGGCAGATCGCGCGCCATGACAAAAATCAGCCGCCGCAGCGATGCCTCCATCGGCAACAGCCGCGCCAGCACTGCCCGCTTCAGCAGACGCGGCACGACCTCCCCGGTTCCGAGCATGGCAAACAGCCCCGCGAGCAGCCCGATAAGCCGCCCCCGGTTCGCCTCCACCATCCCGTCCCAGTCCCAGTGCCGCACATCGCCTCCGCTATATTGAACACAACATGAACAAAAAGACGGATTTCACAAAAGATGTCAACACCGCGCGCTCCTCTTTTTCCGGTATCCGCTACGCAATGCCGCTTTTCTATGCCCCGGTTTTCTATGCCCCGGGCGACACCCCCTGCCCCAGCCGCCAGTCCAGCATTGCAAGGCGGTCCTGTCCCCAGAAGATTTCGCCCCCCGACAGCACATAGCTCGGCGCGCCGAAAACCCCGGCGGCGAGAGCTTCCCGCGTATAGGCCTCGTGCCGCTCCCGTGCGGCCTGCGGCGACGGGGCCTCGGCGAGCAGGGCCTCACCGTCCATTCCGGCCCGGTCCGCCGCCGCGAGCAGCACGTCCTGTCCGGCGATATCCTCTTCGCGTTCCCACACGGCCCGCCCGATCTCGCGCAGCAGGGACAGGGCATCCCCGCCCTGATCGACAGCCGCGATCAGCAGCCGCACACCGGCGGCCTCATCCGCCGGAAAATGCGCGGGTTCCAGTGTGATCGGCATCGACAGATGATCGCGCCAGCGCCGCAGCTCCATCATCCGATAGGCGCGCCGTTCGGGCGACCGGCGCGGCAGGGGCAGGCCGCCGGTTCGCTCGAAGACCGCGCTGAACTGCGCCGGTCTGACCGCGACGGTGCAGCCGTGGCGCGCGGCGATCTCGGCCAGCCGGGCGCAGCCGAGATAGGTCCAGGGCGAGTTGAGCGAGGCATAGCAGGTGATGGTCGTCATGGTGCGGTTTCCTTCAGTCCAGCCCGCAGGCATGGCGCAGTGTGGCATAGCGGTCGAGAAAGGCGTCCCGCGCCTCCAGAGGCGGCAGGGGTTTGAGGCGAATGGCGATCTTCCGGCGGAAACGGGGACGCGGAAAATGCTTCGCGGCCTCGGTTTCCGCGAATCCGGCCAGTTGCGTCGCCTCGAACCATGCCGCTGTCAGATCGGCCCGCTTGATCGCCTTTTCCGCAGTTTGCGGCAGGGTTTCGGGCAGGCCCGCGCGGCGATGGATCGCGCCCATCAATCGCCCTTCCAGCGCCTTGTAATCGCCCCCCACCACGGCCTTGAACGGACTGATGAGATCGCCGATCACGTATTCGGGGCCGTCATGCAGCAGCGCGGCCAGCCGCCATTTCGGGGCCAGATCGGGCACGGTCAGCCCCGCGATCCGCTCGACCAGCACCGAATGCTGTGCGACCGAGAAGGCCCAGTCCCCTGCGGTCTGCCCGTTCCATCGCGGTACGCGGGAGAGGCCGTGGGCCACATCCTCTATCTCGACATCCAGCGGCGAAGGATCGAGCAGATCGAGCCGCCGCCCGCTCAGCATCCGTTGCCAGGCCCGGCGGGGTGCAGCGGGGGCGGAAACATCGGCCATTCTTGTCCTCCGTGACTTTTTCATACAGTGTTAACGGGGCGGACGGTTTCCGCGCCCCAATTTCGCCGTGCAGGTATGGCACATCCTTCGCTTTCCGGGCAGGGGGCGTCGCAGACGATTACGCTTGTCTACCAGAGAAGAGGCTTCAGACATGCACCTATACGGTCCGTCCCTCGCCGCCGCGTGCTGCGCCGTCCTGATCTCGTTCGACGCGGGGGCGCAGGAATGCCCGGCTATCGTGTGGATGGACAGCTTCGTCACATCGAAGGGTCTGAGCGTCGAACTGCCCGATATCGGCACACTCACCTGCGATGAAATCGTTACGACTCTCTCGAAAATTGATTCGACGCGCTACCGCGAGAACGGGCCGCGCCCCGCCGATCCCGCCGACACCCCGCTCTATTGCTACGAGAAAAAGCTGGCGCAGGTGAATTACGAGGTCTGCATCATCGAAAGGCGTCAGTCCGCCGCGCCCCCCGTCGAGGCGTTGCGTCAGCAGGCCGAAAAGCAATAGGGTCTTCCCGACATCGCCATCGCAGACGGGACAATCCATGGGCATTTCCGCCTTCAATATCGTGACAGTCCTGATCGTCTCGGCCCTGTCCTGGGGGCTGGACCGCTTTTCAAAGCTCCATATCCTCGAAACCCTCGCCCTGCGTCCCGGTGATGCGGTGGAGATGATCCCCGGCATCCTGACCTTCGTGATGACGTGGAATTACGGGATCAATTTCGGCATCCTCGCCTCCGACGGCGATCTGTCGAAGACGATCCTCAGCGTTCTGGCGCTCGTGGTCAGCATCGCGCTGTTCATCTGGGCCGCGCGGCATCCGAGGGACGGTATTTTCGCTTTCGCTGTCGGTCTCGTCATTGGCGGCGCGCTCGGAAACGGCTATGACAGACAGGTATATGGTGCTGTTGCGGATTTTCTGAATGTGACATGCTGCGGTATCAATAATCCGTTCGCGTTCAATATCGCGGATGTGACGATCTTTCTGGGCGTGGTGATCCTGCTGCTGCGTCCGTCCGGTGAGGGAATGCCATGATTCGCGACGTAACGGGAAAACCAGCCATGAGGATGTCTTTTCGGACGGGAATGCTGCGGGCGACTGCGGGTGCGTGCCTTGCTCTCCTGTGCGCGTGCCAGTCGGATCGTGTTGAGGTCGCCGAGGAAAACGACGTCTATGACGACACGTTCCAGATCTCGAACATCGCCGGAATATTGCAGACCGTGCCCGACGAGTTCAGCGTCGTGACCAAGCGTCCTCTCGAAATGCCGGGCAGCTTCGCGGCCCTGCCGCCCCCGGAACCGGGCAAGGTGAGTTCGCGCGACCCGAACCCCTTGGCCGATGCCCGCGCGGCGCTGGCCTTTGAACCGGTGCCCGCCAGCACGAGGGCGGGAACGCCTTCGGCGGTGGAGGCCGAAATCCTGTCCGCCGCCGGGGCCGTCGATCCCGCCATCCGCGCCACACTGGCCAGCGAACAGGCGCAATACGATGCGGAGCAGGAACAGTACCTGCTGGACCGGATCTTCCCGCGCCTGCGCCGGTTGCGCGGTGATGTTGACCCCGATGCAATCAATGCCGAGGCCGAACGGGTCCGCCTGCTGCAAGCCGGTATCACCCCCCGTCCGACAGGCACCGTCGCGCCGATCCCCGCGATCCCGGCCCCGGCCCAGCCCGCGCTGATCCCCGGCCCGGCTCTCCCGGCCCCGCCGCCGTCCGGCGTCCCGACCCTCGGCGTGATCGTGCCCGAGCCGGTCGAGGCCGTCCCGTCGCTGATCTATCTGCCCGAGTAATCACCCGGCGGGATCACCGATCCCCCGCAGGGCCGCGCGCCATTCCGCCCGTACCCCGGCATCCTCATCGTCCTGCACAGGCGCGGTGAGGTCGGTGCCATCGGACAGGCGCGCCATCGCCCACACGGCGGCCCCGCGCACCAGCGGCTCGTCATCCCGCAACAGCGCCCGCACGGATGCCACCAGCCCCGCATCGCCCGAATTTCCGGCGGCGATCAGCACATTGCGGAGAAACCGTCCCCGCCCGATCCGCTTGACCGGCGAGGCGGTGAACAGCGCCCGGAACCCCGCTTCGTCCAGCGCCAGCAACTCGGCCAGTGCCGGAGCGCGCAGGGCCTCGCGCGCATGATAGGCGCTGTCCTGCGCCACGCGGGCGAACTTGTTCCACGGACAGACGGCGAGACAGTCATCGCAGCCATAGATGCGGTTACCCATCGCCGCGCGGAACTCCTGCGGGATCGGCCCCTTATGCTCGATGGTCAGATACGAGATACAGCGCCGCGCATCCAGCCGATAGGGCGCGGGAAACGCCGCCGTCGGACAGATATCGAGACACGCCCGGCACGAGCCGCAGCGGTCGCCATGGGCGGCGTCCTTCGGCAGGTCCAGCGTCGTGAAGATCGCCCCCAGAAACGCCCATGATCCCACATCGCGGCTGACGAGGTTCGTGTGCTTGCCCTGCCAGCCCAGCCCCGCCAGCGCGGCCAGCGGCTTTTCCATCACCGGGGCCGTATCGACGAAAACCTTCACGTCCTCGCCCGTCTCCTCCACGATCCAGCGGGCCAGCCGTTTCAGCCGCTTCTTGATCCGGTCATGGTAGTCGCGGTTGCGCGCATAGACGCTGATGGTCGCGCGGTCGGCCTGGGCCAGCGTCGCCAGCGGATCGTCCTGCGGCCCGTAATTCTCGACCAGCATCACCACCGACCGCGCCTCCGGCCACAGCGCAGAGGCATCCGCCCTCCACGCGATGCGCTCTTCCATCCAGCCCATCCCGCCGTGATAGCCCTCGGCCACCCAGTCGCGCAGCCGCTCGCCCGCAGGCCGCATCGCGCCGGGCGCGGCGATCCCCATGGCCGCAAACCCCTCCCCGCGCGCGCGGGCTTCCAGCAAAGAGCGCAGATCGGTCACGACAGGGCTGTCTCCATTGAAGGAATGGCCACCGGGATACCGGAGTGAACCCCCTTCCGGCGCATATGGTCGCCTTCAGAAATCCACATCCGCATAGTGATCCGCCGCCGGTATTCCCGGCACATGGTCCGATAGCAGGGTGCGGAAGGCCGGGCGGCTCTTGATGCGGGCATACCAGCCCTTTGCCGCCGGATAGGCCTGCCAGTCCACTTCACCGATATAATCGAGGCAACTGATATGCGCGGCGGCGGCGAAATCGGCCAGCGTCAGCGCCTCCCCCGCCAGCCAGTTGCGCCGGTCGGCCAGGTGCGCGACATATTCGAGATGGGCGCGCAGGTTCGCCGCGCCGATGCGGATATAGTCGCTGTCCGGCCCGCCATCCCGGCGCATCCGGCGCATGACCTTCTCGTCCAGCAGCGTCTCGATCACCTCCGAGCGGAACCGCCCGTCGAACCACGCCACCAACCGCCGCGCCTCCGCCCGCGCCTCGAGTCGCCGGGGTAGCAGCGGATGCTGCGGATAGGCTTCCTCCAGATATTCGCAGATCGCCATGGAATCGACGATGACCGTCCCGTCCGGCTCGACCAGAACCGGCGTCTCCCCCGCCGGATTGAGCTTCACGAGATCGCGGGGCCGCTCCCACGGGGCCGTCTCGATCAGATCGACGCCCAGCCCCTTCTCGGCCAGTGCAAGGCGCACCTTGCGGCACCAGGGAGAGAGCGAAAAGGCATAAAGCCTGCGGGTCACGGTCGGCCTCCGATATCAGCTTTCATCGGTAATCCCGGATTTTCCGGTGGTCCGGTTCCGTGGCCGATACCAGCCGATAGTGCCGTTCCTCGACAACTTTCATCGCAAAATCCTCTATGACCAGTTCAAAGAACGCAATCCGGTTCCCGTCCATGAACTGCACCGATATCGCCCTGGCGCGCAGGTCCGCAAACCGTTCCGCACACCAGTCCAGATCCTGCATTGTCTGCACGACGGATATCTGATCGGTGCCGCCCTTTGCCTGCACCGGAACGATGTAATGGCCTCCGTACCTGTCCAGCCCGACGTAAAGCTCGTCGATTTCTATCTGCCCGACGCCCGCCACGGTGGTCCGCAGGTGGTTCTGGAGCGAATAGGTCGTCAGGCCGAGAAAGATGTCGAGCAACCTGTTGTACCGGACGATGGCGAGCAGTGCCTGTTCATCGTCGAGAGCATAATGGCGGATGATCTCCGGCGTGGCATCCGGGATTGAGACCGTTGCAAGGTCCGGGTTGGGGACGATCCGGCTGAGGCTGAAAAGGATGAACTCGTACTTGCCTTTGCCGACCATCGTGATGAGCCATTCCCTGCCTTGAGGCTGGGTTGCCAGAATACGGTCGGGCAGAGGTATCCTGAACCGGAAAGAGTAGAGAATGTCGCCGAGATTTTTGGGCAGCGATATGGCCAGTGCTTTCGCGGCTGTTTCGATATCCTCCCGTTCAAACCCGACCACCGCATCGCCCGGTGTGTAGCGGTCAAAGAATATCTTCTCGATGATCGCGCCATAGCGATTGGGGGGTCTAGCCATGGGCAGGCCCGTGTTGTGCATTGAGCCTTTCGCGCTCGATATCGACCTGCTTGCGCTTTTTCGCGCCGCTTTTCCGGTCCCGTTTGCTCGGGGGAGGGGCGATCCCGAAATGGCGGGATGCTTTCGACAGATCGAAATGCAGCAGTTCGGCATCGCCGGGGGAAAGGGTCCGTTCGGGGCGTGTCGCCCGGATGCCCAGAGCGTCGCGGATCGCTCCTGCCACCGCTCTCGCCAGAGGCGGGGGCACCGCATTGCCGATCTGACGCGCTCCATGCCATTTCGTCGCGTTGAACCTGAACCAGTCGGGAAAGCCGTGAAGGCGGGCCATTTCCCGCACTGTGATGCAGCGGTCATGGGCGTAATGGATAGGCCGGGGGCTGGTGAATGCCCCTCTCGCCCCGTCCGTTCCTGCCCTCAGAGTGTTGGATACGCCTTCCATCGGCAATCGAAAGAAGCGGCTGATCGGTTCGACCGTGCCCGGTGCCGTTTCGGCGAAACGGCGTTTTGATATCCCGGTATGGACCGTACGGGCACTGGACGTGAGGAATTCCGGCTGCCAGTCCCGCACATAGCCGAAATGCCATGCGTCATTGCCGGTGCATCGCATCTCGGCGGCATAGGCCGAGGCGCGGCCATAGCGTTCCGCCCGGACCATATCGCCGGTCAGCAAGGCGTCGAAACCATCGGCATCGGGCAGGTCGCCGATGGCCTGCCGGACCGTCGGGCCGTCAGGAAGATGATCGTACTGTCTGCTCTGTCCGGCGATATTGGTCAGAGCGGCGGGGTAGTCCGGGACGGTTCCGCCTTCTCTCACACCCATCAGGAACAGGCGCTGGCGGTTCTGCGGCACGCCGTAATGGGCGGCGTTCAACACCTGCCACGGCAACCGAACCCGGTATCCTGCCTGCTCGAACGCCTCCACAAGCTCATCGAGAACGGCACGATGCTTGCCGACGGTCAATCCTCTGACGTTCTCGAAAACAAAGCTGCCTGCCTCCAGTTCAGCGACGATTCTGACAAAATCGCGAACCAGCGCATTGCGCGGATCATCCAGAACACGGTGACCGATCAGGGAAAACCCCTGACAGGGTGCGCCCCCGAAGACGCAATCGATACGGCGATCCCCGATGCCGGCGGCGTCGCGGATATCCGCACCGCTCAGGCCCTCCACGGATCGGGGCAGAATGGTCGTCTCCGGGAAGTTGAATGCATGTACCGCGCTGTGTACCGGGTCGATTTCCACGGCGGCGGCGATGTCGAAACCCGCCTGCTCAAATCCCAGACTCAGCCCTCCGGCCCCGGCAAAAAGATCGATCCCTGTGGGTCGCATGAATCCCGCCATTTGTTCTTTTGTTGTTCTGCATAGCGAAAGATAGACGACTGTGCAAACCGTGTTGATCGTTTACTGCGTCTTCCGGGGAAAATTTTCATGATGCATCGCGGTCGTCTCCAGCATCCAGTCGATGAAGGCGCGCGCTTCGGGGCGGCGGGTGGCGGCTGTGGTGGTCACGAGGTCATAGCCGATGCCCGGCGCGACGCTCTCGGTGAAGGGGCGCATCAGGTGGCCGCTGGCGAGGGTCGCGCGCAGCAGGGGGCCGCTGGCCAGCACGACGCCCTGTCCTGCGATCGCGGCCTGCACCGCCTGTCCGTAATCGCTGAAGATCAGCGCGCCGTCTCCCCCGATGGCCGGGATACCGATCCGGGCGAACCAGCGGTCCCAGGCGAACCATTGCCGGGTGGTATGCGCCCAGTCGAGCTGCGAGATATCCCAGTGGATCAGCGGCACCAGGGCGAGGTCGCGCAGGTTGGTCAGGGTTGCGGCCAGGGCGGGGCTGCATACGGGAAAGATCAGGTCATCGAAAAGGCGATGGGTCACGAGATCGTCACGGGGCACCACGCCGTAGCGGATGGCGATATCGACGTCGCTGCGGTGCAGATCCACGATTTCCTGCGATGAATCGATCAGAACGGTGATTTGCGGATGGCGGGCGCGGAAGGCTTCGAGTTGCGGTACCAGCCATGTCGCGGCCAGCGAGGCCTCGACCGACACGATCAGGCGGGGGGCGCTCCGCTGCCCGCGCATCTGGCCGACGGCGGCGCTCATATGGGTCATGGCGGCGGTAAGATCCTCGAGTCCGGCCTGCCCGGCGCGGGTCAGCGCGAGGCCGCGCCCGCTGCGCTCGATCAGCGGGGTGCCGAGGGTTTCCTCCAGACGATAGACGAGCTGCTTCACGGCGGCGGGCGTCACCCCCAGTTCCTCCGCCGCACGGGGATAGCTCAGATGCCGCGCGACAGCCTCGAACGCGCGCAGGGCATTGAGGGAGGGGAGCCACCGGGTCATCGGGAAGTCGGATATTGTTACCTGTGGGTGAGATCAAATGATTTCTCGATTTCCGGCATCCGGGCAATGCTGCGGCAAATAACAGGGGAGGACGCCATGCGTTCGAGTGACGGAGCGACCCGCGATCTGGTGACGACGAGACCGGGGGCGGGGTGGGATTACGGGCTGACCCGGCATCCCTATCACGAGATCGAGCGCCCGATGGGGCCGCATTACTGCGTCTATAACCGCCGCCACATGGCAGTCTGCTTCGACGACCACACGACGGAGGAGGGATACTGGCGGCTGCGGCGACAGGCGGCGGTGCTGCATACCGGCGAATGGCCGTTGCAGTTCGAGGGGCCGGATGCCGAGGCCCTGCTCGACAGGCTGTTCACCAAGGACATTACCAGAGTGAAGGTAGGCCGCTGCGGCTATGGCCTCGCCTGTTACGAGGACGGGGGCCTGATTACCGACGGTATCCTGCTGCGGCTGGCACCGGACAGGTTCTGGTACGCGCAGGCGGACGGCGATTTCTACTCCTGGGCGCGGGCGCATTCCGCCGGGATGGACGTGACGATTTCGGACCCGGACGTATTCGTGTCGCAGGTACAGGGACCGAATGCCCTGAAGATACTGGAGGAGGCGAGCGATACCGGGATGCCCGATCCCTTCGGCTATTTCGCTGTCGCGCGCGTGTCCTTCGGCGGGCAGGAGGTGGTCATCACCCGCACCGGCTATACCAATGAACTGGGCTGGGAGTTCTATACCGAGCCGCATCACGACGCGCAGGCTCTCTGGGCGCATATCGAGGCGGCGGGCCGACCCCATGGCATCCGCATCTTCGGGCTGGATGCGATGAATATCCGCCGCATCGAGGCGGGCATCCTGAATGCGGGGGCCGATTTCAACCGCTTCACGACCCCTTACGAGGCGGGCCTCGGGCATTTCGTGGATGAGGGCAAGGGTGATTTTCTGGGCAGGGCCGCGCTCATGGCCGCGCCGAAAGGCCGTCGCTCGCATGGCATCGCCTGCGAGGGGGGTGAGCCGCTCATCGCCGCACCCGTCGAGATGGACGGCACTCGCGCCGGAACCGTGACGGCAGGGGCTACCTCGCCCTATCTCGGCCATGGTATCGGCATCGCGCTGATGGATACGGCGGACCCTGGCCCCGGCACGGCAATCACCGTCGGCTGCAAGGACGGCTCGATGCAGCCCGCCACGCTGGTCGAGATGCCGTTCTACGACAGGGAATGCGCCATTCCACGCGGCAAGCTGGTGGATATTCCCTGACAGGCATCGCGCGGCAGGGCATGGTGTGGACAGGGGAGGTGCCGGGACCATGCTGACGAATTCCGATCTGGCGGAGCTGATCGCTTTGCGCCGTGAGCTGCATCGCCACCCCGAACTTTCCGGCGAGGAGGAGGGAACCGCCCGCATGATCGTGGAGGCACTCGCTCCTCTCTCGCCGTCGCGCATCGTGACCGGCCTGGGCGGTCATGGGGTGGCGGCGGTCTTCGACAGCGGCAGCGAAGGGCCGACGGTCCTCTTTCGGGCGGAACTGGATGCCCTGCCCATTCAGGAAAAATCGGATGTGCCATGGGCTTCCACGGTGCCCGGAAAGGGGCATCTCTGTGGCCATGACGGGCATATGACGATGCTGCTGGCTCTGGGGCGGATGCTGTCCCGCAAGCCTGTCGCGACAGGCCGCGCCGTCCTGATGTTCCAGCCTGCGGAGGAGGATGGCAGCGGCGCGCGCGCCGTTGTCGCCGATCCGGCCTATGGCGCGATCCGGCCCGACTGGGCCTTTGCGATCCATATCGAGCCGGGGCGTCCGTTCGGATATGTCTCCCTTCGGGAGGGGCTGGTCAACTGTGCCTCACAGGGTCTCGAAATCAGGCTGACCGGCAAGACCGCCCATGCGGCAAATCCCGAAGACGGTGTTTCACCGGCCCGGACCGTCGCCTCGCTGATCCCTGCGCTTGATGCGCTGGGGGAGGGGGGTGCGCTGGATGATGACTTCCGCCTCGTCACGATCACCCATGTTCAGATCGGTGAGCCGTCCTTCGGCATCGCACCGGGCGATGCCGTGATCCGCGCGACCCTGAGAACGGCGCGCGATGACGCGATGGCGGGGGTCGCCGCCGAGGCGCGGATGCTGGCCACGGCGGCGGCGCAACAGGCCGGTCTGGCCGTGTCCTTCGAGGTATGCGACGATTTCGCGGCCTCGATCAATGACCCCGATGCCACGCGGATCGCGATTGCCGCGCTGGAGGCGATGGGCGTCCCCCATGGCGATCTCGACCTGCCGATGCGCGCTTCCGAGGATTTCGGCGTATTCGGTCGCGATGCCGGAGCCGCGATGATGTTGCTGGGACCGGGCATGGATTACGCTGCCCTGCACAATCCCGACTATGATTTCCCGGACGATCTGATCCCCGTCGGCTCCGCGATCTTCGACCGCATCGCCCGCGACCTTCTGGGGTAGAGTCGATCTCGATCAGAATGACCCCGCGTGATCGTGTGGTCGTCGGTCATTCCAGCAGGATCAGCAGGATCGCACAGACGATGAGGGCGACGCCGATCACCTCCGTGCGGGTCGTTTTCTCGCCGAAGACGAACAGACCGGCGGCGAAGGTGAACAGCAGTTCCACCTGCCCCAGCGCCCGGACATAGGCGGCGTTCTGCAAGGTGAACGCCATGAACCAGCAGGCCGAGCAGGCCATGCCGACCAGCCCGACCGGGGCGGCCCGCCGCCATTCGGTGAAGACGCGGCCCAGTTCCGCGCGGTCGAAGATCAGGAACCACGCGCCCATCGCGAGGGTCTGGATCGTCAGGGCGACCACGAGCGTCAGGGCGGCGGACATGATGAAATCCGGGCTGCCCAGCGCCAGAGCCGCCCCCCGGAAACACACGACCGATGCGCCGAGCAGGGCGGCGCTCAGCAGGCCGATAAGCGTGGCTTTCTCGGTCACGCCGCGCAGCAGGGCGCGGGGGCTGAGGTCCGTTTCGGTCATGGCCAGAACGACCGTCCCCGCCGCTCCGATGCCGATGGCCAGTGCCGCCAGCGGCCCCACCGTGTCGCCCAGAAGGATGCCGCCGATCACGGCGATCAGCACCACTTCCAGCTTCGAGAACGTGGTCCCGACCGCAAAGCTGCGGAACGAGAACATCCAGAGCAGCACGACGGTAAAGAGGATCTGCGCGATGCCGCCCAGCGCGCAATAGAGCACGAAAGTCGCGTTCGCCTGCGGCACCATAAAGCCGCCCACCGCCTGCAACCCCCACAGATACAGCATCGCCAGCGGCAGGGCGTAGACAAAGCGCGCATAGGCCGCCCCGGCGGTCGAGAGCCGCCCTCTGATCGCCTTTTGCAGGACCGAGCGCAGGTTTTGCAGGAACGCGGCGACGATGGTGATGGGTATCCACAGCGACATAGCGTCTGCTCTTTCACCGATCCGGGCCGGGTTCAAGCCCGGTATGCGCCGCGCACCGGATAAGCCGTGACAGACCGCACGAAAGCGGCCAGTCTCGTCCCATGCGCGCCTTGCTGTTTCTGCTGATCTTTCTGATTCCGGTATCCGCCCATGCGCGCGGTTGTACGTTGGCGCTGGTTCTGGCAACCGACACGTCGTCCTCCATCGACGAGGATGAATACGCGGCCCAGATGCAGGGGCTGGCCGGGGCTTTCCGCACCGATGTGCTGCGCGAGGCGCTGCTGGGGACGCGGGGCATCCATGTCGAGGCAACCGTCGTCCACTGGAGCGGATACAGGCATCAGGAACAGGTCGTGCCATGGACCGCGCTGACCGGGGCCGCGATCATCGACGATTTCGCGGACCGCATCGCCGCCGTGCCCCGCGCCGAGGACGGTCAGGCGACGGCGCTGGGCAAGGGGCTGGAATTCTCGGCAAGGCTGCTGCACGGGCGCGACTGTGACCGGCACATCATCGACCTGACCGGAGACGGGGTGAATAATTTCGGGATCGGGCCGCATTACTTCGCCGAGCGGGGCGATTTCGACGGCATCACCATCAACGGCCTTGCCATCCGGGGGGCCTTGCCCGACCCGGAGCCGTATTTCCGCGAGCACGTCGCGCGCGGGCCGGGGGCCTTCGTGATGGTGGCGGGTGGCTACGGGGAATATGCGGAGGCGATTCTGGAAAAACTGCTGCGCGAGATTTCTCCGCGCTACACCCTGCGCGTCACGCCTTCCCCGCGTCTTCCGGCGGCAGGGCGGTAAAGAACCAGCCGGTGATGAGATCATGCATCGCCGATACCGTCAGCGCGCGCGGGTCCGTGCGCCCCAGCAACGCCGCCAGCCGGTCGATCCGCCCCAGTTCATCGGCGATTTCCACCACCACCGTCGCCCGTTGCGGATCAAGGGGGCGCTGCGCGTCACAGTGCAATTCACGCGGCCAGAGCGGTGTCTCGCGCGCGATGTCATGCAGCACGGCATGGACTGCTTTCGATGATGCCGTCCGCAGGCAGGTCACGAGCGGTGCATGAAGATCGGGGTTCGCGCCCCGCATGACCGGCGCGAAGGCCGGGGCAATGCCCGACAGGTCCACCGTGCTTTTCGCGATGGCCTGCCCGGTGCGGCCTATGGCGCGATGCAGGTCGGCCAGCGATATCGCCTCCCCCCGCAGGCCCGCGATCCCGTCGAAGACCGCGCGCTCCGCCGATCCCTGCGCCGGGGTCGCCATGCCGTCCCGCCACCGATACGCCGCCGGGCGCAGCGCGGGGATCTGCCGCCCCGCGATGATATCCGACCGTCGCAGGCGCAGGCGATCGACCGCATGATCGAAGGCATCGACCTGCATGTCGTATTCCTCGATGACCCGGCCCGACAGAAAGGCCCGCCAGTCATAGACCCCGTTGATCTGCGCCAATGCTCCGGCCAGAGCCGCTGCCGCCGCTTCCCCCTCCACCGCCGCCTTCGACAGCACCAGTTCCCAGACGGGCGTATGGAACAGCCCCCCCAGCATCGCGCGCCGGAACCGCTCCACGGCCAGCCCGGAGGGATCATCTCCGAGCAGGGCGAGATAGCGGTCGGCAAGCTGCACGACGCGGGGGAAATCGGCCCCGGCGAAGCGGGCGGCGATCATCCGCTCCATCCGGGCGATGGAATCCGGCACATCGCCGGTCATCGCCCTTCTGCGCCCGGTCATCCGCTCCGCATTCAGGATCGCCGCCTCGGCCCTTTCGCGCGCGGCGCCGGACAGTGCGGCCCGCTCCGCCGCGTCCATCGGCATATCCACTCTGGCCTTGACCGGTGCCCGCCAGTCCACAGGCAGGATTTCGAGATCATCACCGAGTTCCTGCCGGATATCCTGCGCCGCTCCGTGTGACAGATCGGGAGGGGTCGCCCCGGTCCCCGCAAGGGCCTCGTAATAATACGCATGAGCCATGCGCGTGGCATCGGAAAGCGCCTGCCAGCGGCCCCGCGCCGCGTCATCCCCGTGCGGCCCTTCCCGGTACCACGCCGCCGCCGCCATGCATGTCGCGCGGGCGGGCGCGGCCATTTCCGGCACGATCAGCCGCCGCAGTTCCGGTCGGGGCCGCAGCGCGAAGCCGCCCTCATCGGGTGTCATCAGCCAGGTTTCGCGCGCCAGCGCATCGTACAGCGCCCCGGCCTCCGCCGGACCGATCTTCCGCCCCGGCCCCGCCGGTAGCGACCGGATCAGATCGGGGGTCAGGGTTCGCAGGATCACCGCGCCCTCAACCAGCGCCCGGATATCCGGCTCCCTGATCCGGCCCGGAATACACCGGTACAGCACCATCCGGGCGGTTTCGACCGTCGCGGCTTCCCCGGCCTCCAGATCCCGGATCAGCGGCTCCAGCGCCTCCGGGCGGCTATGGGCAAAGCGTACCCCCATCAGCAGGGCCATCGGATGCCCGCACAGGGCCTTGGTCAGCCGCCGCCGCCTCGCCGTCCCGTTCAGGTGCCGTGCGCCGGTCAGGGTGGCCAGGCGCGCATCCTCATCGGCCAGCAGCGCCATGCCGTCCTGTTCGGCAAGGCCCGCCAGATGGACCCCCCGCTCCGTCGGCCCGAAGACCTGTTCCATCCCCGACGGCTGCGCTCCGCCCCCCGATACCACGCTCCGCAGGCCGGGCAGGCGCGCACGCAACATCGCTTCCAGCGCGAAGATCATGTCCACGGTGCCGCCCCCGCGCCGGTCCACCGCCTCGAAACTGTCGAACAACACGGCAATTGGCCGCGCCCGCAGCGGGGCGGCCCAGTCCTGCGACAGCGCATCGAGGGTCACGGTATCGAGCCAGCCGATCTGGGACTCGAAACTGCGTTCCCGCGCCGCCACGCCCGACACGGGCAAGTCCCGGCGCAAGGCCCGCAACCCGTCATCCACGGCCTTGACCATGGCGGGATCATCCAGCTTGTGTTTGATCCCGGTCGCGCACTGGCGCAAAAATTCTCCCAGGATTTCGACCGGCTTGCCGGACATGAGCTGTCGCCGGTCGAAATCGATCACCACGGTCAGGGGCGAATCCGAGCGCGGCTGCCAGTAGCCGAACATCCGCGCCAGCAAGGCCGATTTCCCCGCTCCCGCGATCCCGGAGAGACAGACGGGCCGCGCATCCCCGTCCTGTCCCCGCAGAAACCGCGAGAGACGGGCGCGTTCGGCGTCATAGCCCCGGTGCCGGTGCGGCAGGACAAGGGTCAGGTCGCGGCGGCGCTGAAGTTCCTGAATCCGCCGTTTCGCCGCCGTTTCCAGCACATCGAGCGCCGCCCCGTCGAGCGGTGCGACATGGCGGGCGAACTGCGCCGCCTCCAGCATCGCGCCGACATCGCGCATCTCCGCCAGCAGGGCCGCGTCATCCTCGCCATGGCCCGATATATCCACGCGAACCGCTTCTTCCGACAACAGCCGCCGCAGGGCGATGCCGAACCTGTCTTCCGGCCACAGAGGCGGTGCCTGCGCCAGCAGCCGGTCGATACCTGCCCGACTGACCAGCGCCTGAAACTGCCGCACCCGCGCATCGGGGGTCAGCACCCAGCCATAGCCGGGCGTCCCTTCCTCCAGCACCTCCGCCACATGCCCGGACAGCTCGCGCCACAGCGCCTGCCGCTGCGCCGTATCCAGCCCCAGCGCATCGGCCATGGCGGCGGGGGTGAACGCCCCCGACACCGCGCCCAGTTCCAGCGCCGAGCGGCAGAGCGGCGAGGTCATGGCCCGTCCTCCGCCACCGCCCCGCCGAAATAGGCATCCGCCACCCCGCTCACATGGTCGGAAACGAACCGCGACAGGGTTTCCAGCGGCACATCATCCCCGGCATGGGAGGCGAGGATGCCGCCCAGAAACTGGAGGCTCTCGTCAGATAACGGTTTTTCGGTATTGCGCGCGCCCCGCTCCATCAGCCATTCCACGAACCGGCCCTTGAGGTCGGCGAAATCCTCGCCTCCGATCACCGAATGGATCACCGTTTCGGGGGGCAGGCCGCTGATCGACACCGCGCGGGGCAATCCGATCAGTACCACGCGGACATCGGGCATCTGCTGAATCTGATTATAGATCGTGGCGAGAAATTCCCGCCCCGAGGCGTTCGACAGGTCGCTGCGGTCGAGGTCATCCAGCACGATCCACACGATCTGATCGCTCAGGCGCTCACGGATTGCCTGCGCCACGGCCCCCACCAGTTGCCGCACATAGGCGGGGGTCGTTGTCTCCGGGGCTGCGGGCAGGGTCGGCACCAGATCCTCGGCGAAGCTGCCCAGCGTATTGGCCGCCATGCTGTAGGCATCCACTGCCATATCGCTGGCGCGAAAGAGAATATGGTGATGCTCCGGCCCCCGGAACAGCGCGCGCAGGATATCGACCGAGAAGGACTTTCCCGGTCGCCGCAGCGCCGTGGCATCCGGGTCCACCTCGATCCGCATGATCTGTTTCTCGCCGTCGAACAGGGTTTTCAGATCATCGAGAAACCCCTTGCGCCCGAAGACCGGATGCCGCCCGTCAAGGCATCCCCGAAAGGGCCGCAGCACCCCGGCTTCCGCGATATCGGCCAGCTTTCCGGCCCTGTCGAGCTGTCGATGGATGGCGGTCAGGGTGATCGCGACATTGACCGCCTTGGTGCGCTCGCCGGGATTGGCGGGCGGGCGTTTCGCCTTCAGCCCCATGTAATGCAGGCCCGCCACCTCGCCCGTCTCGTCGAGCAGCAGCCCGCCGGAGGAGCCTTGCACGGTGCTGGCATCATGGAAAAAGCGATGCGGCCTGCGCGCGCCCGCCTGGAGCTGTTCGGTGCCGCGCGTCAGGGTCTGACCGTTTTCGGACGGATGATGCACGGCCCAGACGGCTCCGGGCAGCGCCCGCCTTTTCGGCAGGGTGTACCATCCCCGTTGCAGCCCCGGCACCCCGTCGAGCCGCAGGACCGCGAAATCGAGCCGGTCCGCCACCGAATCGAGCCAGTCCTTCCGCAGGTTGAAATCGTCCCACCAGTAATCCGCCGCGTCGGGGGGTTCGAGCGGCGCATCCTCGCCCCGCGCGATCAGCCAGTTCTCGCTCACATCGAAGACCGAACTGTCGGCATCCTCCAGCCCCGTCGTCTCCGAGAAATCGAACTGTACCCACAGCCGCCCCTTGCGCGGGAGCGGATGGGGCACATGCGAGACGACATGCCAGTTGGTCAGCACCGTCCCCGGCCCGATCAGAAATCCCGTGCCGCTGACCGGCTTACCGGCGTCGTCGATGGAGACGATCCGGCATAATCGCCGCCGCGCTTTCAGGATCGCGGGCAGTAAATGGCCGGGATCGGTCCAGACCTCGTTATCCGAGGTCAGAGCATGGCGCGAGGCCCGGTGCAGGATCGCACGCGGGACATCGACGGGCGCGTCGAGCGCGGCCCCCATGGCCCGCCCGATCCCGACCCGCGCCTCTTCCGCCGCCCCGGCATCGGCTCCCGTCACGAGGCCCGCCGCCAGCGCGGCACTGAAACAGGCGACGATCTCCAGCGGATCACCCAGCGCCGCAAGCGCCAGCCGCATCGCCTCGCCGCTGTCACCGGGCCGGGGGGCGGGGTCGCATTCCGCGCAGGCATCGGCCCCCAGCACGACCGCATGGATGAAGTTCTCCGGCCCGCCTTCGGGTCGGCGCTCGGTCAGCCAGCTATCGTAGAACTGCCGGAACCGCGCGCGCGAGGGCGCGATCCCCCCTGTCGGGGCGCGCAGGCGATCATAGAGAGCGGCAACCTGCGTCAATCGTCCGCCCCTTCGTTCAGCAGCCCGGTACGGAAGGCCCCGTCGGCCTTCGCCGCCACGCATTCGAGATCATGGGCGAAGTTCTGCGACAGGCTCTCGCCCCCGAAATGCAGCCCGCAGAATCGCGCCTTGCCATGCAGCGATACGATGGCCGACCCGGACGAGCCGCCCATGGTCGTGGCATCATGGCTGAAACTCCAGCCTGCCGGATCGCCCTCCAGCGTACCGGGGCGCTGCATCACGAAGCCGGGACTCATGTACTGCACCCCGTATTCGTCGCCGTAGAGTTCGCCGATCCGATCCCAGAAGGCGAGAAACTCCTCCGCGTCATCCTGTGCGTCGGGTCCGGCATTGCGGCCCGGCGGCTGCGCCGGATAGCCCATGACCAACAGCTTTTGCACATCCTCATCGGTGGTCGAGACCCGGCCCGTATCGATAGGTTCGGGCGGATCGTCGCCCTCCGCGTTCTGCCCGATTTCGAGGATCGCCATATCCAGCTTGCCCAGATGCACCGCGCGCCCGATGCGATGGCGCCCCGCCGTCGCGATGCCGGTGACGGGAAAGCGCATCGTGTCGTCGGTGCCGTCGGGATCGAAGACGACGGAGGCCGTGCGCCGCATCCTGAAGGCCTGTTCCCCCTCGGCGGCGGGCAGTCCCACGGCAAAGGTATCGAGGACATGGCGGTTGGTCATCACCCGGTTCCTGCCGATCACGAAGCCGGTCCCCGCCTGCATCCGGCCCCGTCCGGCGACGTCGATATCAATGCGTCCCGTGCGTTGGGCCAGTGCCTGCCATTTCCGGCGGGTCGGCACCAGATCACCGCGCCAGTCGCCGATATCCTCGTCCAGCACCTCGCTGCCGTCCCGCCGGATGCGGATCGCCGGACGCCCGGTCAGGCGCACCAGCGCCTCCAGCACGGCCCGCGCCTCGGTCGCCGCGTTGCTGTCGGAATCGTCCGGCGTGTCGCCGCGTATAATGGCATCCATGACCGGCGCGATCCGCTCCAGCGCCTGCGTCTGGACCCCGGCATCGGTCAGACCCGGCGCGCGCGCCGCCCGGCGTTTCAGCGCGGCCTCGGCGGTGTCGATGATTGTCCGCGCCCCTTCCTGCCGCACCCGTGTCAGGGCCTGCGCCGCGCTCTCGACACCTGCGCTTTCGAGGCCCGATCCGATACTGACCGACAGGCGTTTCATCGCCGGGGCCAGCGCCATCGGCTCCGTTGCGCGTCCCACCACCAAGGGCGCGGCGGCCAGCATGATCTCCGGGTCGGGCGCAGGTGCGATCAGGGCGGCCAGACCCGGCGAGGGCATGGCGGGCATGGCCGTCTCGATGACCCGCGCGCCCGGTTGTCGGCGCATTTCCCGATCCGCCGCGATGAAACTCGCCTCCGCCTCATAGGGGCCGCCCGCCGGATCGGTGCCGAGGATCGCGCGGATCGGGTCATCGCCCGAGGCGGCGGGCGGGGCGGGAATATCTCGCAGCGGCAGGTCGAGCAGGGCCTCCGCATCCACGATTCCGGTGCCCGTCGCCTGCGAATCCCAGTCCGCCGGTGTCCGTGCCGTTGCGCGCAGGGCCGACCGGAACAGCGCCTGCACCGGCACGCGGCGCGACCGGGCCTCGGCCTCGACCGCCGCCGTCCCGAACCGTTCCAGCCACAGGGCCGCGACCCCCGCCGTGATCGCGGCGGCAAAGGATGTGCCCTGTCCCCGGTCATCGATCGTATCGGTTGACGGATCATCCCCCGTGCGCCGCGCCACATGAACGTTCTCGCCCGGTGCCGAGACATCCACCGCCGCTCCCCGGCATGACCCGCGCCAGATTCGTCCGTCCGAATCCACCGCCGCCACGGCGATCACATTCGCGTCCCAGGCCGGGTAGGTGACTATCCTGACGCAGTTCCCCGCCGCCGCGAGAACGATCATATCCGCCGCCACTGCCCGCGCGATGGCCCGTCGCAGGGCGCGTCCGGCAATTGGCCCGCCCAGAGACATGGTTACGATGCGGCATCCGTCATGGCGGGCATGATCGACCGCCCGCGCCACCGCCACGCCCGAACCGATCACCACCGAGTTCACTGCCCGGATCGGCACCACGGTCGCGCCGGGGGCCGAGCCACAGAGCGTAGAGGTATTCCGGCTGGCAATCACCGAGGCCGTCGCGGTGCCATGTCCCGGCGAGCGCATGTCCGGGGATAGCGGGTCGGTCGGGTCGGCCTTTCCCGCCATGAAATCGAACCCCGCCGCGCGGTCGATTACCCCGTCGAGTTCGCGGTGATCGGCCACCCCGGTATCGGGATGCCCGATGCGGATTCCCGTGCCCGACACCCCGTGGGCCGCGCGCGCCCGGTCGGCGCGGATCAGCTTGATCGCCCAGTGCGGATCATCCCGTGAGGGGGCGTCCGACAGGCAGAACAGGCCCGCAATGGCCCCCACGCTCTCCGGCGCGCCCCGGATGCTGACGGCATCGACATAGAGCGGGCCGGTCTCCGGCGTTACCGACACCAGACCGAGGGCCACGCGCAGGTCTTCGGCCTCATGGAACAGGTAATCCGGCGGCTGTTCTATGGGGACGCCTGCGAATAGCAGGATTGCCAGCACGGGGTCATCCCCGGAATAGGGCAGCAGGTCGAACCCGTCCGCGCCCAGCAACGCCGCGATCCGTTTCCGTTCGGCATCGAGATCGGGGGGCGTGGCATATTCGAGGGTGAAACCGAGCCGGTCATCGGGGTAGCCGAGGGTATCGCTGCGCCGCGAAACGCCCGCCGCCGCCTTGAATAAATCGAGCAAAACAACCCCCATAATACCTGTTGATAACACAATTCAACCGGTTTACCGTACATGAGAATTACTGGGGCAACAACAACCACATCTTGGAAAAAGCGGTATTTTGTTCATGACGAACAATCCGTTAGATGTCTTGTTCCGTATGCTCCGTATAAGTGGCTTTCGGATCGGATGAGGGGGCATTCCGACCTGAAATAGATGTATTCTTTATTGACCCGTTAAAGGAGTATACCCATGGCTCGTATCCGTCGTAGTGTCTATGATCTTCCCGCCGGTGACGATACCCTTGACTGGTACCGTCGCGCTGTCGAGGTGCTGTGGCAGGAACCGATCTCCCGTCCGACAAGCTGGCGCTTCATGGGGGCCGTACACGGCAATCCGAATTTCCCGCCCCTGCCTGACTTTCCCGGCTCCTGGGACCAGTGCCAGCATCAGACATGGTTCTTCCTGCCGTGGCACCGGGGCTATCTCGCGACCTTCGAGGCGGCGGTTGCCCGCACGGTGCGCCAGCTTGGCGGGCCTGACGAATGGGCGCTTCCCTACTGGAACTATTCCGAGGACCGGACGATCAACCCGGAGGCCCGGTTCCTGCCCCCCGCCTTCCGTGAGCAGACCCTGCCCGACGGCACGAACAACGCCCTGTTCGCCCCGCGCCAGTTCGCTCCGGGGGGCGATGTGGGCCTGCGCGATCAGGACGTGTCCCTCGCCGCCCTGAACGAGTTCGAGTTCACACCGGCATTCAGTTTCGGCAGCGGCTTCGGCGGACCCCGTACCGGCTTTTCGCATTTCGGACAAAGCAACGGCGAGCTGGAACGCGCCCCCCATAACGTCGTGCATGGCCGTATCGGCGGCTGGATGGGCAACCCGAACACCGCCGCCTTCGACCCGATCTTCTGGCTGCACCACTGCAATATCGACCGCCTGTGGGAAGAATGGCGTCATGCCGACCCGCAGCAGCATACCAACCCCACCGACGGCCTGTGGCTGAACGATGTCACCTTCCGCCTGCATGACGCGGATGACCGGCCCTTCGATTTCACCAGTGCCGATATGGTCGATACCACGCAGGTCATGCACGGCTACACCTATGACACGATCCCACAGCCCATCGTGGTCGCGGGCCTGCAAGGAGGAACGGAGATGAGCGGCATTCCCCCGCTGGAACCCGAACTTGCCGGGGCATCCGAAGGCGCGATCAGGCTCGACGGCGCGCGCACCACCTCGCGTGTGGTGATGCAGGCGGCAAAGACGCGCTCCTTCACGGAATCCGCGCTCCCGACCCCTGAGCGCACGTATCTGCGGCTGGAGAACGTGGTCGGCAAGGGCGTTCCCGCCGATTTCGACGTGCTGGTCGATCTGGAAGGCGATTCCGAGCCGCCCCTCGTCGTCGGCGTTCTCGCGACCTTCGGCATCGCCAAGGCCAGCGACCCCGATGCCGAACACGGCGGGGGCGGTCTCACGCAGGTCTTCGACATCACCGGGGCCGCCGAGCGGCTGAACCTGACCACCGAGGACGCGCCGCTCCTGCGGGTCACCTTCGAGCGGGTCGAGCAGCGCGCCGTGACCGAGGCGACCATGGTGCCGGGCATCGACCCCCTTCCCGAACCCGCGACAGGGGAAGCGAGTATCGAGGTTGGCCGCATCGCGGTCTATTTCGAGTAGCGCCCGGTCATGGCGATGGCAGGTGCGGGCACCACCGCTCCGAATGATGCGCTCCGGCCCCCCGCCTTCATCAACGGGGCCGCGCTGGCCAATCCGGCCCTTGGCGGCCCCCTGACAGTCTCGGTCCTTGGCTGGACCGTGCTGGTCGCGTGGTCGCTGGCTGCGGGGGGGCTGGCCCTCTGCACGACGCCGGGGCCGAGTGCGGGATTCATGACCTCGGTGCGGGAGCAGCTCTATCTGGCTCCGCCCGCCCGGCAGATCGCGGAATGGGGGGCCATGGCCATGGCCATGATGGCCCCGCTCGCCCTGCCCGCATTGGTGCAGCTTTCGGCGCGCTGTTACCGTCCCCTGCGCCTGCCCGCCGTTCTGATGGCGCTGGCCGGGTTTCTGGTGGTCTGGTGCGGGATCGGCCTGCCTGCCCTGGCCCTGACCGTGGCCGCCCGCGCCGTCGGATCGGCCTTCGATGCCGTCGGGACCGTCGCCCTTCTCGCCGCCATGGCCGCCCTGCTCTGGTGCCGGTCGCGGGTGCGGATCAGGGCGCAGCGACGCTGCCACGTCGTTCCGGCCCCTGCCGGATCGGCGGCGCGGATCATCGGCGGTTCGGGACTGTACGGCCTGCGCCTCGGGCTGACCTGCACGGTCATCTGCGGCCCGGCCATGCTGGCCCTGTCGGTTGCCGGGGCGGGCCTGCCGCTGATGCTGGCCCTGACCCATATCCTGCTCGCCGAGCGCCTGATGCCGTCCCCCCGCCCCGGCCACAGCGCGCTGGCCCTCGGGGTCGTGCTCCTCACGGCCTGCGCCGGAGTGCTCCTCGCGCCCTGACGCCCTTTTTTGCCCCTACGCCGCCGCCAGCCGCTTGCGGGCCTTCGGCGTGGCGTCATTGGTGTCGAACAGATCCGCAAGCTGGTCGGTAATGGCCCCGCCCAGTTGTTCGGCATCGGTGATGGTCACGGCGCGGCGATAATAGCGGGTGACGTCATGGCCGATGCCGATGGCCACCAGCTCGACCTTTTTCTGGCTCTCGACCATGCGGATCACGTCGCGCAGGTGCTTTTCAAGATAATGCGACGGGTTGGCCGACAGGGTGGAATCATCCACCGGCGCCCCGTCCGAGATCACCATGAGAATCCGCCGCTGTTCGGGCCGCACCAACAGGCGCTTATAGGCCCATTCCAGCGCCTCGCCGTCGATATTCTCCTTCAACAGCCCCTCGCGCAGCATCAGCCCCAGATTGGACCGCACCCGCCGCCACGGCGCATCCGCGCCCTTGTAGATGATGTGACGCAGATCGTTCAGCCGCCCCGGCGCGGCGGGTCGTCCCCGCGCGATCCATTCCTGCCGGGCCGTGCCGCCCTTCCAGGCCTTCGTCGTGAAGCCGAGAATTTCGGTCTTCACGCGGCACCGCTCCAGCGTGCGCGCCAGCACATCCGCCGAAATCGCCGCGATGGTGATGGGCCGTCCGCGCATGGAGCCGGAATTGTCCAGCAGGATCGTGACCACGGTATCGCGGAAATCGGTGTCCTTCTCGACCTTGAAGGACAGCGGCGTGGTCGGGTTGGCGATCACGCGCGCCAGACGTCCGGCATCGAGCATCCCCTCTTCGAGATCGAATTCCCAGGACCGGTTCTGCTGTGCCAGCAGCTTGCGTTGCAGGCGGTTGGCAAGGCGTCCCACGGCCCCCTTGAGCGGAGCGACCTGTTGGTCGAGAAACGCGCGCAGGCGATTCAGCTCCTCCGGCTCGCACAGGTCTTCGGCCTTGATTTCCTCGTCATTTTCCTTGTTGAAAATGCGGTAATCGGGGCTGGCATCACTGTCGGGGATCGCGGGCGGCACATAGGGGGGCGGGTCGCCCTCCCGGCGCGTCTGGTCGTCGGTCTCGACGTCCTCGTCGGATTCCTGATCGCTGACGACGGCGGTGGTGTCGGTGCTGGACTGGTCCGAGGACTGGTCGTCATCGCTCGCCTCTGGCGGGCTGTCATCGGGTGTATCGCTCTCGCTCGTCTCGCCGTCATCGGAGGCTTCGGGATCTTGCTCCTGCTCGTCCTGTTCGTCGAGGCTCTCGTCGTTTTCCAGCTCCTCCGGCGTCGGCCCCAGTTCCTCGCCGAGGCCCATATCGTCGATCAACTGCCAGGATCGCCGCGCGAATTCCTCCTGATCGCCCAGCGCGTCGAGCAGGCCCTCCACCGTCTCCCCGGCCTTGCCCTCGAAACGGCTCTCGAACAGGTCGAGCAGCGATTGCGCGGAGGCCGGAAGCGGCAGATCCGTCGTCGCCTTGCGAAGAGCCAGCGCACAGGCCGTGCCGAGCGGAGCATCCTGTGCATCCGTCATGGTGCCCCAGTTCGCCCGCTCGCCCCGTTCGGTGAGCACGGCGTCCAGATTGCGCGCCACCCCCGGCATGGCTCTCGCCCCGACCATCTCGCAGCGCGCGGTTTCCAGTGCCTCATAGACCTCGCGCGCCCCGTCGCCCTGCGGCATTCGCCGCGAATGGGTCAGGGCATCGTGATTGCGAAGCCGCAGGGCCATGGCATCGGCCTGCCCTCTGGCCAGCGCGATTTCCCGCGCGGGCATCCGGCGCGAGACCTGCGGCAGGCGCATCTTGCGCCCGGTCACGCCCGACGGGTCGGCACTGTAGGAGACTTCGAGTTCCGGCTCGCCCGCGATTGTCCGCGCGGTCTCTGCCAAAGCCTGCTTGAAGGCATCTGTGGGATTGTCGCTCATGGAATGCGATTAAAGGGCGCGCGGGGTGTATGGCAAGGCCCTTCGCATTCACCGCAGGGCAATCGCCCGAAGAAGAAATCATGCTGTCCCGAACGCAATGCGGCATGAAATGACGCTTTGCAGATGCGGGACCTCCTGCAAGTCGCGGACAGTTCAGCGCAAAGGAGGCCCCGCATCTTCGTGCGGGGCAGCGAAAACTCTTTCAAGAGATTGCCGTGCGATTGTCGGTCAGATCAGGCCGCAGCGTGTCAGGATTACCCGTCATCATCCTGACTGTCGGTGCTCCGGGTGCGTTCACGGGCCTGATCCTTGCGGCGGCGCAGATTCGCCCGCAGCGCCTCGGCGAGGCGCTGCTTTTTCTCTTCGTCCTTGCGGTCGGGTTCGCTCATCGGTTCAGGACATCGCGTCGAGTTCGTCGATCATGCCCTCGATCACCGACAGCCCCTGATCCCAGAAGGCGGGATCGGCGGCATCCAGTCCGAAGGGCCTGAGCAGTTCGCCGTGATGCTTCGCGCCCCCGGCGCTGAGCATGTCGAAATACCGCTGCTGGAACCCCGGATCGCCCTCGCGATAGCGCGCATAGAGCGCGTTCACCAGCCCGTCACCGAAGGCATAGGCATAGACGTAGAACGGCGCATGGATGAAATGCGACACATAGGTCCAGTAGGTCTCGTACCCCTCCGCCAGATTGACCGCCGGGCCGAGGCTCTCCGCAGCGACCTCCATCCAGATCTCGCCGATGCGCTCGGCGGTCAGTTCCCCGGTCCGGCGCTCCGCATGGACCCGGCGCTCGAATTCATAGAACGCGATCTGGCGGACGACGGTGTTGAGCATGTCCTCCACCTTTCCGGCGAGCAGGGCTTTCCGGCGTCCCGGATCGCTCTCCTTGGCGAGCAGCGACTGGAATGTCAGCATCTCGCCGAAGACCGAAGCCGTCTCCGCCAGCGTCAGCGGTGTCTGGGACAGCAATTCCCCCTGTTCGGCGGCAAGAAGCTGATGCACCCCATGGCCGAGCTCATGGGCGAGGGTCATCACGTCGCGCGTCTTGCCCAGATAGTTTACCAGCACATAGGGGTGACAGGACACGACGGTCGGATGCGCGAAGGCCCCCGATGCCTTGCCCGCACGGACCGGGGCATCAATCCACGGATTATCGAAGAACCGCTGTGCCAGACCGGCCAGATCGGGCGAGAATCCGCCATAGGCTTCCAGCACGGTCTCGCGCGCCTCCTCCCACGGAATCCGGCGCTCGTCCTTTTCCGGCAGGGGTGCGTTACGGTCCCAGTATTCCAGCTTCTCAAGCCCCAGCCATTTCGCTTTCAGCGCATAATAGCGATGCGACAGGCGGGGATAGGCGGCGACCACGGCCTCGCGCAGCGCATCGACCACTTCCGGCTCGACATGGTTGGCGAGGTGGCGGCTGGCATCCGAACTCGGCAGATTGCGCCAGCGGTCATCGATCTCCTTGTCCTTGGCGAGGGTATTCGTGACCCTTGAGAACAGCGTGAGGTTCTCGCCGAAGACCCTGGCCAGAGCCGCCCCCGCCCGCGCGCGCTTCGAGCGGTCGGGATCGGTCATCATGGTCAGGGTGCCTTCCAGGGGCAGTTCCTCACCATCGACATCGAAACGCAGGGAGGCCAGCGTCTCGTCATAGAGCCGCACCCAGGCGCTCGACCCCACGACACTCTGGTCATGCAGAAAGCGTTCAAGCTCGTCCGATAATTGATACGGCTTCATCGCCCGCAGGCGGTCGAGCCAGGGCCGGTAGCGCGCCAGCGCGGGACTTTCGGCCAGCTTGGCGGCCAGCGCCTCCTCATCGACAGCATTCAGTTCGAGGCTGAAAAAGACGATCCGGCCCGAGATGTCCGTGACCCGCGCCTGACAGTCACCGAGGAATTTCCCGGCCAGCGCATCGCTCGTATCCGCATAATAGCGCAGGCCCGCATAGGACATGATGCGCCCGAGCGTTTCCGAAAGCGCCTCGTACCGCACCACGATATCGGCCAGCGCATCACCGCTCAGATCGGCGAGGGTTCCCTGTGCCGCCGCGATGGCCGTCACCCCCGCTTCGGCCTGCTCGAAGGCCGCTTCCAGTTCGGGCGAGTCGGGGGCCGGGAAAAGATCGGACAGATCCCAGACGGGCAGGACACCGAGCGTGTCGGAGGCGGAGGCGGTCGCTCCGTCCGGGGCCATGGCGGGAAGGGAGAGGGCGTGGGTCATGGAGGCTCCTGGAGGGGATTGGATCAGGTCTCGGTCAGGCCGTCGTCATCCCCGGTGCCGGTATCGGGGGTCACCGGGTCGTGCCTGCGGCGAATGATGATGTCGCCGTTCGGAAGAACTTCGGGGGTTTCGTAGGTCGGCAGACCCTCGATGAGTCGGGACAGCCGGGTCAGCATGGGGCCGACGAGGTTAACGAATTCTTCAATCGTGCGACGGGCGGTCTCCGAAAGTTCATCGGCCTTGCGTTCGAGTTCCTTCAGGGTCTCGTCCTGTGTCTGGGCGGGCCGCGCCTGCTCGGAGGATTGTTCCGCCGATGATGCCGGCAGAGAAAGCGCCATCAGCACAAGAGCAAGGGCAAAGGGGCGTACGGGAGCGGTCATCCTGTCCTCCGTCAAGGCGGAATGGGAAAAGGTCAGTCTCCTCCCGGATATGGGCTTTTTCACGGGCGACGGAACCCCGGCATCCCTAAAAACGAAAAAAGCCGCCCCGATCCGGGGCGGCTTCATCTCTTTTGTGGTCGGATCGCTTACTGGGCGATCGTGATCGTGACGCGACGGTTGAGGGCCTCGCGCACGCCGTCTCCGGTCGTGACGGCAGGGTCCAGTTCGCTGCTCGCCGAAACGCGCAGGGCGCTCCGGTCAACACCGCGCGAGGAAACCGCCCCGGCGACCGCATCCGCGCGACGCTGGGCGAGGCGCGTGTTGTAGGACTTCGAGCCACGGGTATCGGTGTGGCCGATGATGTCCATGAACGGAGCCGCATAGGCGCGGAACGCCGCGACGGCCTCGTCGATCACCTGACGCGCTTCCGCCGTCAGATCGTAGCGGTCATACCCGAAGTAGATCGTGTAGTTCGACGGGTAATCGGGTGTTGCGGGCGCAGGTGCCGGTGCCGGTGCGGGCGGTGGCGGCGTGTAGGGAACCTGAACTTCCCTGACCACTTCGCGAACCACTTCCTTCGGAACCTCGACCTCTTTCACCACTTCACGGGTCACGACCTTTTCACAGGTCAGGATCGCGTTGCCGCTCGCACCGTCACAGGTACAGTTGGCCGGAACGGTGACAGTCGAACAGGCATCGAAGGGCACGACCGGAGCCGGTGCCGGCGGAGGCGTGTACTCGACCACGGCGGCAGGGGCCGGCGGAGGCGTATACTCGACCACAGGGGCCGGTGCCGGTGCCGGGGGCGGAGGCGGTGGCGGCGTGTACTCGACCACGACAGGGGCCGGAGCCGGTGCCGGAGGCGGCGTGTACTGAACCACCGGTGCCGGAGGCGGAGGCGGCGGAGGCGGAGGCGCCACATAGGCAGGCGCTGCCGAATGGCCACAGGCGTTGAGCTGGCTGTCGAGTTCCGCAAGGATCGCGGCAGGATCGGAACAGGCATGAGCGCCTTCCGACAGTTCCTCGACATAGTTGTCATAGAGCGCGAGAGCACGGGCACAGGCCACCGGGTTACGTCCGGCATTCCCGTTGATCGTGCTGATCACGCGCTGATAGACAGCATTCGCTTCGCCCGAAAGGCCGAGCAGCGACGGCTCCCACGGCTGAATCTGCTCTCCGCGAAGGGCTGCGTAGCCCTTCTGCATGTAGGCGGATGCGTCGATCCAGTTGACGTCTTCTGACGCGGCGATGCGCGCCAGCGACTGATATTCACGCGCGAGTGCGGCGCTGTAGGTCTGGGCGGGAAAGTCGAGACCCTCCGTCGGGATTCCAATACCGAGGAATGGCTCGACCTGGAACGTCCCGCCAAGGCTAGATCCGGGTAGTTTGCCGCAGCCCACCACGCTCACGAGAGCTGTAGCGGCCATAATGCGGGATAGAGTTTTCATCCCTCTCTCCGTCAACTTTGCGTTACACCGTATTTCTTTATCGTCAGCGGACAGACGGGGCATTGAGAAGACCCCGGAGCACCCACTTGCCTTCTGATTGTCATGTTTTAGCGCGGAGTGCAATTGCTTCACTGCAAGCAATGCATGAACACGCCGCGTTTTTAGGACTGCGTAGCACTGAAGGCACAGTCTCCGGGTTGAGTATCGAAGCCCTCATCGTTTCGATTCGGGACGTCGCAAACAGAATTCAGCCACGGTTAACCTTTTGTTAACTATTTCCCTGCTGTTTCGAATTGAGATACCGTTGTTACAGGATATGCCACCGGATCGTGATTTTTTTCGATTTTAGTCAGGATCGGGCAACATAGTATGTACGGCTTTGGAATTTCGTAAGGGTACAGGCCCCCATAATCGGGAGCTGCTCTTATCCGGCGAGGATCATATCGTTAGTGGCTGGGATGACCGGAACGCTACACCCAGAGGGAAAATGGCACAGACAATTCTTATCGTAGACGACGACCCCGCCCAGCGCCGCCTGCTGGAATCCGTGATCAGCGCGCAGGGATATCGCGCCATCACCGCATCAGACGGCAAGCAGGCTCTCGACACGCTGCGCGGACCGAAAGGGGCGGGAATCGACCTCATGCTGCTCGATCTGGTCATGCCCGGCATCAGCGGAATCAATGTTCTTGAGGAAATCCGTCCCGAGATACCGGGGCTGCCCGTCGTGGTGCTGACCGCGAACGGATCGGTCACGACCGTGGTTCAGGCCATGCAGGCCGGGGCAAATGATTTCATCGTCAAGCCCGCCAGCCCCGAGCGCCTTCAGGTCTCGATCCAGAACTCGCTCAAGATGAACGTTCTGGCCGGTGAGATATCCCGCCTCTCGCGCAAGTCGGACAATCGCCTGCTGTTCTCCGACCTGATCGCGAAAAGCCTCGTGATGCGCCAGTCGATCATGCTGGCCGAACGCGCGGCGCAGTCGAACATCCCGATCCTGATCGAAGGCGAATCAGGTGTCGGTAAAGAAGTCATGGCCCGCGCCATTCAGGGTGCGTCCGACCGCTCCGGCAAGCCCTTCATCGCGGTCAATTGCGGAGCCATTCCCGAAAATCTGGTCGAATCGATTCTCTTCGGACACGAGAAAGGCTCCTTCACCGGGGCCACGGCCAAGAAGATCGGCAAGTTTCAGGAGGCCGACGGCGGCACCCTCTTCCTCGATGAGGTCGGCGAACTGCCTCCGCAGGTGCAGGTCAAACTGCTGCGCGCCATTCAGGAAGGCGAAGTCGATCCCGTCGGCAGTGCCAAGCCGGTCAAGGTCGATATCCGCCTCATCTCGGCGACGAACAAGAACCTGCAACAGCTCGTTTCCGAAAACACCTTCCGCGAAGACCTCTATTACCGTCTCAATGTCTTCCCGCTGAACCTGCCCCCCCTGCGCGAGCGCAAGGAGGACATCCCCGAGCTGATCGACTACTTCATCCGCAAATTCGCCGCCGAGGAAGGCAAGACCGTGCGTGGCATCGAGGCATCGGCCCGCGACATGCTGACCGGATACCGCTGGCCCGGAAACGTCCGTCAGCTTGAGAACTGCGTCTACCGCGCCGTTGTCCTGTCCGACCGCGAGTTGCTGACCCTGCACGACTTCCCGCAGATCGTGGGCATTTCCGGTGCCGCCGAGGACGAGAACACTCTCATCATCGACGGTGAGGGCCTGCATGGCGGCGGGGCGAACGGGGGCGTGACGCCTTTCGACTCCGAAGGTCACCTGCGGACACTCGCGGAAGTGGAGGCGGACATGATCCACCTCGCGATTCGCAAGTATTCCAACCATATGTCCGAGATCGCGCGACGCCTCGGGATCGGGCGGTCCACGCTCTATCGCAAGGTTCGCGAACTGGGCCTTGACGTGCGCGAGGCGGGTTGATCCCCGACGACGGCATGGGCCACCGCATCCAGACCTGCGGCGGCACCATTGCGGCGACCGTGCTCGGCAGCGGACCTCCACTCCTGCTGCTGCACGGTTTCCCGCAAACCGGGGCGATGTGGCGACCCGTTGCGGAATCACTGGCCGGGTCGCACACGCTCGTCATCCCCGACCTGCCCGGTTACGGCGACAGCCAGCCCCCGGCGAATGCAGAAGCCGCATCGAAGCGGGCCATGGCCGCGTCGATGATCGACGTCATGGAAACGCTCGGATTCCCGTCCTTCGATGTGGCCGGACATGACCGGGGCGGTCGCGTCGCCTATCGCATGGCCCTCGATCATCCGGTCCGGGTCAGGCGGCTCGCCGTTCTCGATATCCTCCCCACCTCCGATTACTGGGCGAAGATGGATCGCGACTTTGCCCTGAAGATCTATCACTGGGCGTTCCTGGCCCAGCCCGCCCCCATGCCTGAAACCCTGATCGGCGGCGCACCGGATTTCTGGCTGGAATGGACGCTGAAAAGCTGGACGCAATCACAGTCGCTCGATTGTTTCCCGGCGGCATCGATGGCCGCCTACCGCCTCAATTTCACCGATCCTGTCCGGCTCAGGGCCATGTGCGACGATTACCGTGCCGGGGCGACCGTCGATCTCGACCACGACCTCGCCTCTCGCGCGTCGGGGGATCGAATCGAGGCCCCCACCCTCGTGCTCTGGGGGGACAGCGGCATCGCCGGCAGTGCCGAGACACCGCTCGATGTCTGGAGCGACTGGTGCCACGACCTGCGCGGCGAGGCGATCCCCTCGGGCCATTTCCTGCCCGAGGAGAACCCGACGGCCACGGCCACGGCCCTCTCCCGCTTCTTTGCCTGAGCGCAGGAACCGGGTGGCGCAGCCGTCCCCTCTCGCATAGCTGTAATCGCGCAGCACTGAACGCCGGAGGCAGCGATGACAGCAACAATGTCGGATGATTACGCACGCATGGCGGAGGCGATCCGCTTCATCGACAGCACCCGCGACGACCGGCCCGGCCTTGACGACGTGGCCGCCCATCTCGGCCTCAGTCCGGGGCATTTTCAGCGCCTCTTCTCCCGCTGGGTCGGGGTCAGCCCCAAGAAATACCAGCAATATCTCACCCTCGGCCATGCCAGAACCCTGCTGCGCCAACGGCACAGCCTGCTCGACACGGCGCTCGATACCGGCCTGTCGGGGCCGGGCCGTCTGCATGACCTCTTCGTCGGCTGGGAGGCCATGACCCCCGGAGAGTTCGCGAAGGGCGGCGCGGGTCTCGATATCGCATGGGGCCATGGCGACACGCCTTTCGGGGACGGTCTGGTACTGTGGACCGAGCGCGGCATCTGCGGTCTCGCCTTCACGGCGGAATGCGGGCGCATGGCGGCCATGGCGGATATGCGCGGGCGCTGGCCCGAAGCGCATTATCGCGAGAACGGAACACGGGCGACGGCGATGCTGCATGAAATCTTCGGAGGCGGAGGCAACGGCGTGCATCTCGCCGTCCTCGGCGCGCCCTTTCAGATCAAGGTGTGGGAGGCGCTCATGGCGATTCCCTCCGGCCATGTCACCACCTATTCCGACATCGCCGCCCGCATCGGCAATCCCGCCGCCGTGCGCGCGGCGGGCACTGCCGTAGGGCGCAACCCCGTATCCTGGCTGATTCCCTGTCACCGCGCCCTCCGCAAATCCGGCGAGCTGGGCGGCTATCACTGGGGCCTGCCGGTCAAGCGCGCGATGCTGGCATGGGAAAGCGCCCGTCTGGAAGCGAACGAGGCAGCTTATACAGGCTGAAATGCCCGACATTCGCACAATCTCAACCCTAGGCTCGTACAAGACTTGCGAAGACGATAGCGGGGCGTGTACAGACGCCTCCGAACGGTGGGGTGGCCGAGTGGTCGAAGGCGCACGCCTGGAAAGTGTGTAGGCGGGAAACCGTCTCCAGGGTTCGAATCCCTGTCCCACCGCCATCTCTTCCCGACGACCATACGATTGACCCCGCCGCCGCAGGCTGTACGCTTTTCCCTGCTACAGTCCTCCATGCGACCATTCGGGGAATCCGCACCTATGGATTACGATTTGCTGTTCGACCTGCCGAACCGGCTTGGCGGGGGCACCATTGTCCCGCTCCTTCTGGCGGTTCTGCTCATCGTCCTCATCATGAAGGGCATTCGGATTGTCCCGCAATCCGAACAGCATGTCGTGGAGCGTTTCGGACGCCTGCGATCCGTCCTGTCGCCGGGCATCAATTTCGTCATCCCGTTTCTCGACCGGGTCGCCCATAAGGTATCGATTCTCGAACGGCAGTTACCGACGGCCAGTCAGGACGCCATCACCTCCGACAACGTGCTCGTGCAGGTCGATACCAGCGTCTTCTATCGCATTCTCGAACCCGAAAAGACCGTCTACCGCATCCGCGACGTGGACGCGGCCATCGCCACGACCGTCGCCGGGATCGTGCGGGCCGAGATCGGGCGCGGGGAACTGGACGAGGTGCAGTCCAACCGTTCGGTCCTGATGGACACCATCAAGAAGAATGTGGAGGCCGCCGTCGATGACTGGGGGATCGAGGTGACGCGCGCCGAGATTCTCGACGTCAATCTCGATCAGGCGACCCGCGACGCCATGCTCCAGCAACTCAATGCCGAGCGCGAGCGGCGCGCCGCTGTCACGCGGTCCGAGGGTCAGCGCCGCTCGGTCGAACTGGAGGCCGATGCCAGGCTTTATGCCGCCGAACAGGCCGCCAAAGCCCGGCGTGTCGAAGCGGATGCCGAAGCCTACGCCACCGGTGTCGTCGCCGCGACACTGAAGGAACACGGTCTGGAATCCGCCCAGTACCGGGTCGCGCTCAAGCAGGTCGAGGCGATAGGCGAATTCGCGCGGGGCGAGGGCAAGCAGACCATCCTTCTGCCCTCCAGCGCCATGGAAGTATTCGGCGAGGCCTTCGATATGTTCAGGAAAAAGCCATGACCTACTGGACGATCTGGTGGGTCTGGATCGCCTTCGCCCTGACGCTGGCCATTCTGGAAACCCTCGCCCCCGCTTTCGTCTTCGCGGGGATGACGATCGGCGCGACGGCTATCGGCATCCTGCTGGCGCTCGGCGTCACCTTCGGACAGAGTTTTCCCTGGGCGCTGGCCACCTTCGGTGCGCTGTCCCTCATCGCCACCCTCGCCCTGCGCTTCCGGTTCGGCCCGCGCCGCAACGAAACCAGGATCATCCGCGACGATATCAACAGGTGATCCCCTGCCTTCCGGGCCGGAACAGAGCGACCACGGACAGTCCGGGCGTCATGCGTCGCAGAAACCGCCCCCGCACGATTTTCTGTAGTTCAACCTGCCCGCGTTTCACATTAAGGCTGCGGCTTACAGCCGGTCTCGATGAGGTGGAGCCGCACAATGTCATCAAACGCACGGCCCGCGACATGCAGCATCCGGCGCATTTGATGACCCGGCCTGATCGAGAATGACTCCAGTTTCCGACACGAGGGCACCATGACCGCAGGCAAGACCAATCCCGGCAATTTCTTCGAGGATTTCTCCGTGGGCGACACCCTCGTCCATGCGACACCGCGCACCATGACCGAAGGGGACCGGGCGCTCTACACGGCGCTCTACCCCACGCGCTTCGCGCTCTATTCGTCGGACCCCTTCGCCCGCGACTGCGGGTTGCCCGAAAGCCCGCTGGAAGACCTGATCGGGTTTCATGTGGCCTTCGGCAAGACGGTGCCGGACATCTCGCTCAATGCGCTCGCCAATCTCGGCTATGCGGAATGCCGGTTTCTGGCCCCTGTCTTTCCCGGCGATACGCTGGCCACGACATCGCAGGTGATCGGACTCAAGCAGAATTCCAACGGCAGGACCGGCATCGTCTGGGTCCGCTCCACCGCGCGCAACCAGACGGGCGAGGACGTGCTGACCTGGGTGCGCTGGGTGATGGTCCACAAGCGCGACCCGGACAGCCCCGCCCCGGCGACCACCGTGCCCGATCTGGCGGAGGCGGTCGCGCCCGAAGACCTCACCCTGCCCGCCGAGGGATTCGGCTTCCAGAACTATGATTTCGATCTGGCCGGAGAACCGTATCGCCTCGACGATTACGAAACGGGCGAAATCATCGACCATGTGGATGGGGTCACGATTTCGGAAGCCGAGCACATGATGGCCACGCGGCTGTGGCAGAATACCGCCAGAGTGCATTTCAACACCGAGGCGCGCGAGGACGGACGACGCCTCATCTATGGCGGCCATGTCATCAGCCTCGCACGGGCGCTCAGCTTCAACGGCCTCGCGAATGCCCAGATGATCGCGGCGATCAACGGGGGCAGCCATGTGAACCCCTGCTTCGCGGGCGATACCGTCTATGCATGGTCGGAGGTGCTGGACCGTGCGGCGCTCGATGTGCCGGGGGTCGGGGCATTGCGCCTGCGGCTTGTCGCGACGAGGGGTCGGGCCGAGTCCCCCCGCCTGCGCGGGGAGGACGGCAAATACGCCGGGGACGTGCTGCTCGATCTGGACTACTGGGCGCTGGTGCCCCGTTAGGTCAGGCCGCCGTCAGCCCCTGCCGTGCCTCGGCATAGGAGACGAGCTTGCGGCGGTTCTCGTCCCAGAGCTGCAACTTCACGCAGGCAAAGCTTTCCCACAGGGTCAGCTTGCTGATCTCCCCCAGTTCGGGATGCTCGCGCAGCACCTCGGACAGCCGGTAATACGGGATGCGGCTGTAGAGATGGTGGACATGGTGGATGCCGATATTGGCGGTCAGCCATTTCAGCGGCTGGGGCAGCACATAATGCGATGACCCGTGCAGTGCCGCCTCATGGACCTGCCAGTCCTCTTGCGGGTCCCAGTGCGTTTCCTCGAACTGGTGCTGCACGTAGAACAGCCAGATGCCCATCGCGGCGGCGATCAGGGTGACGGGCAGGAACACGGCAAGGAAGGGGATGACGCCGATATACCAGGAGATCGCGCCCCCCACGGCCAGCATCGCGACATTCGTGCCCATCGCGCTCAGCCAGTAGCGGCCCTGCTTCATATAGCCCAGCGGCAGGCGGTTCTCGAAGATATACACATAGACCGGCCCCACCACGAACAGCGTCAGGGGATGGCGATAGGCGCGATAGAGGAACCGTCCCCATAATCCGCGCGCGTGGTATTCGCGCACCGTCAGGGTCATCAGGTCGCCGGTGCCCCGGTTATCGAGATTGCCCGAAGCCCCGTGATGGACCGCATGGTTCTTGCGCCAGACCTCGTAGGGGGTGACCGTGACCACGCCCAGAATGCGCCCCACCCAGTCATTCGCCCGCTTGTCGCGGAAAAAGGCCATATGCCCGCAATCATGCTGGATGAGGAACAGCCGCACCAGAAAGAACGCGGCGAGGATCGAGACCGGCAGGCTGAGCCAGAAGCTGATGAGATACGCCTGATAGGACGTGATCCACAGCAGCACGAACGGAATGGCCGTCACCGCGATTTCGTAGAAGCTGCGCCACAGCACCGGCTCGCGGTATCGGGCCAGTATCCTGATCCAGTCGCGGGCGGGTACGCCGCTATCGGGTTCACCGGGGTTATCGGCATGACTCTCACGGAGCGCACTCATTTGGGGGGCAGCCTTCTCAGGGGGAGGGTCTTCAGGCGCGTACACAACACGATGTTTCCCTTTCGCACAATGCTCTTCACCGGACAGAACGTCCCATCCAATCGCGAATCATGGTGTAGAGTCCGTTAACGGATGCCCTAAGGGCACCCCTGGAGTGAAATTCTTTTTGCTCGCCCTGATTTTTCTCCGGCTGCGCGATGCCTTCCGGCAGGGATGCTGCACTGCGACACTCGCGGAAGCTGACCCGAAAGATGCATGTTTTCTTGAAGAAAGGGTCGTTTTGTGCTATGTGTAGGGTGTCATTCACATTTGACTGAACGAAACTCATCGCGCTGGTACGGTGGATTAGCCGGTACTGGTTCTCTTTTTGCGCGATACCGATCCGAAAAGTGTCCTTTCATGGCACAGTTCGATCCCTCCGTTCGTCAGGATTGCGTGGTGGCACGACAAAGAAATAACATCGGAGACGAATGAACGATGGCAAAATCTACCAAGTCTGCCGCTTTCCGCGCCAACGAATATATCGTCTATCCCGCCCACGGGGTCGGTCGCATCACCTCCATCGAGGAGCAGGAGATCGCCGGGGCGAAACTGGAACTGTTCGTCATTTCCTTCGAGAAAGACAAGCTGACCCTGCGTGTGCCCACCGCCAAGGCCAAGAGCTGCGGGATGCGCCCGCTGTCCGACAAGACCACCATCACCAAGGCGCTCGATACCCTTCAGGGCCGCGCGCGGGTCAAGCGCGTGATGTGGTCGCGCCGGGCGCAGGAATACGAACAGAAGATCAATTCCGGCGATCTCGTTTCCATCGCCGAGGTCGTGCGGGATCTCCACCGCGCCGAGGATCAGCCCGAGCAGTCCTATTCCGAGCGTCAGCTCTATGAAGCGGCCTTCGAGCGCCTGACCCGCGAAGTGGCGATGGTCGAGAAGATCGAGGAAAAAGCCGCCGCCGAGCGCCTGTCCGACGTTCTCGTCAAACGCGCGGCCTGACACCGCCTGTGCAGCCCCGGATTCGGTCCGGGGCCGCTCGTGCCCCCCGCCGACACCCGGAACACCGCTGCACTTGACTTTCGCCGGGTTCCGGCGCTAGGCAACGCGCAACACGCCGCCATGCGGCCTCTTTTTCTTTCGGAGACTCCCGATGGCCAAACCGACCACGATCAAGATTCGCCTCAACTCGACGGCGGGAACCGGGTTCTTCTACGTGACCCGCAAGAATGCGCGCACCATGACCGAGAAGATGTCGGTTCGCAAATATGATCCCGTCGCGCGCAAGCATGTCGAGTTCAAGGAAGGCAAGATCAAGTAAGATCTTTCTTTTGCTGGCCCTGTTCGGCGCGGTCCCTTCCGGGGCCGCGCTTTTTTTATCTATACGGTCGATTCGGTCACTTTGTCGCAAATGGGCTTGCGGCATTCCCGGCCACGCGGTTGATGGGGATACCGTTTCCGGGAGTTCCTTCCCATGCGCCTCACCATCTCCTTCGCCGCCCTCTTTCTCTCCATTGCCTTCGTGCAACTGGGGGCGGGCACGCTCAGCCCGCTTGATGCCCTGTCGGGGCGGGCGCTCGGGTTCTCGAATCGCGAGATCGGGATGCTCGGATCGGCGCATTTCGTCGGCTTCATCCTCGGCTGCCTCATCACCCCGGCGATCATGGCGCGGGTCGGGCACAGCCGGGCCTTCGCGGTCTTCGCCTCCATGGGCGCGATCAGCGCCCTGCTGCATCCCGTCTTCGAGAGCGCGGCGGTCTGGGCGATCCTGCGAATCGCGACCGGCGCAATGGTGGCCGGGGCCTATACGGTCGCGGAAAGCTGGTTGCAGGCCAAGGCGACGAACGAGAACCGGGGCCGCATCTCCAGCACCTATCGCGTGGTGGATCTCTCCGCATCGCTGATCGCACAGGTGATGATCGCGGGGCTGGAGCCGGCATCCTACGTCTCCTACAACGTCATCGCCTGTTTCCTGTGCCTGTCGCTGATGCCTCTGACGCTGACCAAGGCCAAGGCTCCGCCCTCCCCCACCACCCCCAGACTGCGCGTAGTCAGGGCCGTGCGCCTGTCACCGCTCGGGGCCGCCGGAGTGGTGACCGTGGGGCTGTCCACATCCAGCTTCCGCATGGTCGGGCCGCTCTACGGCGACGTGAATGGTCTGCTTCCCGCTCAGATCGGCCTGTTCCTGGCGGCGGCGGTGCTGGGCGGGGCGCTGGCACAGCCGGTGATGGGCTATTTCTCGGACAAGATGGACCGGCGAAAGCTGCTGATCGTCGTATCGGTTCTGGCCCTCCTGTCCTGCGCCTTCTTCGTGACACGCCCGACCGTGCAGAGTTTTCCCGAATTGCTGACCGCCTCGTTCTTTTTCGGGGCCTGTTCCTTCCCGCTTTATTCGGTCAGCGCGGCCCATGCGAATGACTATGCGGATGCGGATTTCGTGGTCGAGCTGAACGCCTCGCTGGTGATGATGTATGGAATCGGCGCGGTGATCTCGCCGCTGCTGGCCTCGGAACTGATTGATATGTACGGCCCTGCGGCGATGTTCGCCTATATCGGCGCGGCCCATGCCACGCTGATGATTTTCGGACTGTGGCGCATGACCCGCAGGCCGCTCAGCGACTACAAGACCCCCCACACCTACCGCCCGCGCACCTCCATCGTGCTGGAGCGTTTGCTGGGGCGGCGAAACGAACGCTGAAGCGGCTCAGCGGCCAGGGCAATTGCCTGCAAGAGTTTTTCTCTGCCCCGCACTCGATGCGGGGCCTCCTTATGCTTTGCGTTGACTGCAAATTATAGGTGGTCCCGCATCTGCAAAGCGTCATTTCATCGTGCCTCGCGCAGCGACGCATTGCGTTCGGGACAGCAGCATTTCTTCTTCGGGCGATTGCCTTGGCTCGGCGGCCTCGCTTTTGCCCCCTTGGCGCGGCATTCTGCA